>JAZUDR010000365.1:0-7366 GCA_045639725.1 Candidatus Avigastranaerophilus sp. | reverse complement strand
GTCTGGTCACCGTTAACAGTTTTGGTAACAGTGAAATGATGAGTTCCTTCTTTGGCAATCTGGTGAAGATGAGTTACCAATAAAACCTGTTTTTGCTGACCAAGGCTTCTTAGGCTGTCTGCAACTGATTCTGCTGTTTTCCCGCCGATACCTGTGTCTATTTCGTCGAATACTAGAGTTGGCAGTTCGTCACTGGTTGCAAGAACCTTTTTGATAGAAAGAGCAACACGTGACAATTCACCACCCGAAGCAATCTTTCTCAATGGGCCGCCAGGAGCGCCTGGGTTCAGTGAAACGAAGAATTCAACATCTTCACCACCGTGGGAACCCGCTTCAATTGGTATTAGTCTGGCTTCGAAAATAGCTGAATTAAAGCCAAGATGGGCCATTTCTGCTGAAACGCTTTTATTTAACTCCTGAGCTAATTTTTTGCGGTCTGAGCTTACTTCTGCTACTATTGCATTAAATTCTTTTTCTACGGCAGCCAGTTCCTGCTGTAGCTTTTTACGGCTGGAATCTGGTTCTGTGAGTTCTGATAATTCTTCATCACATTTTGTTTGAAGCTCAAATAAGCCAGCAAAATCTGTTGTATACTTTCGGCAGATTCTTTGGATGTCAGCTAATCTGGATTGAACTTCATATAGCTTTTCAGGATCAAGGTCAGAATCTTCAGCAGTTGCTTCAACATCAGCTTCAAGGGACTTTAAATCATAATAGAGGTTCGTTGCTCTGTTGTAGTATTCGTTCAAGCTGCTGTCATAGTCGGCAACCTTTCGAAGCTGTTCTGATGCTCTGTAGGCGAGCATTGTAGCACCTGCTATTTCATCTGAACCTGCAAAGCAGGCTAGACTGCCCTGTAAAGCGTTTATTATCTGTTCTGAATTAGAAAGCTTTTTATGAGTTTCTCTAAGCTCATCTTCTTCATTTGGGTCACAAAGATTCAGATCTTCAAGGTCTTTCTTTATTGCTTCAAGTTCCTCAATACGTTCTGCTGCATGCTGACTCTGGTTTTCAAGTTCTTCAAGCTTGTCTTGGATAGACTTTCTTGCTTTATAGATTTCTTTTAATTTATCGAGTTTTTCTCTTAGAACTGCTCCGCCAGTTCTGTCTAGAAGCTCACGCTGGGTTTCAGGGTCTAGAAGAGTCTGATGTTCATTCTGACCATGAATTTCCATTAAATAAGGACCTATATCCTTCAGAAGAGCAGCAGTGGTCATTAAACCGTTTACCAGGACACGGCCTGTGCCTTCTTCCTTGAAGGTTCTGGTGATACATAAAGTATCTGGCTCATCTTCATTTGCGAAACCAGCATCTTCAAGATGCTGCTGTAATGCCGTCTGCCCCTTTATGTCGAATTCAGCCTGTATCTTTGCAGCGTTATGGCCTTTAAGGACTATGCCTGAACGTGATTTTTTGCCAAGCAAAAGCTTTACTGCTTCAAGAAGAACACTTTTACCTGCACCGGTTTCACCTGTTATTACATTTAAGCCCTTTGAAAAGCTTAATTCTGCCTTTTGCATGAACAGGAAATTTTCTAATTGAATTTCTGTAATCATCTTCTTCTGCGCCTTCTGTCTCTTCTGTTGTTCTGAGGCTTTTTATTTTCTAAAGACTGAGGTCCTAATGGACGCCAGTAGACTTTTCTTATTGCTTCTGAAGTGGAATTTGGTTTTATTTCACTGATTTCTTTTATGACGTCTTTTATGCTGTTAAGTGATTCCTTTTCAATTTCAAGGTCGTCAACTTCATTGTCTGATATTTCTTCGCTTTCAGAGGCTGTAGTAGGTTTAACTTCTTTTATTTCACTACCTGTCGAAGCTATTTGGGTTGTTGGAGAGGCTAATTTATCGGTTGGCGGAACTTCAACAGGCAGAATTGGTTTGGGCAGTTTGTTTTCTGTTTCCTTGGCTTTCGCTTGAGCAACAGTAATAACCTTTGTCGGGGCGAAGTTTTCATTATTCTTTTGCTTAGCATATTTCAAAGTAACTATTTTGGTTCTTGGGTAATAGAAACCAAGTATGTTTCCACAGCTATAACCAATGGCAGCCATACCTATAGCGCCATCTTGACACATCCCAACGCGATGGCCAAAATTACTGTGAAGCTTCTTCTTAGAATAATCACCGATTTTGCCAATAATCAATTTCTTAGACTTTGTTGGCAATGTAAGACTTGGATTTCTTGATAAGAAATCTTTTCCATATTCGCAGAAAGTTTTGTGTCCCTTCAGACCATCGAAATGGCCGATAAGGTAGGGAACGCCTTTTCCGCCCCAGGCTGCCTGGCTGCTAATAATGTAGCCACCGCAATTTGAATGGTAAACTGTATTTGCAGGACTGTCATCGTAGACAAGTATCTGGCCTTCTGTGGCTTTAATTGCCTGATTCGCAGCTTCATGTTCTTTGGCTATACCAAAATATGCCTGGCAGTGAACCGTGTCACAGATGTTATAATCATCTTTTTTACTATGTCTGTAAAGATTTCTGATAGCGTATGTTCTTGCAGCAATAGCCTGAGCCTGCTGTGCTGCTTTGGGTGCTCTTGTAGAAATTTCAGACGGAACAACTGATCTCAGATAATCTTCAATATCAACAATGTTTATAAAAGAAAGTTCGGAGCCAAAACATGTGATTTCAAAGCTTCCTCGATAGGTGATAGGCTTTCTGTGAGATGGGTCTACGGTAATAGTATTGTTAGGATTTCTCGGGCCGAAAGTGTTTGTAACACTTATTGAATTGCTTGAAACAATTGTATTACCATTTATTGTAAGACTTATTAATCCGCCTTTTTTGGCTGTAAGAGTTATTTCTGAAGCTTTGCCATTAAATAATGTTTTTTTCTGGTTTATATTAAATATCTCAAAAACACCATTAGATGAGGTCATTTTAACACTCTTGGAATTAGCCATAAGGTCAAGACCAACTCTTATGATTCTTGGAGAATTTATGTAGTTACTATCTGCATGTAATGGTAATGCTAGTAAGATAGAAAAAGATACGATTGCTAGTATTATCTTAAGTTGTTTCATTTATCAGGACTTATTTCTTTGATTTTATAAAAGCCTCGGCTTCTTTGCGTTGTTCTGCTGTTGGGTTCGATTTAAGAACCGCATCATACATCTTACGGGCTTTGTCTGCCTTATTGAGTTTATTGTATGCTCTAGCAGCTTCTGTGTATGCATCAGCAATATATGAGCATTTTGGATACATTACTGGAACCTTGAGTAATTCAAGAACACCGTTGTCTAAGTCATTGGCGGCTATCATGGTTCGACCAAGCCAGAGTCTGGTTTCTGGAATTACCTGATCAGTTGATGGATAATCCTTTAAAATCTGTGAGAAGGTTTCCTTAGCACCATCATAGTCCTGCATTGCGTAAAGACAAATACCAGTTGCGCGCTTAGCGGCTGCGGCGAGAGGGTGTTTGGGTTCTTCTGATATAATTGCTTTGTAATGCTGGATTGCAAGTGTGTAATTATTAACGCCTCTAGCAATTTCAGCAATATTAAATCTGGCTTCCTGACGGAAATAGCCTTGAGCATTCATTAGCTGTGAAAAAGCAGCCAAAGCCTGAGCCTGGTCCTTCAATTCCTGCCAGCAAAGGCCAATCTTATAAAGAGAATCTTCTGCAAGCTTTCCCTTAGGTTCTTTGGTTCTGTATTCCTTGAACTTTTCAATGGCGTCTTTATAATTGCCTGCCTTCATGAGCACTTCGCCACAACGGAAGGTTGCCTGTGAAGACAGTTCATTCTTGTTGGTTGCAATGGCTTCGAATGCTGTAAGAGCATCGGCATAGCTACCCTGCATGTATGCAAGTTCCCCAATCTGATAAAGAGCGTCAATCTTGGTTTTGCCATTTGGAAACAGCTTTATGACTTTATTGAAAGCGTTACCGGCTTCTGTGATATTGGCGAGGTTGAAATAGCATTCACCAATACGATAAATAGCTTTTTCGCGGATTTCGGTGTCGGTTTTTTCTCCGGAAACACGTTCGAAGGTTTTGATTGCATCGCCGAAATGGCTCATTGAAATCTGGATAAGACCAGTCTGGTAAATGGCTTCATCGCGTTTGGCACTGTTGGGAAATTCCTTTTGGAAATCAGCAAAGGCCTTCAGGCTTTTTTCGTTTTCGCCTAGACGTGAAAGTGCAAGAGCTTTGATATAAAGGAGACTTTCCTTTTCGGCTCCTGAAAAATAGGAGATATATTTATCGATATAGTTGATTGCATCTGTGTAGCGATGGCAGTTCATCAGGATGTCTATGGCATTCTGAGCGCATTCCTTAGCTACAACGGACTTGGGATTGTCAGCCTGCTTTACGAATAATTCAAGTGCCTTGTCTGATTGTTCGAGACGGATATGGCACCAGCCAAGTGAATAAGCACACTTCTGGCCCACTGGAGTTTCCGGACCGAAAGCAATTGTCTTGGCATATTCAGAAGAAGCCAACTTATAATCCTTAAGTCTGAAATAAGATTCGGAAATGTAAAAGCCGATTGTCTGTTTCTTGTCTTCCGGAGCACTCTTCATTGCTTCGTTTAAATATGTGAGAGCCTGTTTGTAAATGCTCTGATTGTATTTGCCTAAGCCAATCTGAAGATTACATTCATGTTTCTGAGCCTCAGTTAAACTTGGTTCTGCAAGCAGTTCTTCATAATTCTTTATCATCTGGTCAGTATCCATTTTATATTTGACCATGATGTAACCGCGCTTTAATCGAGCATCCTTCCACAGACTGATGTCTTTTTTGGAAACCTTAGCAAAGGCTTCTGCCGCAGATTTTGGGTTGTTGTCGCAGGTATGTGACCAGCCAAGACCATAGGCGGCTTTGTCTCTATACTGAGATGCAGGATAATCCTTCAGAAGCTTCTGGTAGTAACCAGCGGCTTTAACATAATTTTTCTGACTATATTCACATTGTCCAAGCCAGAAAACAGCTTCGTCACTCTTTGAAAATACCTTAGGCTCAGAAAGTATATTGGAAAGAACCTTGGCGGCTTCTTCGTAAAGCTGGTGGTTTATTAAACCCATTGCGTATTTATATTGTTCAGTTTGCTCTGGTGTGTCTGCTGCAATGCAATAATTCGTTGAAAGGCAGCAAAACATAGCAGCAGTTAGCAGTCTGTTTCTAATTTTGCTGATATGCACTGTTTGTCTCCGAAAATAATGTATCTATTATATGCAAATTATTTTATCAAAAACAGGCTTCTATTTCAAGACCGATATTATCCGTTGCAATAATTCCTACTTACCTTGACAAAATTTATTGTCTGTTTTAAGGTAAATATATGCTAAACAAAAAAGTGCTGACAAAAGTTTTCTTGGTTTTTCTGATGATCGTTCCAATGGCAACGGTTTCGGTAGCCCAAATTCCTAATGATCCACATGGGCTGCTGGCTGACATACCAGAACCACCCGGTGCTAAGACGGAACTTCCTTCTCCTATTCCAATGGTATACCAGTTTATGGGTGCCCTTATGGAGGGGAATTACGATGTCTGTCTTTCCAACTTTAGTGTAGAAACCTTCTTAAAGCTTCTCTACGGCGGTGGTTTAAATCGTCTTGAATTAGAAGAAAGAAGAGAACTTCTTGCATACCAGATTCAGACTCATCGTAGTGAATTCAGATTCTTATCAAAGGTAATGAATCGTGTCGCTGCTGGTGCAAAGGTTGATTATTCTGACCCACGTTATCATGGTAAGGTTCAGAGTAAGGTTGTTATCAGACTAGACACAAACAGAGGCCGCTTTGACTTTCAGGTTTTCTGCTGCTACACAAAGGGCCGCTGGTATGTATATGATTATGTTTTGAACAATCAGAGACTTACTCAGACTTTTAGAGATAGCATCCAGAATGTTAGCGCAAGTAAGTATCTTGAAACCTTGAGACCGTATTATGCTCCTCTCAAAGGCAATAGACCACTTCGCAACAGGGAATATGAGTTTAGCATGCTTGTTCCCAGCACTTATGAATTACATGAAAATGTCAGCTCGACTTTGTTGGCAACTTTGACAGCACTTAACGGTCAGTTTTTGCTTCATGTTCAGGCAGCTAATTATGATACACCTCAGACTCTTGCACAGGTCGGTAAATCTATAAAAGAAACCTTGATGCCTTTTAATCCAAGGCTTTACGACCAGTGGAAGGCTGATATTGCTGGTGTAGAAATTGGTAACATTTTGTTCCACTTTACTCAGGGTAATAGATTGCTCTATTGTCACATGGTTCTTATTCCTCTTGGAAAGAAGCTTGTTGTTTTGAATTTCTATCACAGCACTCTTCAGATTATGAAGCATATGACAAATATCAGAGAAAACATGGTCCGTTCTCTGACTCTGCCACGTATTGAAGCTGCTGGCGGTGTGCCGGATGGCGGATTTGCTACAGATATTAATTATCCAGGTTCTGCAGATGATTTCGGCGATGCTTCTTCTGTTTCATTTGAAGATAATTCATTTAACAATGACACAACCTTTGATAATGACAATGGCTTCTCTGAATCTACTAACACTCCGAGCGAAATGGAAGACGAAGAAGATTTGAGTTCAAGCATCAATCTTGATGAAGAATCCACAGAAACCAATATTCCGTCTTCTTTCGGTGATGACGAAGATGATAACTTCGATTGGGATACTGGAACTTCCAGTGATTCTGATTCTTCAGATGATACGGATATGCTGAGACCAGATACCTACGTTGAAGACTCTGATTTGGAAAGTGATAGCTCAGATGAATCATTTTCTGATGATTCCGGTTCTTCAGATGAAGAGGAAGATTCTGGCTATGATCCGACTCAGGCAGGAAGCTATGGCGATGGTAACTTCGGGGACGATGATTACGGTTTCGATGAAGGGGAAGAAGTAGCTTTCTGATAAAAAAGCAACGGATAACAAGGATAAAAGACGGATGGAGCAGGCCGAACAGCCGATAGCAGGCCATTCTTTTTAATCTCGGTTTTAGATGGTTGGTGCTTTGTCCTCGCTGCTTTGCAGCACATCGAACAGCGTAGCTGTCATCTAGACTTCAGGCACATCGAACACCGCAGGTGTCATCGAAGCTTCACTGATTCCGTTTCGATGGCACTTCGTGCTAGAGGTCGGCTGTCGCCGTCGATGGCTTGCAAGCAAGCTCGATGGCAACTTCGTTGCATGCACAATCCCAAATCCTGGCTGTTCAAAAAGGCCTCATTCATTATATTTTTTAAACAAAATTTTAAAAATAAGGTATAATGAAATATAATCATTCACAGCAAGGTGCTATTTATGAAATCTAAATATGTTTTAGTTTGTGCGTTTGGCTTGATTCTTATTGGCTTGGCTGAAAATGCAACTATGGCCCAGGGGACAGACCTGGTAAATTCAGCTAGC
>JAZUDR010000364.1:0-3183 GCA_045639725.1 Candidatus Avigastranaerophilus sp. | reverse complement strand
AGCAATTACATTGATAACAGGAATACAAGCTAATATGCAAGATGCAATTGATAGACCAAATGCATAGGTCCAGAACTTGGTTCTATTTAATTTACCGTCGAAAACAAAACAATCCTTCAAAACTTCCATGAAGTTTGCTTTAACTAAGTTGAAGTTTGTTACATAATTCTTAATATATTCAAAATCCATAAATACCTCCAAGTGTTTTGACTATTCGTCTAGTGAGTAATCGGCATATAATCTTAACAATTTACATAAATTATCATTTTATTTACATTGTTTGCTAAAACAAAGAAAGCCGAGAAAATTTTCCCGGCCCGAAAAATAAGGAGGCAAACAAATCCATCACTATATTCGGAAAAAGTGTTGTTTTGTTAACGATTATTTTATTATTTATTTTTTTTATTTTGTAAATTAGTAATTACCTAGCATGTGGACGAATAGGTAACGAATTGCGAGACATGGAAACAATACTGACAAGCTCAGCCTGAAGATCATCAAGATATAGGAAGCTGTCATCAAGGCCATTTTCGCAATTATCGTCGTCTTCGCATTCGTCTCGGTATTTGCAGATGTGCTTTGAAGCAAAAAATCTTTCGTAGGCTTCATTAATAAGAGTTTCTTCCAAAGAATTCTCACTTTGGGAACTCTCTTGGATAATGAAGGTTTCTGTATTTGGATTTTTTGATGAGAATTCTGTTATAACTTCTATGAAGTTTATTCCGTATTTGGCAAATTTAACCTTACCAACGCCTGTAACATTAAGCATTTCTTCTTCTGTTTGTGGAAGCTTCATGCACATATCTGCAAGAGTTCTGTCGCTGAATATAATATATGGGGGAATAGCACTCTGCTTTGCCATCGAAAGTCGAAGTTGTCTAAGATTTTCAAATAGTTCCAGACCTTTATTGGTTAGTTGGCTTTTTATATCGTTGCTTGCCTGGTGCTGTTGTTGAGATTCATTTTTATTTTGATTGTTTTGGCAATTATTGCAGTTTTTACAAGGCGTATCTCTGTCTTCACCAAAATAGTCCAGTATGTAGTTTCTTAAACAGCCTTTGGTTTTGCAATACCTCACCATTGCTTTTAATCTGAGTTGGTCTCTTTCTTTTATTAATTCAACATCTTCGCTGGGAATATTATCAAAATTCTTATGATTTAATAGATAGTTACAGGTATTTACATCTTTGGATGAAAACAAAAGAATACATTCTGATTTTTCTCCGTCACGGCCTGCTCGACCAGCTTCCTGGTAAAAATTCTCCATACTCTGTGGCATATTGTAATGTATGACAAACCTGACATTGCTTTTATCAATACCCATTCCAAATGCGTTTGTAGCTATAATTACCTGGCTTTTATCATATATGAAATCATTCTGGTTGTTCTTGCGTGTGTTACTTTCTAATCCCGCATGATACATGGTTACATTTAAGCCTTGATTAGCAAGTAACTCATGAAGACCTTCAACAGTTTTTCTTGTGGAGCAATATATTATGCCGCTTTCGTTTTTATGCTTAGAAATGTAGTCAATAATAAATCTGTTTTTATCAGATTTTGATTCAACTTTGAAAAAAAGATTAGGTCTGTCAAAGCTTCCTATGTAAATAAATGGCTTTTCGAGATTTAATACACATGCGATGTCATTCCTTACTTCTTCTGTGGCTGTAGCTGTAAAGGCACTAATGATGGGTCTATAGGAAAGCTGTTTTATAAAGCTTAGTATCTTTAGATAGCTGGGCCTGAAATCCTGCCCCCATTGTGAAATACAATGAGCTTCATCTATTGTTATCATGGAAATATTTGAGTTAGTGGCAAAACTCATGAATTTGTGGCTTTCGAGCCGTTCAGGGGCTATATAGATTAATTTATAAGCTCCTTTTTCGGCTTTTTCTAGTATTTCAGATATTTCAGTGTCTTTTAAAAAAGAATTAATAAAAGTAGCTTGAATACCAGCATCGTTAAGTGCTTTTACTTGATCTTGCATTAAAGAAATTAATGGTGAGATAACTATGGTAATGCCAGGAAGTAATAAAGCTGGAACTTGATAGCAAATAGATTTCCCGGCTCCTGTTGGCATAACCGCTAGTGTATCCTGTTTCGCCAAGATTGCATTGATAATGCTTTCTTGGCCTTTTCTGAAATAATCATAACCAAAATACTCTTTTAGAACCTGCTTAGAATCCATAAAATGTCTCCTTTAAATAAAATGTAGGAGATGTGTTTTTCCATTCTCCTATATAGTAATCATTTGAAAACGGAAAATTGGACAAAAAATAATGTAAAGAAATGTAAATTTTCAAGATGCTGTCTAAGGATAAAAATAGTAAGGGTTAGTTTCTCTTGAATAAGCGGTAATGTTGTGATAAAAGGGTAGAAGTATGGACACCGAAGAAAAAAGATTAAAAATAAAACACTTAGCCTTGAACGGGGTTATGCTGGCTATTATTCTTGCACTGCAGATGATTAATATGCCAAATATCATTACCGGAATTATTGTTAATGCAGTTTTTATATTTGTAACGATATATGCTGGAATTAATTATTCTTTTATTCTTTGCATTCTAAGCCCATTGGTCGGAATTGTTACGGGGCATGTTATTGCGCCTATGTATCCTGTTCTTCCGGTAATTGCTTTGGGAAATATTGCCTTAGTTGTTTTGTATAATAAATTCAAAAGCAAAAAATTCTGGCTTAGATGTGTAATGCCATCCTTGATTAAAGCAATTATTATTGGTGGGATAGGTTGGCTGGTTATTAATTATTTCGTTCCAGAAAATTTGGCTTACTGGGTTGTCCTGCCTGTGCTTGGTGTTCAGTTTTTTACTGCGATACCAGGTGTGTGGCTTGGTGAAAAACTGAGAGAAAAAATTAAGTAATCAGAAGTTTTAAGATTCTTTTGACGCTTCGATAATTTGTTTGGCTATGGCGTCAACTTTTTCAAAATCTTCGGCCAAGTCCTTTGGTGAGTTGGAGGTAAGCATAATATTCAATCTGGTTCCGACTATAGTCCATTTTATCTTACATTTCTCGCAAACAGACTCAATCTTTGAAAAATCAATATTGGGATTCTTTATTCCGCGATAAATATTGATTTTACTTATGCGTTTTGTTTTTGATGGATATGAAGCTTCTGACAAATTTTCTAGATCAGCTTGATTGCGCCAGTTGTCATGGTATTCA
>JAZUDR010000363.1:0-13115 GCA_045639725.1 Candidatus Avigastranaerophilus sp. | reverse complement strand
CTTAAAGCTTAAAGCTTTACTAGCTACACTTCTATACCAAGTATGTATAAGGTTTGTTGCAATAGGCTTTTGGCTATTAGCTATTAGCTTTTGGCCGAGAAAGCAGGCCCCTGGAAGCTGGAAGCTGGAAGCCTGAAGCTTGAAGCTTGGAGCTTATAGCTTGAAGCTTAAAGCTTTACTAGCTACACTTCTATACCAAGTATGTATAAGGTTTGTTGCAATAGGCTTTTGGCTCTTAGCTATTAGCTTTTAGCCGAGAAAGCAGGCCCCTGGAAGCTGGAAGCTGGAAGCTGGAAGCCTGAAGCTTGAAGCTTAAAGCAGGACGTTATTTTATACCTAGCAAGTATAAAGTATGTTGCAATATTAATTCATAATGCATAATTTTTTTGTTCGGGGTTGCTGCTGCTCAACCAGGGCGGTGCTTATTCTTTGATTCACAATGCACAATTTTTTGTTTTAGTTCTGCTGCTTAGACCAGGTCGGTGCCCATTACTTAATGGAGAATTGAGAATGGAGGATTGAGAATTATTTGTGTTGTTTACTGCTGCTTTTTGTTAATTTCTACCAAGTTTCGATTCTTGGCAGAAACGTGGATTTAAGCAGTTAAACCAAAATAATTCATTCTCCATCCTCAATTCTCAATTTTCAATTGGGTTAGTCTGCCAAACAACCGCCAAGCAGCACTAGACCAACACATTCAATTATGCATTATGAATAGTGCATTAAGTAATAGCACCCAGCCTGCGCTGAGCAGCACCCTAATATTAATGTAGTGGTTTCTTGAAGGTGTATACGGAGATAATTATATCGTCAGAAGCAGCATTGTTCTGGGCTTCTGCTATAGTTTTTCCCGCTGCCTGGCCATCTGGGCCATAGGACCACAGCCAGAGATTATTACCTTCAGCAATATACTGGATTTTGTTGTTCCATTTGTCACACATTACTTTAGAAGGTTCACAATCAATAATCGGGCTACGATACCGTCTTATATAATTGTTGATTCCAAAATCAGGATTATATTGATTGTTTGTCAAAACATTCTTATTAGCATCAGTCCAATTCAGTATCTCTTCAGCATTGTAGGCAGTGCTGTCGAAATCCCTGTCTTCTGTGCCAAGATGAGGATATCTGCTAAACATACGGTAATAGCTATCCAAATACATCTTTAACATGCACATCATTTCCAGTGAACTAGTAGTCTTATCCTTATTTTCTGGCTTCAATTCTACGCACCACATAAAGACTTCATCTTCACGATTAGAAATAAAGAATTCTGTATGATAACCCTTCATTGATTCCAGTTCATACATATAATCAGTATAACTGACATGCTTATCAGATTCAGCTTCCTTTAAGCATGTAAGATAATCTATCATAGTCTTGCTCATACCAATTACAGGTTCACCAAGAATAGCCTCTGTAAGGAATAAAGCTTTTCCTGTAATTTCATCAAGAATCCATTCATCATCCTTGATTCTTCCACTGATACAATTACCCTCTTCTTTATAATTCAACATAAAATGAATGGTTCCGTCAGCAGCCTTATGCTCGGCTTTTTTCCATTCCTTTGGCAAATTCTTATAAAGCTTCTTTGCATAAGCAATAGCTTTGTCCTTCGCATTCAGAAGTATTGATTCCGGCTTCTTTTCATCAGAAGAACCAGCAGCTATTGGTTCATCATACTCAATGTCTTCTTCCTTACGTGGTTCCGGATTCTTCAAGTCATTAAAAGCCGAACCATGGTATTTACAATATATATAACCACCTTTGGTAAGATTGCCCTCACAGCATATGTCACACAGAGTAAAAGATTTCATGGTGTAAGGCCAACTGCTTTTAATATACTTTTCCCTTTCAAGCTCGTAATAATCGGGCTTGTCCATTGGCGTTCCATTTTCTGAATTATATTTATTTATTGCTTCCATTAGTTCTTTTTGTTTCGTAAAACATTTTGATTTATCTGAAGCAATTTCTGCCGTATTCAAAGAAATCTGATTAAATACAGGGACATGTTTCTTGCATTGGACACAACCATTTTTGCCTACTTCATGATTTATGAAATATTCACAATTCTTTTCTGGCTTAACAACAGTTTTGTCTAGGAATCCTTTTTCTATCAGCTTTTCGATATCAAGTTCCTGCATTATTCCATCATCGGACCTGTTATATTTAAATAAAGCTAACTGTAATTCTGTCTGATTTTTATAGCACTCAGACTGATTTAATATATCGCGCTTTGATAGATGTTCGCCTCCCCAAGGCATTTTACGGCCATGCTTCAAACAGCATATAGAATAACTATCCCTATGCCCGGGCCAGGTAAATCCGAGATCCTTAAAAAGAACCCATTCACACTGTCCCTTTTCTATAGGCGCTCTTAAATAACCAAGCTTAACAAGCAATGGAATGTTTATTACCGACATGGCAATGTTGTGTTCCTGATTGTATTTATCAACAGCCGATTTCAGAGAATCCTGATTCGATAGGCACAAATTTCTCGGCCCGCTATCAACAGAATCAAACATTGCTGTCAGATGATTGTAAAGTGCCAGAAAAAACTCTACCTGTTTTAGATGCTTTGTATAGTCGAAAGTAAAACTTACACTATTTTTTTCGTAATCTATTTTGAATTTTTCAATATACTGCTCTGCTTTCAATTTAAAGAAACTGCCAGGTATTCTATTGGTAAAGTAATATACATCATAGTGCTTATTACTATCGCAGAAGCCTTCAAATGATTTTTTGTAGGTATCTGACTTTTCCTTCAGTTTCTTTTCAATCCCCTTTTTAATAACTTCTACGTCTTCAGGATTTACAAAATTCAGTCTCATGATGGCAGAATCGTTCGTTGCCGTAAAATCTACAAAATCAACCTTCTTAATATCTCCAAGACATTCGTTAAGCCAAACAATATAGCTATCTTTGCTGGTAGCCTTCATAAAGCTAAAAGCATTCTGGTTGATTTTATTCAGCATATCCAGCCAGTTTTTATCTGCTATGAAAAAGCTTTTACCTGATTCTATTAATTTCTTGAAATTTTCAGAAGCCTTATCAAATTTTATTTTATTCCCTCTGATCTGCTTAAACACATTAATCTTCGTAACAAGCATCAATTCATTGCTTACCGGCAAAAATACAAAATCACCAAAAGCAAATACAGATATCGTCTTATCACCAAACGGCATTTCAAATTTTTCAGCCTTGTCAAAACCTTCCTTATCTTCTACAAACGCTTTTACTACAGAAGACCATGAATTAACATCGGGAAGCTTTCCAGTTAAGAATGCCACAAAAGAAAGCTCTCCGAATGAAGGCAGAACGAAAGCACCAAAGTGAGTAACATTTTCCATATCAACACCGTAATGCTTCTTTACAGAAGCAGAAACAGCATTGTAGGCTTCTATATACTTACTATTCTGAGAATTGTTAAAGAAATCCCTGGCTTCCTTCGTAGATATGCAGAATGTTGCCAAAGAACTCTGAGCATAGTAATCGTTTATAGTATCAGCAAATACAGATGAAACACCACACAAGCAAATATAGGTTATTATTAATAACTTTTTCATTCTTCAAATTCATCCTCATCTGAATTATTTTTCTGTTTTTGACTAGCTTTGTATTCTTCCCTTATAAATTCAGAATAACCGCGGTCATACCTGTCAGAATCCCTATAAACCCCATGCTTTTTACAGGCTATTGTTCCAGCATTCTTTTTATCTTCATAAGCAGCACTCATGTCACCGGTAATATAATATTCACATTCCGGGGTCGGTGGCACTGGTCTGCCCTTTTTGAAGAAACCTTCTTTTTCCAAGGCAGCAAAATCTAATTCTGTAGTTATCTTTTTTAATTCTTCCTTCGGAGCACCTGGTTTTCTTATTGGTCTAACGCGTAGAAAACCACAGTTATAATCATCAATAGTTTCAACAAGCCATATCATATTTTTTATACAGCGATATCTATCCTCTTCATCCTTGAGTTTATTTGAAATGCGTGGTCTTATCAGAGGTTCAACACGTCCATGCTTTGCGCAATATATATATCCACCTTTATTCAAGCTGCCTACATTTCTATAATCACAGCCACCATTTCTTAAAAAAGAGTCAGGGAAGTTTAGATATTCACTTGTGCTTAAACCCAAGAAATCCAAAGAAGCCATGCTTGGACTAACATTGTCATTGTAGCGCTCTATAGCTGAAATAAGCGCCCGTTGCTTATAAAAACACAGTTCACGCTCTTCATTTTCCTTCATTCTATTAATCACTGGCAGCAGATTATTCTGATAAACATAGTATAAAATATTACACAAGGTAACTCTGTCACCAGTAAAAACAATATCAACAGCGTTTTCATTTGAAGAAACCTTCAGAGCTTTTATAAAATCTATAATTGAAGCGAAATAATAGATAGAATTAAAATTCTTTGGATTCAAGGCTGAAGCAGAATCATCCATTGCCTTTACTATTTTGTTGTATTCCTGTTCTGTCTTGTCTTTATATTCTTTCAGCATAGAATCAACTAGTGGCAGAAGCTTTTCTGCATCGGCCTCATTTTCACCGGTTAATTCAAATACAAATTCCTGATTTTTAAAATAAACTGAAGCTAATTTTATTAATGAGAAATCGAATTTTCCTTTGAATTCTTCTACATTAGACAGGGCTTCTAAGGCCTTTTTATCTACAGATATAAAATTACTGCGTTTTTCGAATATTTCTGAGACAACTTCAGGAGCTTTGCCAAAGACAATACTGTCTCTTTTAAGCATATCGAAAGGTATATCAGAACAAAGCAGGAGAATATTATCGTTAATATAAACCAAATTTGCAGAGCCAGTATGAAGGAATTTTACTTTAAAGCCTGAAAATTCTATATCATGGAAATAAATAATTTTATTTCCTTTCTTATCTGTTTTTCCATCCAAGCAGCTTTTGATAGGTGAGAAATTGAATTTGCCTTCAAGGAAATAAAATCTCTGAGACTGTTTAAATTCATCTGGAACAACGAACAAACCGATATGTTCAACCTGTTCCTCCAGGTCCAGCCCCATCATTTCTTTTGTTTTTTCATTAACCTCATTCAAGTAAGCAACAGCATCACTACCGTTATCCAAGCCCATGAATTCCTTAAAGAAATCCTTTTCCAGAAAAGCAAAGCCTGTCGCTTTTTCCGGATAAAATTCACCAAGTGGATTAGCCATTATCGAACAGGCACAGAAAATAAAGCCCAGAACAAGTAATATTCTCTTCATCTAAGCTGTCTCCATTATTGTGTAGTTAAAAGAATTATAACACAGATACAAAGAGAGTATAAGGTATGTTTCAATAGAATTCATAATTCATAATTCATAATGCATAATGCATAATGCATAATTATTTGTTTAGTTGCTGCTTTAACCAACTTTGTGCTCATTCTCTAATGGAGAATTGAAAATGGAGAATGGAGAATTATTTGTGTTGATTTTTCTGCTGTTTATAGTTAGTCTAGGCCAAGTTTCGAAACTTGGTAAATCTAGAATACAACAATCAAATTTCCATTCTCAATTCTCAATTTTCAATTTAGATTAGTCTGCTAATCTCCGTTAAGTAGCACAAAATCAACACACTTGTTTAGCGAAGCGTATTAAAAATATAGGCGTAGCCTCATTCACATTTGCGAAGAAAATCATTCATAATCGGCAAAGCCGATTCATTCACAGCCGCAGGCTCATTCATTATAGGTGCTTCATTTTCTGGTGGGAAGCGCGGTGGCGGGGTTATCTGGCCAAGAATGCTTGGGGTAGCGGCCACGGAGTTCGCCGACTACTGATTTGTAACCATTCTGCCAAAAGGAAGTCAGGTCTGAAGTAATCTGCATTGGACGCCCAGCCGGAGAAAGTAAATGAACAATCAATGAAATTTCACCGTTACAAATCATCGGCGTTGTGGCCTGACCAAACATTTCCTGCATTTTAACCGGCAGGACAGGCTGATTTCCCTGAGAATAATCTATTCTTACATTGCTGCCTGTTGGAACTCTGAAGCGTTCTGGCACAAGCTTGTCAAAATCTTCCCTAAGCTTCCAGCTCAAAGTGCTAAAATAAATTTCTGAAATAGACTGCTTCTGCAGCCACGCAAAAGAAAGATTCTGAACGGTAGCAATTGATAAAAGAGTTTCTTTCAGCCAGGCTTCATCAATAGCCGGGTAATCCTTGCCTTTTGAAGTCGATTTTAATGCTTTCAAACGCCCCATAAAACTCTTGTTTGCTTTGTCATCCAAAGCAAAAGCTTTATCGGGATTAGCCAGAACAGCCTTACAGAAGCATTCAATAGCAGCTTCAGAATCTTCATCACAAAGCTTCGCTTCCTGTTCCTTCAGCAAAAGACTGCCATACCTGATTCTTTCACGGACACAAACCTTTTCTGATTTTTCCGAGAAAAATATATCACGGCTTTTCTTAGCTACTTCGCTATTCAATAGCCATTCTTCCTTTAATTCACAAGCCAGGAAAATCTTGCCATCACCAGTTGCACGAAGCTTTGAATCCTGACGCAACGAAAGAATAAATTCTTTTTCTTTCAATAAGCTGCTTTCATCAATGCTTAATCCCTGACCAGAGCAAAGAGTATAAGAATTTCCACCCTTGCTGCGACGCTGACAGACACGGTCCGGGAAAGCTTTTAACAAAAGTTCAAACAATATATTTTCGTCTGAAGCTTTTGAAGCAGTATTTTTGCAGATTCTCTGTAAATCACCTGCGACCTGACGAATGCGCCAGGCTGCTGATTTATCAGACACATTAATCTTTGAATAGTTCTTTTCATGCAGGTTGCTTCCGAGAGCCATAAGCCTGATAGCCAAATCAGGATCAGAGCTTTCAATAAAATCCTTTTCGCCTATTATAGCTGCAGCTAGAGCAGCCTCTTCAATTAAGCCAGATCTTTCAGCATTTATAAGCATACAAGCTAAACGAGGTTCTGCTGGAGTTTCACACATCCGTCTGCCCAGTTCGGTAATCTGCCCATCTTCGGTTATAGCCCCAAGCATTTTCAATAAATCAATAGAGTGGGTGATATTCTCATTTGAAGGGGCTTCAAGCCAGTTGAATTTATACGGGTCTTTAACACCCCAGGTATAAAGCTCAAGTATAGTTGATGTAATATCTGAGCGAAGTATTTCTGGAATCTCATCAGCAGCAAAATTATCAAACTCAGCCTTACTCCAAAGTCTGACTGCTCTACCAGCCTTTAATCGACCAGCACGACCGGAACGCTGTTTGGCAGAAGCCTGACTTATTCGTTTCAATTCGAGCTTATTAAGACCAGTCTGTGGGTCGAAGCCAGTCTGGCGGGCATAGCCGGTATCCACTACTGTTGTAATGCCATTTATTGTCAGGGAAGTCTCAGCAATGTTTGTGCTTAAAATGACTCTTGGTTTGCCAGAGGGCTTCAGTGCCTTCTGCTGATCATTTATATTCATTGAACCATGCAGAGTTAAAATATCGTGAGTAGTGCCCGAGGTATGAGATTCCAAATAATCTCTGACACGGTTTATTTCACCAATGCCTGGCAAAAATACCAGATATTCTTCGTCTGGAGCACTGCTCTTAACAATGTTATCCACAGCTTCTGCAGCATTGTCAAAATATTCACGGCCTACGCCGATTGGCTTATATTCTATATCTACAGGATACAAAAAGCCTTTGCCTGCAATAACCTGTGGGTTGTCTAAATATCCGCTTACCAGGGTAGTATCAATGGTTGCAGACATTATCATTATTCTTAAATTGGGTCTGACGTCACGTTTAACCTCGCGGCACAGGGCCATGCACAAATCAGCATGAATACTGCGTTCATGAAATTCATCAAAAATTACAAGACCGACATCCTCTAAAAACGGGTCCTTCTGCAGTCTTCTGGTTAAAATACCTTCTGTTAAGACTTCTACTCTTGTTGAAGCTTTAATATTTGAGCTGAATCTGACACTATGACCGATAACCTTACCTGGTTCAGAACCGTCTGTTTCAGCCATTCTGGCAGCAACAGCAACAGCAGCTACACGACGTGGCTGAAGCATAACAATTTTTCTGCCTTCCAACCAGTTTTCATTCATCAAAGCAAGTGGAACAACAGTTGATTTACCAGCACCCGGCTCGGCGGTCAGAACAACATCCTTATTCTCGCTCAAAGCCTGCTTTATTGCTATTAAACTAGATTCTATGGGGAACATATTCTTATATATAGCAAATGTCAAAGCTTGTTTCAATAGGCTTTTGGCTATTTGCTGTTGGCTTTTGGCCGAGAACAAAAAATTATGCATTATGAATTATGAATTTTATTGAAATATACTTTATACTTTCTCTTTATTAAATTTAACGCTATTACGCTTTAGAATTGATTATTTAAGCTATTGGGTGTAACATATAGCGTGAAAATGCGGAAAGAGCACAATATAGTTGCCATATTCCAAAATAAAACAGCGAGACTAATATGAATAAAGATTACAGAGTTTTTGGTGATGTTTTATCTGCTGCACGAATCGGCAGCTGGAAAATAGAAGTAGACGATGGTTGCGAACCACGAATGTATGCTGACGAAACAATGATGGAATTAGTTGGCGTTCCCAGCAATGCAGATATTTCCCCAGAAGAGCTCTACCATGCCTGGTATGATAATGTAGACCCCAAGCATTATGATGCAGTAGCTGAAGGTGTAGACCACATGGCTCATGATCAACTCGCTGAAATTCAGTATCCATGGCATCACCCTGATGGCCGCACAATTATTGTCCGCTGTGGTGGTATCCGCGATAAAAGTTACACAAAAGGATTGCGTGTCGCCGGTATTCACCAATGGGTTACAACCATGAAGCATGTCGACCGCGACCTGGAAGCCAAAGACCGACAACTCATCGAATTTATGGAAGCCCTGAAAACATCAAATCTTCATGAAAAACTTCGTGCAGATACGATGGACTTTATTCTAAAAAATGAAAATATTCAAGAATTCGCCGAGTATTTTTCTTCACGCCTGTTAGAGCTTTATGAATGTGACCAGGTAATATACAGAGATCTTGACGGGCGGGAAATTATCAAAGAACGATCTGGTGCCACCAGAATAAATCTTTCAATATGTAAAGATTGCCCACATTCGAAAATCGACTCTCCGGTATACACAAACGGTTGTGTTGTAATGGAAGACTCTAAGCTTGGCACTAATGGTATTCCAACTCATCTAGACTGCCCGGTAAAATCAATCTTAAGCTATCTTGTCTACCAAGGTAAAAAAACTTTCGGCTACATTTCACTTCACTATATTGCTAAAGCTCATCGTTTTACTGAAGAAGAAAAAAATTCACTTGACCGTATCGCCAAACTAATGACTCTGGTGTTGACTCGAAAAAAGCAACAGGATGAAATAAAAGCGAAGGATTTAAGGGCAGAGTTACTGAAAAAACTAATCAAAGCCGAGTATTGGAATTACATAGTCAACTCAAAGAATGAAATAATAAAGCTTGAAGCTTCCAACCAACTTGCAGAATTCCTCAATCAGGACCCAGCAACCATCTTCGGTGACCCGAATTCATGGCGAAAAATTATCCACCCGGAAGACCTCGACCCTACTAATTCCGCTTTTATAGCCACAGTGTCAGACCATAGCGGGAAAACCCCATACAATGTATCCTACCGCATGGTCGACAAAGACGGAAAATATAACTGGTATCAGTCTGCCGGAAGTGTAATCAGAAAAGAAGATGGCAGCGGAGAATTCTTCGGTATTCTGATCAACACAACCAGTTCTGTTGAAAAGGAACTTGAACAGCGCAGACAGTATGAAGAAGCACAGGCACTGGAAAAAGCAAACAAGGCTAAGAGTTTCTTCTTCTCTACTGTTTCACACGACATCCGCACACCGCTCAATGCAATCATTGGCTACTCTGAACTGCTGAAAAACGGAATCAACGACAAGGAAGAACAAAACAAAGCGCTTAATGCCATAACAACTAGCGGGACCACACTGCTGGAACTTATCAACGACGTTCTGGACCTTTCCAAGCTAGAAGCCGGGAAAATGGAAATCAACAGCGAAATGACTGATGTTAACCCATTAGCCTCCGGTGTATTAAATTCCTTTAATGTAGCCGTTTCCACAAATAAGACAGATTTAATAATAGAAGCACCTGAACTTCCTCTTCTGAACATCGACCCCCAGCGCATTCGTCAGATTCTTTTCAATCTGATTGGTAACGCAGTCAAATTCACAGAACATGGTTCAATTACCCTTCGTGTGGACTTTACTCCAAATACAGATGGAACAAATACAGGATGCCTTGTCTTTGCCGTTGCAGATACTGGTTGCGGAATTTCACCTGAAAACCTGAAAAAACTCATGAATCCGTTTGTCCAGCTCCAAAACTTCTCGAAAGCAAAAGGAACCGGCCTTGGACTCGCCATATGCAAGCAGCTTGCCATCAAGATGGGTGGACAGCTTACAATAGATTCCGTCTTAGGAAAAGGTTCAACCTTTAAACTTACTCTTCCAAACGTCATGTATACCATGGAAAAGAAGCAAGATAAGGAAGAAAAACAAGCACATGCCTCAGCATTACATGTCAGTGCCACCATTAATCAAAATATGCGCATTCTGATTGTCGATGACGTTGCAGTAAACAGAAGCGTTATCAAGGCCATGCTCAAAGGCATGAAAATCACCAATGTCATAACAGCAGAAAACGGAATAGACGCATTGAATAAACTTAACGAAAATCCTGACGGTTTTGATCTGGTGCTTACAGATATGTGGATGCCAGAAATGGACGGCAATGGTTTAATCAGCGAAATTCGCAAAAATTCTCATTGGGATAACCTGCCTGTTTATTCAGTAACCGCTGACGTAGAAGCCCAGAAATCCTATGAAGCCAGTGGTTTTTCCGGCATCCTGCTGAAGCCAATCACTCTTGAAAAATTAAGAGTCGTCATAAATAAAGTATCAGCCTAACAATAGCTGTTAGCTTTTGGCTTTTGGCTGAAAGAGCTGAAAAAAAAGCCCCGCATAGCATCACTGCTATACGGGGCTTTTTTTACGAAGTGTTACTTTTCTTCAGTAGCTATCTTGAGGTGGAGTTCCTTAAGCTGCTTTTCTGTTGGTTCGCATGGAGCCTGCATTAACAGGTCCTGTGCCTTCTGGTTCATTGGGAAACATATAACTTCGCGGATATTCTGTTCATTAGCCAGAAGCATAGTAATGCGGTCAACTCCTGGAGCAATACCACCGTGTGGCGGAGCACCAAACTTGAAGGCTCTTATCATGCCGCCGAATTTTTCATCAACAACTGATTTGTCGTAGCCAGCAATTTCAAAAGCCTTATACATGATTTCAGGCTTGTGGTTTCTGATTGCGCCAGAGCTGAGTTCGATACCATTGCAGACGATATCATACTGATAAGCCTTGATTGTCAGAGGATCCTGATTCAAGAGAGCATCCATACCACCCTGTGGCATTGAGAATGGGTTGTGGCTGAAGATAGTAGCGCCGGTTTCTTCGTCCTTTTCGAACATTGGGAAATCGTTAATCCAGCAGAAGCGGAAAGCGTTCTTTTCACGAAGGTCGAGTTCGTCAGCCAGGTGAATTCTGAGCTTGCCAAGAATAACAGAAGCTTTGAGCTTTTCGTCAGAAACCATAAGGATTGCTGAACCAGCCTTAGCATTCATCTTTTCTTTGAGGGCATTCTTTACTTCATCAGAGAGAAGCTTTGTTACAGTGCCCTTAACTTCAGTATCAGTGAACTGCAAAGTTGCAAGACCTGCTGCGCCATTTTCCTTGGCAAAAGCTTCAAGACCGCTGAAGAATTTGCGTGACTTATCACCAACGTTATCTACACAGATTGCTCTTACTGCCTTACCAGCGTCAATGCTCTTCTTGAGGAAGTTGTCGCCAGAGTTGGCAAGAATGTCAGAAACGTCTTCGATTTCAAGGCCGTAACGAAGGTCTGGTTTGTCGCAGCCCCATCTGTTCATAGCTTCTTCATAGCTGATACGTGGGAAGGTTGGACCAGTTACCTTGAAACCAGGAGCCAATTCTGTGAAAAGGCTTACAAAAAGTTTTTCCATGGCTTCGAAAACTTCGTCCTGAGTGCAGAAAGACATTTCAACATCCAACTGATAAAATTCGCCAGGAGAACGGTCAGCACGTGCGTCTTCATCTCTGAAGCATGGTGCAATCTGGAAATATTTATCAAAGCCGGAAACCATAAGCAGTTGCTTGAACTGCTGTGGAGCCTGTGGCAATGCATAGAATTTTCCAGGATAAAGTCTTGAAGGAACCAAATAGTCTCTAGCACCTTCTGGAGAACTGCTAGTGAGAATTGGTGTCTGGAATTCTGTGAAACCCATTTCAATCATGCGTTTGCGAATACCAGCGATAACCTTGGAGCGGAGAAGAATATTGCTGTGAAGCTTTTCACGGCGCAAATCCAAGAAACGATATTTCAGTCTTGTATCTTCTGGTGCGTTATCATCATCGGCAACCTGCATTGGAAGTACATCTGCTTCGCTCTGAACAACTACAGAGGTGGCTTCTACTTCTATTTCACCTGTTGCCATATCCTTGTTAACGTTTTCGCCACGGCTTAAAACCTTGCCATCAACGGTAACAACAGATTCAATTCTTGTTTTGTTGAATACTTCCCAGGCTTCAGTGCCAGGGTTAGCCAACACTTGAGTAATGCCATAGTTGTCACGGAGAGTAACAAAAAGCATTCCACCAAGGTCGCGTTTGCGGTGTATCCAGCCAGACAGTCTTACCTGCTTGCCTGCGTCAGAACCACGAAGTTCGCCACAGGTATGAGTGCGATACATATTCATTTGGTTAATTCCTTAAAACATAAGTTAGCGATATTCTCGCTCAAGCGCAGAAATTGTACCGCAACACGGGAAAAACTTCAATAGGTTTTTGAATATTGCAACGGATAACAAGGATGAAGACGGATGGAGCAGGCCTTTTTTTTGAACCTCAGTCTTAGATAGTTTGTAATTTACCTGCGAAGGCTTCTGCTTTATGAAAGTTTGCTGGATTAAAATTGACCTAAAAAAAAGGCAGCCCACTTAAAAAATGGGCTGCGAAGCTGAGGTTAGTTGTGAG
>JAZUDR010000362.1:0-3611 GCA_045639725.1 Candidatus Avigastranaerophilus sp. | reverse complement strand
CGCCTCCGCCGCCCCCACCATAGGAGCCGCTTCCGCCGCCTCCGCCATAGCCACCGCCGGAAGAACCGCTATCGCTGCCATTTCCGCCGCCATGACCGTCACCGTCATTACCGTCGCCACCACCATCACCATCATCTTCGGTTTGCTTATTTTCCTGCCATACGTATTTACCCTGAGTTGGGTCTTTACCAGCCTTACCTGGTTCAACCTTCCACTGAGTTCCAACGTTCATTTTTATTTTTTCTGGTTCAGTGCCATTACATTTGCTACAGCTACCACCACAGCAATTGCATACTTGAACAGAGCCAGGTTCTTCGCTTTCCTTAGGATCCTTGTCGCCACCTTCTTTACCTTCGTCGGTAGCAGGTTCTCCTTCTATTTTCCATTCTTTTGTTCCGCCATCTGGATCACCGAAAGAAGTCGGTTCATATTCACCAGAACCAGCAGTAGGAGGATTTACTTCCTTTTCAGAACCACCACTATGAGTATAAGTTGGTTCGCCAGGAGGTGTTCCAGGAGTTCCAGGTATCCATACCCAAGTTCCACCAGGAACTTCTGCTGGAGGAGCAGGAGCTGGAGCCGGCAACGGCCAGTCGATGTTTTCATTTGTTCTAACATCTTCTCTTGGACTCATACTATCACTGTCATCATAGTATTTCTTTATGAATGCCATTAAATCACTCATTTCAATACCAAATCCACTTTCTGGATCTATGAATGTATATGGCTTAGTAATCTTTTCTACTGTTACTCTGTATTCTTTATCAGGATTTACAATTTCTATACTAGTGTCTGTTTCTTTCTGAACATATTCAGAACCATAATCACCATATTCTTCAACCAATATGCTTCTAGAAGAATCAGGAAGCTCAGACAAGGTCTTAATAAAATCACTTGGCGGTTCATTAAGATGTGGTCTTAGAAGTTCCATGAATTCATCATTCTTCATATGTGGCTCAAAATATCTTGAATCCATTCTTGGTTTTGTATTCAACAATTTTGTAAGGTCATACTTATTAAGTTTTTCAACCAATTCAGCAGGCGGTTGTGTTGTCTTTGGGTGATCTAATTTTAGGAATGTGCTATTTAAAGCCTTTTCCTTCTGTTCCCATGTGCCTCCTGGTGCAGTGAAATTCTTAATCATGTAAGCCAAGAAAGTATTTTCAGCTCTATTTTTGGTTGTAGATGTAATATGAGCTGGAAATGTCTTTAATACTTCTTCAGTTGAAAGTTTTTCACTATATTTACTATTGCCATTTTCCTTTATAGCTTCCTCTAGTGAAGCGTGAGCAACAAAATTCTGCAAATAAGCATCTGAAAGACCATTTATATATTGAGAAAGAGCATATCTGTCATTTCTGTCTTCAATATCAAGATTCTTGTATATTTCCAAAGGAATCTTTGTTACTCTTACCATTTTCTTAAGAGTGCGAGGGGTAACTGTATGTTCACCGGCTTCAATGCTCTTGGAAAGAACCATGAGATTATCACCGCTACTGCAAGTTTGACCTTCATTTATTCTTATATCTGCAACACTACCAAAGGTCGTTGGTCTGACAGGAACATCAACATCGGGGTTTCCTACTGGATTTAATATTGCAACAATAGTATTTATATCAACACTATCATACAATTCCTTTTTAATTTCTTTTACAACAAAATCACTTACATCTTCACCATTAACCTTACTAGTTGGAACGAAAACCCCTACACCACCTATAATGCCGTTTTCGGGAGAATCGAAATCCGCACCTTCAGTTGATTTACTATTCAGGATTGGTTCAGGAGAAATTATGTATCTGCCGTAAGTAAGGCAAGACTGGTTTTCATAAATGCCTAAGGCATAAACATTTATATGATGCAAATACCACAATTGCTGCATCCCATGAGTATTGGACCCAGGAGTCTTATTAGCAACGTCTTCACAAACTACAGTTACAGTACCTTCGTCTTTCCCAAAAGGAGCTAATTCCTTCATTCCGAAAGAAGCATGCTTACCGGCATTCTTTTCGTAAGGAACAAATTCTGTTCCATACCATCTGCCTTTTCTAAGTTCACTTTCAGCCCAGTCAATACCGGACATTGACAGTAATTCTGCTTTCTTAACTGCTGAAATAGCTTTAACGTGCTTCATTTCTCCAGAGGAATGTTTAAGCAATGCAGTAACTACAGCAAAAAAGACAAAGCCTAGTATAAAAGCAACAACTACGGTAGAGCCTTTTCTTTTCATATTTCAGCACCTTTCATAAAACATTAATCAGAGTTACGCGATTAGTAATTACAAATTCTTTCTTTTCAATTTCAAAAGAAATTCTGTATTCAATCACTGAACTCCCATGCCTGCGAACCTTGAATTCTTTAATATGATTACCTATGTTTTTACCTAATGATAAAGTATTACCTTTTACATTATCATAATTGAACAGCAAAAGATTATCCTTCTTATTTACATATACCATAATAGTCTGGTTCAAGTGATTTCTGAAAATCAACTGGTTATACCAGTCGCTTTCCCCATAGTCATCTGGCCTTGGTGGATACAAAATACCTGAACCAAGCTTAAGTTCATCAAATATTACCTGATCTATTCTTCTGACATCATGATAAACATCAAGCTTAGACATTGTATTTGAAGCTTTTCTAGAATAAGAAAATATCGGGTATATTATTACTAAGAATATACCTAATACACTTATAGTAACAAAAAGCTCTATAGTAGAAAAACCCTTTTTCTTATTCATCATAATTTAACTTAAATACTTGGCTTAACCAAAAGCCTGTTCATTTCAAAATGATGTTTTCTTTCCTTGTCACTTTCACTATTACCCCAGTTAAAGTTAATTTTTACATTATATAAATTATTGCTGAATTTAATGACTGAAATCACTTTCAGCGCACGTAACATCTGTATATCAGAAAAATCATCAGAACTAAAACAATTTGTAATATCATTTATGCCTAGCTCTGATTCAGAAAGAGAACCATCATACTGAATTCTCTGTTCCAAAGAATTTATATACCAGTTAGAGGCATTCATTGCTATCGTGGTTCCCCTAAGAAGGTTATGCCCTTCTGTAGCGGTAGGTGCAAAAGCCTTAAAGATATATGTAAACATCAAACAAAAAAGAATAATACCTATCATGGCTTCTACTAAAGTAAAGCCACTACGCTTATTCAAATTTGATTTATTACTGTACATAATTGTGTGCATATCTTCTATTATATTATATTTTTGCAATATTTAAAATATAAATTACTAAGAATTGTTATTCCGTTTATTATAAAAGCAACTGATAACAGGATATTGACGGATGGAGCAGACCGAACAGTCGATAGCAGGCCTTTTTTGGAACCTCGGTTTTAGATGGTTTGTGGTTTACCTGCGTTAGTTACTGCTAAGCGAAGGTCTGTCAGGAAATTTATTGCAACGGATAACAGGGATATTGGCGGATAGAGCAGGCCGAACAGCAGATTTTTAGGTCTTAGGTATTAGGTCTTAGGTATTAGAGAGCAAGTGATTTCCCAACGAGGATTTTTGCTTGGCAAATGTGCTCAGGATTATTTACATATGAAGCGGGCCTTTTTTATGCCCTCGGCATTTAGAGAGTCTC
>JAZUDR010000361.1:0-8758 GCA_045639725.1 Candidatus Avigastranaerophilus sp. | reverse complement strand
TAAAAGTTTATAAGAATTCAAATCTTAATAATTGTTAACTCAAGCAACCATCCAAAGTTTTGGTTGCTTGAGTTATTGATATTATTGCAATCCTGCAACCTTTAATTTGAAGGATTCGCTATGAGAATTGAATTCTGGAGCATACATACACATGATTTCAGCCATACCGGTCTGATATTCACCTGCAAGCTGAACTCTTAATTCATATTCGAAAACATAGGTTCCCTTCGGGAGATAATCGATGTAGAAGTGGGTTGCAGCATCCTTGGTTGCTTCGTAATAGCCTAAACCGTCCTGCCATTTGTATCTGGAAATGACATTTACTGGTTCCATACCGCTTCCGCGCTGATCCTTCATATGAACGAATTCCATATCGCGGTCTGTATTCAATTCAATACGAACTACTACAAGGTCACCGACTCTTAAACTACCGTTTTCTACAGGACTGATAACAGGACCCTTTTCAGTATTTTTCTTTATGAAAAGTGTCTTTTTCAGCTTAAGATTGTTTTCATAAGGCGTAATCTTGGACATGTCTTCAATATACTGCCAATGAACAGCGCCCCATGCAACACCCTTGTCTTCCTTCTTAAGCTGGATATTACCCATATCAGCTTTAACTTCTCCACCAGCATATATCTTCTGATAATAGCCTGTTCCAACTTCTACCTTTTCTGGTTTTACTTCATTACCATTAAGAGTAACTGTTACAAGCTTATCGGATGCCAATAGATCTGAACCCTTAAGAATCAGTGAATAAATAGCATCAGCTGTAGATTTGGTTGTCTTCCAAGCCTGTGTTTGTTTTTGCTTTAACAACCATACCTTACAATCTTCGACTGCTTCTTCATCATTAGTGATTTCGCTGAAGAGTTCTATCATCATAGCCTGAGTTTCTATGTCAGCTCTGTTCCAAGAGAAGCTTATTTCGTCTTCTCTCCAGAAACGACCCATTTCTTCATCGGTTACACTGCGTTCTTTTATGCTCTTTACAATCTTTGCAGGTGTTTCTTTGTCACCGAAACGCTGTAATGCAAGAGCAATATGAGCCTGACTCATTCTGCTGCTTACCTTCAGCCAATTCTTCTTGGCTTCTTCAATAAAGAAGTTAACTGCAGCCTGGGAAGAAGATGGAACTTTCTTGTCTTTAAGGAAGAATGAACGACCATAAAGATAGAAAGCTACTGTAGAATTTATATGAGTGTAATTCTTGTAATCTTTAATCTTCAGTATTTCGTTATACCATCTTACGATTTCTTTATCCATGAAATCTACACAACGTAATGCAATGGTAAGGTCTATGTCTGTTCCGAGATGGCGCATTCTGCCATAACCACACATAATGTAGTTGGTTATGAATGGATTACCCAAACCTCCTGGGAACCATGGGAATGAACCATCACCAAGCTGCATTTCTCTAAGCTTGTTAGTAGCTGCTTCGATTTCTTTTTCAAGTCTGGCTTCTTCGAATAGAACGCCTATATGATGCTTCTGTTCATTTTCGTTTTCTGCATCAAGAACCCATGGGGTTTCCATAAGGGTTACTGATTTCAGATGCTGATTCTTTTCAAGGTTAGACTTCAGAGCAGTGCCATTGTTATACTGTTCATCCTTCAACCAGATATTGAATACATTTTTGATCTTCGGGTCAGAATTAGCAATATGCTGGGCAAGCTTATTTGCATAAATTCTGTTGAAGGTCTGTTCAGAACATTCATGTGGAAATTCAATGAGGTAGGGTAGTGCCTGAACAGCATACCATGCAGGATTAGATGTTACTTCTACTGTGAGACCTTTATTTTCGAGGGTTTCAGAATTTGCAGAATCAATAAGTTTTTGGAACTTAAAATCCTTTGTTTCTGGGCCTCTTATTGGAAGTGGTAATGATTCGGTTACCAATATTCTTGAAGAGAGTATTGGAAGCATGCCTTCTTCACCGTCAGAATTAGTTGAAGTAGCGCCTACTGCTTTGTATTTCACAAATCCAGGTTTGAGAGGAACATCAATCTTCCAACTGATTCCCTTAGACTGACCGGCTGGAATTGTGAAGTTCTTCTTTGATTCTACATTCTTGAATTCTTCATTTCTGCTGGCATCAGTTATTGCGTCTAGGAATTCTAGTGAAACCTGACCGCTTTGTTCTGTGTCACTCAGATTTGTAACCTTAACTGTGAATTCAAGCTTGTCACCTTCTCTAAGGAATCTTGGAGCATTGGGCTGAACCATTAATTCCTTCTGAGTTACAACTTCCTGACTTAATCTACCTTCCGCAAGTTTTGTGCCGTGGGCATAAGCCATAAATTTCCATGTTGTAAGTGCTTCAGGCATTTCAAAATCAATTGTAACAGTGCCTTCATCGCTCAACGTAAGCTGTGGATAGAAGAATGCTGTTTCATTGAGATTTGATCTTGCTGTTACCTTAGAAAGATCGAGGTCTTCTACTTCTTCTTCTGCTGCTGAACCTTCGGAACTTGATGTGGCCTTAGCTTTTTCAGCGTTGTCTTCCATGGCTTCTTCTTCCATTGGTGCTGCACAAGATTCAACGCAGCAATCATCCATGGCCTGACAGGCATTGCTTTCCAACATGACCATAGGAGCGGCGGCTGATTTGCTTAACATCATCGGCATAGCACCCGCACCACGCATGTTATCCATATACATTCTTGCATGACTATATCCATAGAAATCTCTGACAACATTGTCGGGGAAGGATGGATATTCTATATAAGCACTGTGATGCAACTGTTTAAAGGTATTGTTAAATACATCTAAGTCAGCCTTAGAATTGATGAACTTATTATTAACGTTTTCACTATCACTATAAAAATGACCTATGTATGGCCAATAATGAGAAGCATAAGCGTCAAGACTTGCATCATACATTGAGGCAAGCATTTCTATAGTGTTCTTTTCAGCGTCTTCACCAGAAACTTCAAGTTTCCACGATTCCTTAGAAGCTGGTTCCATCTTTGAATTGAAATGAACTAGTTTAACGTTGAGAACTTTATTGCTCCAGCTTACATTTACATGTTCACGCTTTTCATATAATCTGTTTTCCTTTACCATGAAAACTTTGATTATAAAGCCACCACGCATATCTTCTGAAACAGGGTACTCAATGAATTGTTTATTTTTGCCTTCATCTGTCCAGAAAGCTTTCAGAACTTTATTTCTATGTTTGATTTCAATATAGGCAGGTCCTTCATTATAACCTGTTGCCCAATATCCTTTATAGGTATCACCAGGCTTAAGGTTCTTTGAAGTGGTGTTAAAGAAGAATGGAAACTTTAAGCTCATTCTTTCTGCATTTGTGTTAATGCCTATTATTTCTGTCTGTGCTTTAACTTCTGCACCGAACTTATCTGTACATGTTGCTTTTATTCGATATACACCTTCTGGTAGATTGAATTCTTTCTTGAAGCAGCCTTTATCATCTGTTTCAAAGTTATCTTCAAAAACTACCTTGCCTTCAGACATTTTACGTATAGCAGTATTTTCATCAGAAACCTTGGAACCGCTATATGCATATCTGAATGGTTTTTCTGGTTGATTCAGTTCTATTATCTGATAACGTCCCGATGATTTGATTGGTTTATCGTTATGAGTTTCTGTGATAAAGGAAATATTGCACGGTTCATCAGCATCAAACTTAGAATTGGCAGAAATCGAAACTCTGATTGCTGTATAACCAAAGGTTACTGATGTATTACAGCTTCTTGTTTCACCAGTGCTATCTGTTACATCTGCAGTGATTTCAAAGGCAAAAGTGGGGTCATTAGCTTTGTCCAATGAACGATCCGGCTTTGCAATAAAGCTGATTTCAAATTCACCTTTTTCATTAGTTTTTACTGTGCCATTGGAAATTTCCTGTGCATCAGATGGAGCAAAGCACCACCAGCACCAATATGGATATCTAGCACGTCTTTTTACTCTGTAAGTTACTTCTGCATTATCAATAGCAGCTCCAGTATAAGCCATAGCTTTACCTTTTACTTTAACAGTCTGGTCTAGCTGGAAGCTTTCTTCTGGGGATTCCATACTTACTTGGAATTTAGGTCTCTTGTATTCTTCTACCAAAACTCTTGTTCTAGAAGAGAAATTTGGACAATATAAACTATAAGAGCCTGTAAGTCTGTCGGTTGGTGTTATGAATGTTCCTGTGCAGCTACCAAATTCGTTTGTTGTAAGCGTAAGCTCTTTAACTGGTTTGTTATTCGGGTCATTTAATACAACTTTGATTTCTTTGTTTGGTATTACTGAGTAAGTGTTTTTGGTTTCACTGCTATTTATTGCAATAGCCTTGAAATACACAGTCTGACCAGGTCTGTATATTGCTCTATCTGTAAAGAAATACAACTCATGACGTACATTAGGAGTCATTTCTTTGTAGTTATAAAGGTTCAGCTCTGCGTAGACTTTGTCATCATTGGTCTTTGCTGTTAATAAACTAGTTCTTCCACTTGCGGTAAATGATATTTTACCATCTTTGTCTGATTTGCCAGATTTGGTTTCTCTATAACCTTTATTGTATTCGTGTTCGTAAAGCTTTACAGTTGCGCCTTCTATTGGTTTGCCTGTAACAGCATCAAGAACAAATACATCATTATTTCCGTTGTTTTGTCCATCACGGGCTAAGACTGTCAAATCGCTGACAACAATAGCGCCAATATGGAGAATGTTTTCTTCAAGTGAAAAGTCTGGCTTTGTTGAAGAAACTAACCAATAATAACCCTTTTCCAGATTAGGTATATCGATTTCCTTGGTCTGGTTCTTATATTCATTACCAGGATTGAGTTCTGTATCGAACTTAAAATCTGCAGGTTTAGCAGCAATAGCTTTTGATTCATTGTTGTCAAAAGCATCTGCAGAATACTTAGCCTTGATTATTTCTTCATGGGTTCTTTTTATAAGTTTGAAATAAGCATGTGTCAGATTCCTGAAGTTTATGGATATTTTATTGGTGCCGGGCTTCAATAATCTTTCTGTATTGTAATAAATACTAGGGCGCTTAATTTCAGAAATAATATTCAGAGATAATTTTCCACCATATGATTTGGGCCACTTAGAACTAGCTCTTTCTGCCAGTTCTAATGCTTTGATGAAATCACCGCTCTGCTGATAGCTTAAAGCTAATTCATACATAGCATTTGCAGTATACAGATTTTCTGGAAATTCATTGATAATAGCATTCAGGGCTTTTCGATAATTATCTGTCTTATCTGGACCCTTTGCATTTCTCTTTGCCCATGATAATCTTTCTAAGTCATTTACGATTAAAGCATTTGTATTGTTGGTTGCTATATTTAATGATAAAAGTCTCTTGAAAAGCTGGAGAGCTTTATAAGTGGAGGATTCCTTATCTGTAGTTTCAGGTTCCCATTTAACAAAGGTTTCTGCTTTTGCAAAAACATCTGAATCGGCATCTAATTCGAATGCATTCTGAGGTTTTGCTGTAGACTGATCATCTGATTGGTAGAATTCAAGAGCATCGTGAACAAAGAATTCAAACAAATTGCTTCTTAATTCAACTGGTTGGTTGCCTTCTTCAAGAAAACCATCAAATTTGCTAATCGGAATCTTTGCTAATTCTTCTTCATTAGCTAATACAGCGTCATATAGGCTGCCAATATGGGCAAACAGTTTCGGAAGATCCCAGGTCTTAAAATCCTTGGAATCTAATGCCTCTGTCTGTGAACGTCTTAGAAAACGATATCTGTTTCTTTCATAGTAGAAATAATACCATTTGGCCAATATTACCTTTAACATTGGCTTCAGGCTTTCATCTTCAGTTGATATTACTTCTTCGAAGCGCTTTATTTTTTCTTCAGGAAGGTTGCCCTGTACTTCGCCTTCCATAATGATTTTTTGACAAATAGCCTTTAAAGACCAGACAATGTCTTTTTCCTGTTTGGCTTTTTGAATGATTGGTTCTAATTCTTTTATTGCAGTCTGGGGTAAACCTTCTTCAACGGCCTCTTCAACCTTTTTCCACATTTTTTCATAAGTATCTGCATTGGAACCAAATAGGTTAAACGGGAATATTGCCATAAAAAACACCGCCAATGTTAAGTATTTTAATAATCTCATTGAGTTACCTCACTAGTTTACTTGTCTTCAGGAATAGTAATGTCTATTTCTTCAACAGGACCATTGTTGAGCTTTTCAAGGGGTTCATCAAATAATGATTTATCACCGCATACAATTATTCTAAGCTTATCAGGTCTTAGATATTTATTTGCCATTTCTTTGATATCTGCTGCAGTTGTTGCTTCTACTGCTTTTTTCTGTCGCTGCAAATGATCTGCTGGCAGTCCAAAGAGGTCGTAACTAAGCATTCTTCCTACTATGGCTTCCTTAGAAACAAAGTTGAATACAAAGTGATTGAGATATGGCTGCTTGCCATATTCTAGTTCGGCTTCGGTTACTTCTTCGTTCTGGAGTCTTTTGATTTCTTCAATCATCATTCTGGTTGCTTTGACTGCTGTATTGCAATTGGTGCTTGTAAGATTTACAAATTTTCCTGGGTATGCAAAATTAGAATCGTAATTTCCGTAAACTTGATAGCAAAGCCCAGCCTTAGATCTTATTTGATTGAAATATCTGCTGCCAAATCCACCACCAAGTATATTGTTCATTACTATGCGCTTGGGTTCGTCTTCTTCATAACCCCGGCCACCGATATGACCGAAGAAAATATTGGCTTGCTTAGCATCTTTTACTTCAACATAACCAACTTTCTGGTCAAAATTATATTTAACTTCTGGATTTGCTGGAATTGTTTCGTTTCCTTTTTCCCAGTTTTCAAAAGTCTTTTTAAGAAGACTTAGCATTTCGTCTTTATTGAAATCACCACATACAGACATCATTACAAATTCTGGCTTGTAGTATTTTTTGTGGAAGTCTATCAGGTCCTGGCGTTTGATATTATTCAAATGTGAATATTCTGTCTGAGCAGCATATACAGAACCTTTGCCATATATCATTTTGTTAAATTCACGGCTGGCAATACTGGAAGGATTGTCATTTCTGCGTGCGATACCTGCTTTGTAGGATACCATGGACTGATCAAGTCTTTCCTGGTCAAATCTTGGATGTCTTAATATCTGGTCAACAAGTTCGATTGCCTGTTCCTTCTGACTGCTAAGCATATTTAAGCCGAGATGGGAAAATGTTATATCACCATAGGTTTCTACTGAAGCGCCAGTGCTTTCAAGTTCTTCATCCAGTTCATCCGGAGTCCATTTTTCTGTACCGCCTTCACGCAACTGGTCGCCAACGATGTCACTTAAACCTATTTTATCTGATGGTTCAAGATAAGAACCTATGTTTACTCTTACAGAGATATCAAGCAATGGCAGTGAATGGTCTTCTAATATGAAAATCTTTAATCCATTCTTCAAAACTACCTTATCAACTTCTGGAACAGAAACATCGTGAAGAGCAGGGAACTTTATTGATTTAATATCTACTTCAGGAACATCTTCAGCTTTTACTGAAGAACTATTAAAAAGAGAAAGTGCTATTAAAGAAGTAACTAATGCTTTGTTGATATTTCTCATTTTGAAGCCTCCTTGGTTTCTTCTACTTCTGTTTCAATAGCCGCGACTGTTCTGTTATTTCTTGTAAAATAGAGTTTTGCAACTCTCTGGATATCTTCAGGGGTTATTGCATTTACTTTATCAACTTCTCTGAATACTTCTCTCCAGTTGCCATAAATCTGCTGATATTTTGCAAGCTTCATGGCAAATTCGAGATTATCTCTCATATCTCTGATAAAACCAATATTGGTTCTAGCTTTAATTTTATCAAGTTCTTCCTTAGTTACTGGTTCTTTCTGCAGTCTTTCAATTTCTTCGTAAATGGCTTTTTCACATTCTGCGTTGGTTTTGCCTTGTGCAGGGTAGGCATAGGCGACTGCAAGTGATGGATATTTGGTTCCTGGATAGCCTGCAAATGAACCTACAGATACGGCAATCTGATCCTTGAGAATCATGCGTTTATAAAGTCTGCTGGTTCTTCCCTGACCAAGAATCATCATCATTGCATTAAGTGCCTGCATATCAGGATGAATTTCTTCTGGAATATGCCAACCAATCATGAAATTCGGCTGTGTCTTTTCAATGAGTGTTACTCTGCGTTCAGCAGTCTGCTTGGGTTCAACTGTTGTAATTCTTGTTGGACCTTCACGTCTGGCTATTCTTTCCCAATATTTCTTTACGAGCTTAAGACCTTCCTGGGGATCTACGTCGCCTACAAGTGCGATTGTAAGATTGCTTGGGGAATAATACATTTCGAAGAATTTTTTAGCTTCAGCTCTATTGAAGTTCTTAATATCACTCATATGTCCAACAATCGGTGTGCCATATGGATGAGCTTTAAATGCTGTACTCAAAAATTCTTCATGCATTCTGCCTGATGGAGTATTTTCGGAGCGCATTCTTCGTTCTTCTTGAATGACGCTGCGCTCTTTATACATTTCTCTCAATACGGGATGAACAAATCTTTCAGATTCCATTGCCAACCAAAGTTCAAGCTTATTGGAAGGCATGCTCATGATATAAGCTGTCTGGTCTGCAGAGGTGAATGCATTTAGACCGATAGCGCCTTCATTTTGCAAGGTCTTAGGAAATTCAATAGGAACGACAAGTGAATAAGAATCATCAATTGCCTTAGATAATTCCTTTTCTAGGGTTTCAATTTTCTTTGTATCAGCAAGAAGACCTTTTGAACGTTCTTCTCTTATTGCTTTATCAAGAGC
>JAZUDR010000360.1:0-3679 GCA_045639725.1 Candidatus Avigastranaerophilus sp. | reverse complement strand
CGAAAGGGGGTTGAAGGCATTTCCCCTTTACGAAAGGGGGTTGAAGGCATTATGGGCGGCTTAAGCCTACGGAGGCAAGGTCGAAGAATCTTCCCATATCCGGCTGATACAGGAACAGCAGCATGTCGCGACGACCATTTCTGTTATGGATAACTCTCGCAAGGCTGTAGGTATCAGTCTTAAGCTTTTTCCCACCACAGAGCTGCATAGCCTTCTGTTCAAGATTTGCTACAAGAGCAGGATCAATCTGCCCCTTTATCAGAGCTACAAACCTCCGCATGTTAGTCTTTTCAGTTGCCAGATTTATGATTGTATCGCTGAAACGCTGGTATTTATCCAGGTAATCAATGTCAGCCTCTTCAATCACATTAGGTCTCTTGGAAACAGGAGCATTGGTATGAATACTCATTATTACCGTCACATTGCCGGCCATGGCAACTGCCTTAAGCTTTTGAAGCTGTGCATTGATATCACCATTAAAATCATCTTCACAGACAGATTCAATAATAATCAGCTTACTTGGGGCATCAGGAAGCATCGCAGCCAGTTGAATGATTTCGTCTGCATCAAACTTAGTTCTTCCAGCTTCAACACCTGAGAAAAACAGGTTCTGGGAAAGCTTAGTCTGAAGCTTGTCAACTGCGGCCCCCAAAGCCAGCTTAACCTGGTTTGAATTAGCTGCTGCGCCTGAAAGCCCGGCAAACATTTCTGACTTGTTTATTCCACCAATAAGGCTTGCAGCATTGACTACAAAACTCTTAAGGGTCTGTTCAAAAGAAATATAGAGCACAGGCATCTTGTTTTCGCTTAAAACAGCCTGCTGTATAAGCATTGTCGATTTGCCGTTTTCCCTGCCACCAAGAATAATGTGCAGACCACCGTGCGCCCAGCCATGACCAAGGGTCTTGTCTAAACCGGGACAAAAAGCAGTGATACCAGTCGCGATTCCCTTAAAGCTCGCTGCTGCAGCCTCAATTTCGGCTTTGAGCGGTTGGAAAACGCCAACGTAGCTTTTTGCTGTTACCGGTGCCAGAGCGGCAAGAACTGTTGCCGAGTTCACTGAACTGGATACAGCAGCCGCAGTCTTGTTCTTATCGGGAAGCACAACGGTTGTGAGAGTGTCTAGAAGTTCCCTGATACCTGCTACAGGATTCAGTTTCTTTTCATTGAATTTAACCCAGTTCAATGCTTCCTGAATGCATTCCTGAATTGTATGCTTCTTGCTGCAGTCGTCTGAGAAAGCTGCAATACCATATGAGAAGTGGGAAGCGCCGATTCCAACCTTATTACGCTTCAAGGTCGGGTGAACACTACCAGGAATGAGTATCTGCTTCGAAGTCATTGCAGTATCAAGAAGAACGGTCTTTACACTGGTCTTCTGTGGCTTGCCACCAACTTCCTTTATTTCGCCAAGATAGCAGATCAGCTTATAATAGCGGGAAGCCAGTTCCATGTTGCCTTCAAGACCGATGGCAGAACCATTAACTTCCAGAGTGATATCGTCCGGAGTGGCGTAAATAGCCATCGACTCATTATTGAAGCCCATCTGCTTAAGCTTGTCCATACACTTGGCAGCATCATCATAAACCTGCTGGAAGCCATATACTTCAGTATTTGGCTTAAAGACCTTACCATTAACATTAATCAGCGTATCAGGAGCTTCCAACAGCTTAAGCAACTCATTCTGGGCGGGAATAGCAGGTAAAGTACGTCCGGCAGATTCTATCTTTATCTCGAGACCAGCATAGTCACAGCCTTCAAGAAGGAGATCCTTGGCCAATCTTACAGCAAAAGTCATTGTCAGAGGGCCATAGCAGTTTGCTTTCCCCTCTTCAGAGAAAAATGCGCTTCTGAAACAGGAATCTGTGTGTTCCTTCAATAACTCCGGAACCTTTGTAATATCAAAGCTTCCTAATTTTTCTTCAGAATCCTGACAAAATAGCTCCAGAGTTTTCATGTTTCTGTTTCTCCCCCAAACAATTATTTTTTCTATATTATCATAGATAGATGATAAAAAGAAGCCCTTCGGGCATGAAAAACTGCCACATAGCGACAGTTCTTCATGCCGAAGGCTTTTTTTAAAATGTCGCCTCTGAGGCGACCAAAAATTTATAAGATAAAGGTATACTATTTTTCGAACAATTTTCGACATACCAACTTAATGTTTGGAGAGAACAAAAAAAACTAACTTAATACAAAGTAAGTATACTTTTGTCAAAGTAGATTTTTGTTCCGACTGCGAAGCTTAGTGGTTAGTCGTTGTAATGGATGTTCTAATGAAAGTTGCTTAGCGATTTTCATTAGAATACCATAGCAATTGTTATTAAAAAGCATTTTTATCGAGAGTGTAAAGCGAAGTTAGAAGGAAAGTTATGAATATGGGGAAAAACTCAGAAAAAAAAGACAAAAGATTAGTTGTAGGCACTGTTAACTCTATTGAAAAACATCATAATGTTAACTACGATGGTATCTCAAACATCGTAAAAAGAATCCTGAAACCCAGTGAAACCAAAGCAATCATTAATCCCAAGGAATTGGAGATTATTGAAAGCACGGCACTAGCACCAACATTTAGCGAACTTGTTGTTTCCTATATGGATAACAAACACATGAAAAACGTTGACGTCTACAAATCAGCACGTTTAGACAGACGACTGTTTTCCAAAATCCTATCCAATAGGAATCACCAACCCTCCAAAGAAACAGCAATCCACCTCTGCATGGCTCTTCATCTGACTCTTGAAGAAGCAGAAGAACTCATGAGCACAGCCGGCTTCGCTTTTTCCCATAGCAGACTCTCGAATGTAGTCATAGAATCCTTCCTGTTAGAAAAAAATTACAGCCTGGATGATCTTTACGAAGTCTTCGATAGCCTCGGGATTTATGATGAGTTCTGATGTTGTTGTGGATGGCCACAGATAACAGAACTTATTGCAACGGATAACAGGATTTTCGCGGATAAAGCAGGCCAAACAGCCGATAAGCAGACCATTTTTAGAACCTCGGTTTTAGATGATTTGCATTTATCCCTACGTAAATCTCTAGTATGCAACAATACTCAGGACTCTAACAGCACCTTTTTTGCCTGTGGGGTAGCTTATGATATCAGTCTTGGTAACCATAAGCTACTCTTTTGTCATACCCGATTAAATTTATAATTAATTTTTATAATTTTCTTTTATTTCAGTTAAATCTTGTTTAATACCATATAAATATATTCTGGAACGACGAAAGCTAGACATATTTTCCGAAGCAGAAGACGAATGCGGGTCCGCCCACGGCAGTGCCTTCCTCCAGATGGGGGAAGGTGGCACGCGCAGCGTGACGGATGAGGGTGCATTTTTGCAAAGTTTGACTACTCAACAGCCATTTGGCGCGAAGGCCCTGTTTACCTTCAATCCCTTTACGAAGAATACCAGGATGATAAAACCGTCGCTAAGGTGGCACGCGAATGCTAACCAGCCCATGCGAGGCCTTCCTCCTTGATAGAGCAGGAAAGTGGAAAGCAGGAAACTAGCAAGTTAGAAAGCCGAAAGACGCCCCTGCGAACCCTCCCTCCTTCAGTGCACAGGAAACAGAAGCCGAAAGACGCCCCTGCGAGGCCTTCCTCCGTGCTCGGGGAAAGGTGGAACGCGTAGCGTGACGGATGAGGGCTTCCGTGTCACCCAATCCGGAAGCT
>JAZUDR010000359.1:0-6979 GCA_045639725.1 Candidatus Avigastranaerophilus sp. | reverse complement strand
TTTTATACAGCGGTATATAGAAATCCCCCCTACCCCCCTTTACAAAAGGGGGTTCTTTATATTTGCCCCTTTACGAAAGGGGGTCTTAGAGAAATAAAAAAAATCTAAAAAAAGTTAATGGGGTACATTGACGGTTGGTCGATAAATTCATATAATTGTAGTAGTAAAATAAGAAGACCGGCTGGAGGTCTATAATGAAAAACACTAATAAGATCGGTAAATTTTTATCTAAAGCGACTCTCGTAGCAATGATGATTGCTGCAACCCAGAGTTTGTATGCTGTAAACATCAATCAGGAAATTCTTGAACTGAAGATGAAATACGAAGATGCATACAATCGTTACACAACTGCTATTAAAGAAGGCGCAACAAATACTGCCCGCGATTTAGGCGAACAGGTTCAGCGTCTCAAAGCAAAATACGACGAAGCAAAGAGAAAGCTTACTCCATCTGAATCAACCAAGCAAAAGGTTAAAGACGCTGTTGATACAGTTACCGAAAAAGTTTCTGATACTTTCGCATATGGAACTGGCAACACCATCGACACAAGCACTGATAACAACAATGGTGGCAAAACCATTCAGGGCTTTGATAACTATGCAGTTAGCATCAATGGTGACAATTACTGTGGTCAGTTCTCTACTGCTATGCTGTTCAAGTATTACGGAATCAACAAAGATGGTAACAAGATTTACAGCGAAACCAATCCAGCTGGTATTTTCACTGCTCCTTCTACCCTCGTTGAATATTTGAACCTTAACGGTCTTGACGCAAATGAAAAGAACAATGCAAGCCTCTCTGACCTAATCAAGAAGCTTGATGGCAACACTCCAGTTCAGTGTCTCGTAAGCGCTGACGGAACACCACATTGGATTTGCGTTTACGGTTATGAAACCGACGAAAGCGGTAAGGTTACCGGTTTGAAGATGCGTGACTCTTATTGGGGAACTTCCAAGAGCTACACCATGGACATCGAAAAGTTCAAGGAATGCTGGAAGAATCCAATGGGCACTGGTTTTGCCAGCAACTTCGTTGGTTATACTAACCTTATGATCGACATCAAGGGCACCAAGACTCCAGATAAGGCTCCACAGCTCTTGAATGTAAACTTCAGCACTGCTACTCAGGATAACATCGCAGGTGGTATCAATGATGTAGTAACTGGTTTCAGGAACCTCTCAATCACAAAGATGGGCAGCGGCGTAACCAAGTGTGTTCTTGGTGTTCCAGGCGCAGTTGTAGGCGTTGCAGGCACTGGTCTCCAGTCTGCAGGCAAGAAGATGGTTGAATGGGGTAAGACTGAATGGACCGAAGGCGGAATCGGTGATAAGATTGCCGGTGGCGCTGCAGTAGTTGGCGGTTACGCAGCTCAAGTAGCTGGTGCTGCTGCTAAGGTAGCTGGCAATGCACTTTCTAGCGTTGCTAACGTAGCTGGTAACTTCATCAACAAGCTCGGTTATGTATTCAGATAATCGAAAAGCTTAAAACTTGAAAAAAAACCTCACTTGTATATATTATAAGTGAGGTTTTTTATTACTCGAAAAAACACGTATTCAGGGGAACAAAATGGAATATTTCGCTTCAACTATTGTAGTATTCTGGATTTTTGCTGGCCTGTTCTGGTTGGCCACTCTAGCATTTATCGCCTTAGACAAAGACGCCAAAAGCGATTACAGATGGTATTGGTTTGCTGGTTCACTTTTTGCAGCACCAATAATTCTTATCCCTTATTTTATCTGGGGAAGAGAACGCAATAAATAGGGCCTTTAATGTTCTTTTCTGCACGAATCAATAAGCTATCAATACTGACAGCAATATTTGCTGCTGCCTTGCCCCTTACAGATATAATGGCGAATGAAATGAAGACTACTAACAGCTATAGAGAACCTGAACGAAAGATAGTCAAGATACTTGATACCCCGAATACCCCTCAGATGGCAGTAAGCCCCGCTGGCGACAAAGCTCTCATGGTTGAATACACCAGCATGCTTACTCTGGAAAACCTGTCAGAACCAACTGCTAAGCTGGCTGGTATGAACATTCTTACCCGTTTTAATATAAAGAAGCGTACATACTATGTTCAAGGTTTAAGCCTATTTGATTTAAAAACCAAAGAAACCAAACAGATTAAACTACCTGAAGGTGCAAAATTTGGTTTTCCGATATGGGCCCCAAATGGTAAACTTTTTGCAGCCGCTCTTTATAAAGCCGGCGGTTCTTCAGTCTGGCTGTTCGACCCGGAAAAAGGCACATGCAAACAGATATCCCCTGCACGTCTGAATTCTATTCTTCATGGTCCATTCTGGTGGAGCAACGATTCTAAGCATATTTTTGTACCCCTTTGGCCCGAAAAGCGTGGTAATCCCCCTGCTGCTCCCGTTATCCCTGACGGTCCTGAAATTCAGGAAACAAATGGTCAGGTATCACAGGTCAGAACCTACCAGGATCTGTTAACCTCTGCATATGACGAAAAACTCTTTGAATACTACGCTACCTCTCAGCTTCATAAAATTGATGTAAAGACCGGCAAAATATCAAAATTCGGCTCTGCAGGCCTCATCAGCTACATATCTATTTCCCCTGATGAAAAATATACCGTAGCAAGGATTCTGGAAACACCATTCTCTCACAATGTACCCTCAACCCACTTTGCTCACCGCTATGAATTGTGGGATAGCAAAGGCAAGCTCATAAAGACTATTGGTCATGTTGCTGTGGGCGAAAACATTCCGATAATGGGCGTCAGAGAAGGTATGCGCAATGTTTTCTGGCAAAGATTGAGACCCTCTACCCTATGCTGGGTTGAAGCGCTTGATGGCGGCGACCCAAATGCAAAAGCAGAGTTCAGAGATGTTATGAAAGCCATGGAAGCTCCCTTTGACAAAGAGGCACGCGAAATAATAAAGCTTCCGCAGCGTTACAACGGCTTAGACCATCTTGACAAGCAAGATGCAACCCTCATTTGGGACTATGACCTTGACACCAAGTGGGTTCAGGCCCGTGTAATAGACATGAGCAAGAACAATATTGCCTCTGAATGCAAGATTCTGTTCGGCCGCAATGACCGCGACAACTACAATAATCCTGGCGACCTCATATACGAATATAACAAAAATGGCGAAACCGTAGCCATATTCGATAAAGATGAGTGGATTTATTTATCTGGTAAAGGAGCAAGTCCGGAAGGTTTCAGGCCATTCCTGCGCAAATACAGCATAAAGACTGGTGAAATAAAAGAAATATTCAGAGCCGGCACCGATGTTTTTGAACAACCATTAGAATTTGCAGACAAGAGCCATAAATCCTTTGTTACTTCACGCGAAGACAAAGAAACTAACCCCAACTACTTCATCAGACAGATTGTGAAGGACAAGGCCCAAGAGCCTGTTCAACTGACTGATTACGAAGCTCCGACCAGGGAATTTGCAAGATTACGCAAAGAGCTTATCAAATACGAACGCTATGACGGTGTTCCATTAAGCGGCACTCTCTACTACCCTATCAATTACGTGCCTGGGAAACGCTATCCTACCGTTATATGGGCGTATCCGAGAGAATACACAGACATAAAAACAGCCGGTCAGGTAAGAACCTCTACAAACCGCTATACAAGAATAGGCGGTTCATCCATACTGTTCTTCCTGCTTCACGGTTACGCTGTTCTTTATAATGCAGAAATACCTGTTGTTGGCGACCCGCTCACAGCTAATGATACCTATGTCCAGCAGATCACCGCAGGTGCGGAAGCAGCTGTAAATAAGCTTGTCGAACTCGGTATTGCTGATAAGGATAAAATCGGCGTTGCTGGCCATTCCTACGGTGCTTTCATGGTAGCCAATCTTCTGGCCCATACAGATATTTTTGCAGCCGGTATTGCAAGAAGCGGTGCTTACAACAGAACCCTTACCCCATTTGGTTTTCAGGGTGAAAGACGCACCTATTGGCAGGCTAAGGATATTTATACCCAGATGTCGCCCTTCTCTCATGCAGACAAGATTAAAACACCTATTCTACTAATCCATGGTGAAGACGACCCGAACTCAGGCACCTTCCCGATTCAGAGTGAGCGTCTGTATGCTGCAATCAAGGGTCACGGCGGAATTGCACGCCTTGTCATACTACCGCACGAAAGCCACGGCTATGAAGCCCGTGAATCAATACTTCACGTGCTGGCTGAACAGTTCGACTGGTTTGACAGATTTGTGGCAAAGACAAAGAAGGTAGAATAATGCATAATGCACAATTGATTGTGTTGGTTTTGTGCTGCTTTTAGGGAGTTTGTGACATGATTCGATGGTTTGCTCAAATCCCCCCTACCCCCCTTTACGAAAGGGGGTCTTAGACAATAGCACCTTTACAAAAGGGGGTCTTAGACAATAGCACCTTTACGAAAGGGGGTCTTTAGGACTGCACCTTTACCAAATGCGGGGTATTATTTACTCGGTCATGCGGATCATGTTGACGACGAAGGGTTTGCGGTCGGAACTCAAAGTGAAGGAATATGAGTTCTTGCCTAACAGATTGTTCTGCTGCGCACCTTTGGGCTGAAGCAATATAAGTCTTACCGTTCCGCCGTTTCCTGGAATTACAGAAGTTGAAGAACCACTATTATCAATAACAGTAATTTTCTTTTTAGATGTTATATCCAAGAAGCTGAAGTCCTTTTCTGTAACTTCATAATACTTGCCCTGACTTACCTGTTTAAATTTTAAAGCCATGTCAGTGAAAAATCGATGTTTACGTTCAGCAGATTTCCATGGGTTGTTCGGGAATTTTGATAAATTCACATTGCGCAGCTTTTCATACAATGTTGCTATATTAAAATCTATAACTAGCTGTTCTAAGCTGCGGTCAGTAATCAAAGCACTAAATTTTCCTCTTCCAGACATTCCTCTAGACAGCTTTCGAATAACATCCTTACCATACTGTTCATATAGATAGTAGAAAAACAGGCCTTTCTGTCCATAATGCGCCAGCAGTTCTGTATCAGTGTTTGTAACAGTTTTTCCAAAGCTTTGTATAGCAATTTCAGGCATGATATAAGCATAACAGTAGAATCTGGCGTCATTTCCTGGGAAATCTACATGGGTGCCAGAATAATAAAGACTGTATGTAGAAAGCTGTAAATTGCTTCTACGTATTCTATAAAGTATTTCTGCACAGACAGATAAACCTTCATCTATCCAGAGTTCTGATTCAGACCTGTTACCCTTGGCGCAGAAATTGATAATATGCTGCATTTCGTGAGCTATGGTTTCGCGGGCATCCATGAACCATTTATCATAGTCAGTATTATCATTTTTTACAGAAAGAGAAATCATATCTCTAGGATTTCTACTATTAATGCTAGCCGAATCAAAAATGCCAGTAACACTTGTCTGATAGTTATTTACTACCGGAGAAAATACTATTGAGAGACGGCCATCACCGTCAACATCGTTCCAAAATATATCAGAGCCAGCATCATCACCAAAGTTTTCCTTCATGACAGGGTAAATGTAATTATCAAATTCTGTAGCAAATTCGTTAAGTCTGGCTTCAGAAATATTACCAGCAGAAACTGCGCCGTCTCCGTTTTCATCAACAAAAATCTTGGCACGCTCTGTAACTTTGGCCAATGTGCATTTCCGCTTTTGGTTAAGAACGTTTATTTCAATGCCCTTCTGACCTTCAATTTCATCTGCGTGTGAAGCAGCTCTGACAGAACATCTGGCGTTAGAAGCCTCCTGAGCATTGTAAATCTGCATAAGCTCCTGCTGAAGCTGAAGTTTGGCAGATGGATTTTCACGGAAATCAACAGTTTCAAAAACAGTATTATCACCAGAAACAGTTGATTCATCCTCTGTAATTGAAGCCCTTGTATTATATGCCAGCGGAGGTTCAAGAGTAAGCTTGTTTATACTTGAAGTATTCGGATTCGTAATCATGCAGGCGTAGAGCACATTGTTGTTTTCGTCTACAGGAACATTGTTAATGCTGATTGCAGGAGCTCCATTATAAGCACTGTAGCGATGACCTTTTGTGGCAAGATTGCTCACCGAGCTTTGTGTGGAATCATAAAAATTAGCATTATAAGAATATGTGGGACCGTCATCGTCATAATTACCACTATCGCTACTGCCGCCCATGCATCCAGTCAAAAGCAAAGCAGAACCAATAACAGAAAAAACACATAACTTCTGAATTATTGATTTGTTTGCTTTGGTCATAGGGTTTTCCTTAATTGTCAGTTACTTTGATTATGCTAATGGACAAGTCTCTTAAGCTTGATTGTATTTCGTCGGCAGATTTAATAAAGAATCTAAAATTACCATCTGAGTTACTCTTTGCTTGGAAACAATATGACAATGTTTTATTTACTTTTAAGGACTTAGAAATATTGTCCAATGGATACAAAGTTGGTAAGCTATTAATATTTAAGTTCAACCAATCTGCATATCCATTTTTTCCAGCATTATTTGCCCTGCCAAGTTTGTTTCTTAAACTTTCGTTCTGCATGGCCAAATGCCAACCTTCCTGCAGTTCATCAAGGCTTTTGCATCCAAGCTTTTCAGGAATACAATATTTCAGGTTACGACCCTGCCAGCCTTGCTGTATCAGCTTTTTAAAACTACTCTGTCCAAAGCGGTCGTGCAAATAAAGCATAAACAAGCCATTTCTGCCATAATCGCTACCATACCCGAAATTACTCGAATCAAAAGGAAAAACATTCTTTATAGAATAGCTATTAAACTTAGAGGTATTCCCGGCATATTCTGTAGAAGGACCGCCCGAACGGTATTCATAGGTATGAGCTTCACCAGCAGCCCCCATTGCCCTTCTGAATAAGGCTTCTGCGGCCACAGAGCAACCTTCATCAAATCCAAGTTCCTCAGCAAAAGCCCTAGCATCAAACTTTTCATAGGTATTGCCAGAGAATGCCCTCTGGCTGAAGTTTGCAGCATGCTGAGTTTCGTGGATAAGGTTACTTATCATTGTA
>JAZUDR010000358.1:0-2818 GCA_045639725.1 Candidatus Avigastranaerophilus sp. | reverse complement strand
GTAGCTAATGGAGCTGATTTATTGTTAATAGCTGCCGTCGATGCAGACTCCTTGTCTTTCCAGATTGATGAAGCAGTAAAGAAAGGCGTAAAGGTTATTGCATACAATAGACCTATCTCAAATACAGCTGGAATTTCGTATCTTGTAACAGAAGATTGCTTTTCTTGCGGGGCCGAAATGGGAAAATTCCTGGAAAAGAGCCTAAATCTTACTAATAATGACAATAAAACATATAATATGGAAATATTAGGTGGAGACCCAGCTGATAAATGCGCTCTTATATACTATGATGGTCAGATGAGTGTTTTGAAAAAATATCTTGATGCCGGGAAACTGATTATACCTTCTGGTCAGATTACCTTTGAACAAACCTGCACAAATGGTTGGTCTACTGAATTAGGACAAAAACGTCTACAGAATTTATTGTCTTCCTATTACACCAATCAAAAGATTGATGCTGTTCTTGCGGCCTTCGACGGATTAGGTATTGCAGCAATGAAAACATTAGAAACGGATTACAGAGGCGGAAATACCGTTTATGTTACTGGTCAGGATGGCGAAGACCCCGCTCTTAAGATGATTGTTGATGGAAAATCAATTATGACAATATATAAAAATATCGAAAGCAATGCCGTAGTCGCTGTCGAATTGGTTAAGAGCTTATTCCAATCTAATAATCAATTAAATCCAGAAAAATTATGTGAATCATTCAGTTTTAAATGTAGCTTTGATGATAAAAATTTTGACAATGGCAAAAAAATAGTGCCAACATTCATGGTTGGCTGTGAAACCATAACCAAAGATAACTATAAAGAAAAACTGGTTGATACCGGTCTCTTTAAAATTGGCGCTAATGGTTATCTGGAAAAGATTAATCGCTAAGGCAAGGTTTTTTATGACTGACTTTATTTTAGAGATGAAATCCATCCGGAAATCCTTTGGTAGTGTAATAGCACTTGATAACGTTAATCTGAAGGTGAAACGCGGCACTATTCATGCACTTGTCGGAGAAAATGGTGCAGGGAAATCGACTCTGATGAATGTTCTGAGTGGCGTTTATCCCTTTGGCACCTATTCTGGTGATATTGTTTATGATAACGAGATTTGCAAGCTTAATAGCCTGAAGGAAAGCGAAGCAAAGGGTATTGTAATTATCCATCAGGAATTATCTTTACTGCCGAATTTGTCTGTTGCAGAAAATCTTTTCCTTGGAAATGAATTTACAAATTTTGGGAAAATAGATTGGAATACCACCTTTTTAAAAGCAAGAGAGGCACTTGATTTTGTTGGTCTAGATATTGATCCATCACAAAAGGTCGGCAAGTTCGGAACGGGTGTTCAGCAGCTTATAGAAATAGCTAAGGCTTTTACCAAAAAAGCAAAGCTTTTGATATTGGATGAGCCTACATCCTCCTTGACCGACAATGATGCGATGAAGCTTCTGAACCTTTTAAAGGATTTCAGGAAGCAGGGAATGACCAGTATAATCATTTCTCATAAATTAAATGAAATTTCCTATGTTGCAGACGAATTAACAGTTATCCGTGATGGCTGTTCTGTTGAAACTATTGATAATTCCAATCATAGCATCGATGAAGCAAGAATTATCAAAAGCATGGCAGGCCGTGAAATATTGGACGTTTACCCTAAGCGACCTGAATACAAGGGCGGAGAAGTTATTCTCGAAGTGAAGGATTGGAATGTTTGGCATTTCCCACAGAATAACCGAAAGGCTGTTTGTGACGCAACATTCAAACTTAGAAAGGGCGAAGTTTTAGGCTTTGCCGGACTACAAGGCGCAGGAAGAACAGAGCTTGCCTTAAGTATTTTCGGCAGAAGCTATGAAGGTCAAACTACCGGACAGATTATATTAAAAGGCGAACAGGTGGATTTAAAAGATGCCAGGACTGCTATTGAAAAAGGCATTATCTATTTAACAGAAGACCGCAAGGCTAATGGCCTTCTTTTAAAAGCGCCGATTTATCTGAATCTTACTTTGGCTGCTTTGGATAAAATCAGCAATAAAGGCATTCTTTCTGAAATTTTGGAAAGAAAAGCAAATTACAAATATCAAGATGAAATGGGTATCAAGACTACCAGCACTGGAAACTTGATTGATACGCTTTCTGGCGGAAATCAGCAGAAGGTTCTTCTTGCGAGATGTTTATTTGCAGATCCCGATATTCTGATTCTGGATGAGCCTACAAGAGGGGTTGACGTTGAAGCCAAGCATGATATTTATCTTTTGATAAATAAGCTTATTGAAAATGGTTTAAGTGTAATTCTTATTTCTTCTGACATGTCTGAAGTAATAGGCATGTGTGACAGGGTATATGTAATGTCTGAAGGTCATATTACCGGTGAAGTATGTGGTAGCGAAATCACTCAGGAAAACCTGATGAAAAAGATGCTGCAGCGTGTTGATAATGGGGAATAATAGTATGAAAGAAAATATAAAAGGGTTTTTGCAGAATAATGCAATGGTTTTTGTGCTTTTTGTAGTGTTTATATTCTTTAACATTTTGACTAACGGCAAAATGTTATATGCCCAGAATATTTCCAATCTGCTTGTTCAGAATGCCCATGTAATCATTCTCGCCTGCGGTATGCTTCTATGTATTTTAACTGGTGGGAATATTGACCTCTCTATTGGTTGCACAGTCTGCCTTTCCGGTGCTATTGCAGGGAAACTGCTTGAAAACTCAGGCATGTCCCCTTTGGCAGTTGTTTTGATTTCCATGTTTGCTGCTATTCTCGTAGGTATATGGAACGGTGCCTGGATTGGTTATGGAAAAATACCGCCATTCATCGTTACCCT
>JAZUDR010000357.1:0-3578 GCA_045639725.1 Candidatus Avigastranaerophilus sp. | reverse complement strand
CCAGATAAAAGAAAAATAACAGAAAATGTAGCCACATTTTCTAGATTAAAAAAGCTCATCAAATTCAAATCTGATGAGCTTTTTCTCTTTTTTTACTGTCAAAGATATTAAATTACAAGGTGTGGTTAATTAATCGCTTACCTCTCTAATACCTAAGACCTAAGACCCAATACCTAAAATTCGGCCTGCTCGGCTGTTAATCCTGACCACACCCGCCTAGCACCAACTCACGTTGGTAAACTACTTGCCCTCTAATACCTAAGACCTAAGACCTAAAACCTAAGACCTAACTATCATCCGTTGCTTATATAAAAGCAATCATATATAGAGGCAATGTAACTATGCCATCATCACTCTCACCGATATTACCATCTACAAATTTATAACCGAATGATATATCTTTATTATTTTTCATAAGTGCTTTTAATGAATTAGCTCTGGTATTTCCACTCTTAACCTCAATTGGGATAATCATTCCATCTTTTTGAATAATAATATCAATTTCTCTTTTATTAGTTTCGTTTTTATAGAAATACAACTGATAACCCTTCTTATAGAGCGCATCAGCTATAGCACATTCAAACATGCCACCCTTTGAATTTTTTTCTAATGTATTTTCAACAATACGTTGCTTTAAAGCAAAATCTTTCATTGCTATAAATAGCGACAAATCTGTTGTGTAAGCCCTGAAAAAATCTTCTCTTGAATAATCATCCAAATCAAAACAAACAGCAGTCACCAGTTTAGATATATGCACCATATCTGCACGAAGCAACCATTCAATGCTCGAATAATATTTTTGAGCCCTTCCACCGTGCTCAACTTCCTTATATTGAAATTTATGGTTTTCCTTATCCAATAGCTGTTTTGCAATAGAAAGGTAGCATTTCTCTGCTTTTACTTTTTCTTCAGCAGACGCATAGTGCGCTATATCATATTGATACCCCTGCAAAAGACTGCGTTGAATCTTGTCAACATCTCTGAAATCCTTGGTATCTATATATTTCTGTATCGCTTCAGGCATACCGCCTATTGCAATATAAAGCCTATAGTAATTCATCATTGTCGAATTGATAGCCTCTGGAACAGCGGTCTTTGAATTCAAATAACTGTTTATATTGGCTATCATATCTTCAGAAATACCTATTCCCCAAAGGAATTCCTCAAAATCCATTCCATGCATATTCAAATAATCAACATATCCGACAGGATATGAAGATGCACGTTTATAATCAATTCCCAGAAGAGAACCAGATACAACAACATCAAATCTATTGTCTATAGCCCAAAACTTAAGAGACGTAACGGCTTCCTGACATTCTTGAATCTCATCAAAGAATATTATTGTTTTGCCAGCAACGATTTTCTTTTCTGGGAAACGGAATCGCATAGCCATAATCATGTTGTCCACTGTTAGATCCCCAGCAAAAATCTCCTTAGCGGAAGGCATCTGTTTGAAATTTATTTCAAGCAGTTCCTCATAATTTTCTTCTGCAAAGCGCTCGATTATATATGTTTTTCCAATTTGCCTAGCACCTTGCACAACAAGGCATTTTCTATTTTTTGACTTAACCCAGTTTTTTATAAAAGATGTAGCTTTTCTTTTTAACATAAGACACCTCTCATCGGAACTTCGAAACCGTTCAACATTTTAGAACTCTATTTTGCATAAGTTATCAACATTTTAGAAACTTATTTTGTTGTTGCGTCAACATTTTAGAAATTATACCATTCGCATTACCCACAAATCAATCGCAAATTTTTGCGCACCTCAATAAAAAATAGCCTGCTGGCTGTTAATCCTGAGCACATCCGCTAGCACCAACTCACGTTGGCAAACCACTTGCCCTCTAATACCTAATACCTAAGACCCAATACCTAAAATTCGGCCTGCTTGCCCTAGACCCTCCTTTTAAGGAGGGATCAAGGGAGGTTTGGCCTGCTGGCTGTTATTCCTGAGCACATCCGCATAGCAGCAACCATCGCATGGTAAACTACAGACTATCTAAAACTGAGTCCAGCTTCCTGCTTCCGACTTTCCTGTTATCCTTTGCGAAAACTTTTATATTTCTTACCAGTATGAACTTTCTGAAATTCTTCTTCTGTTAACGGAAACTTAGTGCCTTCCGGGAATTCTTTTATGTCAAAGCATTCCAGTGAATCCTGATCATTCAGATATTCTAAGCCAAGAAAGCCTACTCTTGTTTCAATAAGCATTATATCGCCACGAGTAGCAACAACAGGTTTGTTTTTATCGACCTCAAATTTCACAGTCTTACCAGGTTCGCGCCAGTCTGAAATCTCATATTTGCCTGGTTCTGCAGCTTCTACCTTTACATACCTGTTTATAGGCTTTAAAAAAGCTAAGGCAGAATTAATCGAAGTTACAAAAATAATATGAAAGCTAAAGCCAATCATTATAAAAAAGAAGGCCATTACCAATGCAATTGGCTTAGTGACATCTGTAGATTCATTCCAGGAACCACTTAATTCGCCACGTATTGGTCTTACATACAAGTCAAAAAAGCCTATTTTTTTCTTAAGTTTTGGCTTAGGCTTTGTTTTAAATTCCTCTGGAATAACATCGCTATACATGTATCCAAAAAAGTGTTTCAAAAAACCTGGTGTTACTAGCACTGATATAATAAGAGAATATATCAATACTAAGTTATTGTGATATCGACTGAATGGCATCGAATGCTTTGCGCCACCTATAGCAAATATAACCAAAACCACAAAGTAAATAAAACAATACGCGAAACATTTAAAAAACTCTGGGTATTTTCTGCTCTTTCTCTCAGCAATAACCTTCCTCTTATAGTTCTCATACGCCATCTCTTGAGCAGATTGCTTTTTTGTGTTGCTTAATATGTATTTCATCACAAGCGATTTACTGCGTCCATCAGTAACATCTGTTTTATTTAGACCATTATCGCGGTAGTCTGGCTCAAACAAATGAAAGTGCTTGATTATTTTATCAATTAGTGAAAAGCAATAATTGTCAAATAAATTACTAGGTCTCTTATCAAAACCATTATACTGCATGCTTTTTCTCCCAGCTAACTTCTTCAACTTCAACTATATTTTATTTTAATAATATTATGCAATTACGTCAACCAATTATAAATTAGGATAAGCAGAGAGGGATTTGATTATTTTGTTGCCACACATAGCTATATTATGGAATAATGCATTTAAGTGATTTTCACTTTGAATTTTATTATTACCACGTTGCTCAAAGTATCGTTGCTTAGGTTATTTTAATTTATTATTTACGAAACCTTAGACTCCTAAGCATTGAAACCATCAAGGGAGGTTTGGTCTGCTCGGCTGTTATTCCCGAACCCACCCGCATAGCAGCAACCATCGCATGGTAAATCACAGAAGTCTGGTTAGCAAAGCATATTAAAAATATAGCCGAAGACTTATTCATTTATTAAAAAGCCCCTGGCTTTCCACCAAGGGCCTTGTCACACTTAGTTGATTTTCATTAACGCTATATATCTTTCTTCTGTTATTCCGGTTAAATCAATAATATCTTCTTTTGTCTTGCCTTTGGACAGCATATTCATTATCAT
>JAZUDR010000356.1:0-3211 GCA_045639725.1 Candidatus Avigastranaerophilus sp. | reverse complement strand
TGCAGATTTCTTAAAATTCATTTGTTTCCCTCATCAAATTAAAATTTTCGGAAATTCTACACGCTTTTCATATTTTTGTAAAACCAAATTTAATGTAATATATATGGTGTATATGCAATTTATTTGAATTCGGTAAGGGCTGTATTAAATTTTAGGTTATTGACCAATTATAAAAAACCGAGTAAATCATAATTAGACTTTAAAAATATCGGTTTTTCGAGAAAATAATGAAATATATAAAACGACAGATGGAAGATTCTATTATTGTAATTGTGGAATAGAACCGGCATTATATTATTATCGGGATGTCGACAAAAAAGAAATTGATTTGATAATGGCCGGTGCTGGCTGGATTTGCCCTATTGAAATAAAAAAAGCAAAGCAGCCGTCAAATCCTACAAAGAATTTTACTGTTCTTAATAAATTTAAATGTGAAATAAAACCAGGTATTATTCTTTGCATGTGTAATGAATTATTCCCAATTTCAAGAAAATCCTGGCTTTGTCCCATTGGCTTAATCTGATGCAAAGTTTATGAAGAATTTGGATTTGGTTGAATTCTTGCACAAAAACGTTGATAAGATAGGTGTATATGCTATAATGTACACATTATAATTTTTTTTCAAGGAGTGTTTGGAATGAAGGTTCTTTATTTTACCAATGAATACCCACCTCACATTTATGGCGGCGCTGGCGTACACATTCAGTATCTTGCTCGTGAAGCAGCTAAGTTTGCTGATGCAGTAGAAGTTCGCTGCTATGGTGATCAGAGACCAGACGGTTCTAAGATTTCAGCAACAGGCTATGACCCAAAAGCTGCTTATGAAACCGTTCCAAGTGGTCTTCAGTCTATTTTCAAGACTCTAGACAGAGACTTGCAGATGGTTGGTCAGAATATTGATGCAGACGTTGTTCACTGTCACACATGGTATACCCACATGGCTGGTATCTGGGCAAAGCTCAATTACGGTATTCCTCTGGTAATTACTACTCACTCTCTTGAACCACTCAGACCTTGGAAGCGCGAACAGCTCGGCGGCGGTTATGATTTCAGTTGTTGGGTTGAAAAGATGGCTATTGAAATGGCTGACGCAGTTATTGCAGTCAGCAAAGACACAAAAGCAGACGTTGAAAGACTTTTCAATGTTAAGCCAGAACGCTTGAAAGTAATCTACAACGGTATCGATACTGAAGAATACAAGAAGACTGATTCTGTTGCAAATATCAGCAATTTCGGTTTCGATCCAAAGAAGCCATACGTTCTCTTCGTAGGTCGCATTACCCGTCAGAAGGGTATTATCCATCTTGTTAATGCTATCAAGTATATTAATCCTGATATTCCTGTAGTTCTCTGCGCTGGTGCTCCAGATACCCCAGAAATAAAGACAGAAATGGAAAATGCAGTTAAGGAAGTTACCAAGACTCGCAAGAACGTATATTGGGTTCAGGAAATGGTTTCAACTGAAGCCAAGATTGAACTCTATTCTCATGCTGGCGTATTCTGCTGCCCATCAATTTATGAACCATTCGGTATCATTAACCTTGAAGCCATGGCTTGCGAAACTCCAGTAGTTGCAAGTGCTGTTGGCGGAATCAAGGAAGTTGTTATTCCTGGCGTTACCGGAACTCTTGTTGACGTTAAGCAGATGGATCATTCTCCATTTGAACCACTTGATCCAGACAAGTTCTCTAGAGACCTTGCAAAGGGTATTAATGACCTTTGGGGTAATCCTGAACTCTGCAAGAAGATGGCTGCTGCAGGCCGCAAACGCGTTGAAGATACATTCAGTTGGACTTCAATCGCTAAGCAGACTGTTGACCTTTATAAATCTCTCAAGAAGTGAGTCATTTACATGGCAAGAAGTAATCGTCTAAGGACCTTTATTGAAAACGTTCAGCCATTGGTAGACAATGGTCTTTATCCAATCAAGCGTGAACCAGGTGATACCGTTCATATCACTGCTGATATCTTCCGCGATGGTCACCAGAAAATATGCGCATGGGTTAAATATCGTGTTGCTGGCCGTCAGAAGTGGAACAGCGTTCGCATGGAATGCACTAACCCGGGTCTTGATTTCTGGGAAGCAGAATTCACTGTTGAACAGGTTGGCTTTTATGAATACAACCTCGTTTCATACTGCGATGATTATGCTACTTGGGTTTTCGATACCCGCAAAAAGGTTGATGCAGGTGTAGATTATCATTCTGATATTCTTGAAGGTATTGCATTGGCCGCTCGCTTCAAGGCATGGCTGCAGCCATCAGACGCAAACTATCTCAAAGACCAGCTTGCTAAGGCTGAAAAACAGCTTACTGATGCAGATAAGTGGCTTATTTTGAGCAATTCTAAGCTTGAAGCACTTCTTAGTGCAAATCCAGACCCCGAAACACTGGTTGAAAGCCCAATGTATAAGGTCAGAGTTGACCGCGTAAAAGCTCGCTTTGCTGCATGGTATGAATGCTTCCCAAGAAGCTGCGCTTTCGAACCTGGCAAACACGGCACTTTCAAAGACGTTATCAAGCGTTTGCCGCACATTGCTGGCATGGGCTTCGACGTTCTTTATTTCACTCCGTTCCACCCAGTTGGATACCAGAAACGTAAAGGCCCTAACAATAGCCTTGTTTGCGGTCCGAATGATCCTGGTTGTCCATATTCTATCGGTAACGAACATGGCGGCCATGATGCTGTAAATCCAGAACTTGGCACTATGGAAGATTTTGAAGAACTTGTTAAGGCTGCTGCTGAATACGGCATCGAACTGGCAATGGACTTCGCTATCAACTGTTCTCCAGACCACCCATATCTGAAAGACCATCCAGACTGGTTCAGCAAGAGACCTGATGGCACCATCAAGTTTGCTGAAAACCCGCCAAAGAAATACGAAGACATTTATCCTATCAATTTCGAATGTGAAAAATACAAAGAAATTTACGATGAAATGCTTCGTCTGTTCTGCTTCTGGGCAGGCAAGGGCGTTAAAATCTTCAGAATCGACAATCCTCACACCAAGCCATTCCGCTTCTGGCAGTGGGTAATTGCCGAAACTCAGAAGAAATACCCGGATGCAATATTCCTGGCTGAAGCCTTTACTAGACCAAGACTTATGAAGTCTCTGGCAAAACTTGGTTTCACTCAGTCATACAGCTATTTCACATGGCGCAATGAAAAACAGGAAATAATGGATTATTTCAAGGAACTGACTACTCCGCCA
>JAZUDR010000355.1:0-5391 GCA_045639725.1 Candidatus Avigastranaerophilus sp. | reverse complement strand
TCTGAGGAATTTCCTCTGCTATTGTTTTCATTGTTAATAGCATTTAGTAATCTTTCAGATTCTTCAACTGTGATTTTGCCTTCTGCAAGCATTTGTAAAATCATTGTTTTTGAATTGTCTTCTGACATAATCAACATACCTCCATTAATTTAATATAATATTACATTATCTGAGGTTAAGTAGCAATAATGATATAACTACTGCTGCTTAACCTTTTTCCCAAATTCAGAATCTACTTTGATAATAGCGCTTACTCCAACAGTAATAAGGCAGCAAAGAAGGACCCACCAGAAAAATTTATAATATCCCAGCAGGTCGCACATATACCCTGAGATCATGCCTGGGAGCATCATTCCTAAGGCCATAACACCTGTGCAGAGTGCGTATATAGAAGTTGAATTTTCACCCTTAGAAAAATACAGAAGAAAAAGAGTGTAAGCGGTAAAACCAATGCCGTAGCCGAATTGTTCGACAAAAACACAGCTATTTATAATGAACAGATTATCTGGCTTGTAGGCGGCAAGATAAATGTAAACAGCGTCTGGCAGTGAAATACTCATTACCATTGGCCATAACCATTTTTTTAATCCATCTTTGGCTGCAAGAAAACCACCTAAGATTCCACCAAGAGTTAAACCGAGCATACCGATAGTGCCATAAATAAAACCGACGTTTTCTGTAGACAGGCCCATGCCACCAGAAGTTGTGCTGTCAAGCATGAACGGGGTGGCTATCTTAGTTAACTGTGCTTCTGGAAAACGAAAGAAAAGTATGAATATCAAAGCGGGAATAAGCTGTGGCTTTGCCAGAAACTCTTTGATTGTAGCCTTAAAGCCTGCGTTGTTGTTTACCAAGGATTTGCTCAGTTCAACCTTTGGCAACAAAAGTATATGACAGGCAACTAATAAAAGCATGATTATGGCCAAAACTCCAAAAGTAAGACTCCAGGCATGCTGCATACCGTGTTGCTTTGCAAGCCAACCCGCTAGAATAACCAGAGCGCCTTGAGAAAATAAAGTTGCAATTCTATAAAAAGTAGTGCGAATTCCAGTAAAAAAAGACTGTTGGTGATCATCTAGGGCTATAATATAAAAACCATCTGCTGCAATGTCGTGCGTGGCACTGGCAAAAGCTATTAACCAGAAGCAGGCTAAAGAGGCCTGTAGCCAGAAAGAGGCTGATAGTGAAAAAGCTAAGGAGGCAAGCCCTGTTGTAACTAAGCTTTGAGTTAAGATAATCCAGCTTCGTTTTGTTGCAAAACGATCAACCAGAGGACTCCATAATGGTTTGATAACCCATGGTAAATAAAGCCAGGAAGTATAAAGAGCTAAGTCTGTATTGCTAAGTCCTAGGTTTTTATACATTACAGTACTTAGAATCATTACTGCTGCATAGGGTAGTGCTTCCACAAAATATAGGGTAGGAACCCATAAACGAGGCTTATTATTTATCTTGGTTGTATCCATTCTTTTGGCTTTCTTGATTGGTAATATATGTAAAATATTATTATTTCAGTTTGTTGTAAAGTCATTCACAAAAGAAAATAGGGTATTGCAAAATTTAGCAATACAGAATAGAATCAAAACCACAAATATAGCTATATACGGTATAAAAGGCGGCAAATAATGAACGGACTTAGTCTATTGCAAACAGAACGAGCAATCCTTGAACTAAAGAGACATTTTGAAGATACCTTGGCAGACAGTATGCGTTTACATAGAGTTTCTGCGCCAATGTATGTTGAAATGGGCACTGGTTTACAGGATGATTTGAGTGGAAAAGAAAGACCTGTAACCTTTCAGGTCAAAGCAATAGATGGCAAAAAATTTGAAATAGTCCATTCTTTGGCTAAGTGGAAACGTCTCGCTCTGGCAAATTATAGTATCCCAGCTGGTGAAGGTATTTATACCGATATGAACGCCCTGCGTCCTGACGAAACAAGCATAGAAACAGGTATTCACTCAATCTATGTTGACCAGTGGGACTGGGAAAAGGTTATGGCTCCGGATGAAAGAAACCTGGACTATCTAAAAGAAACAGTTGAAACTATTTATTCTGCTATTCTTTCCACTGAACATCATATTTGCAGCCGTTATGGCCTTAATAAATTCTTAGCGCGCAAAATCCACTTTATCCATAGTGAAGATTTGTTGGCCAAGTATCCGAATTTGCAGCCAAAAGAACGTGAACACGCAATTTGTCACGAATTGGGTGCAGTATTTCTTATTGGTATTGGTGGAAAACTTGCTAATGGCGAGCCACATGATGGTCGTGCTCCTGACTATGATGATTGGTCCACTCCAACGACAGAAGGCCATCACGGTTTGAATGGCGATATTCTCGTCTGGAATCCGATTTTTGAAAAATCCTTCGAACTTTCTTCAATGGGCATAAGAGTAGACCCTGAAACACTTACAAGACAGTTAACCGAAAGAAAAGCCATGGCAAAGGCAAAACAGCCTTGGCATAAGGCTCTTCTGGCAGGGAAAATGCCTCAGACAATCGGTGGTGGTATTGGCCAGTCACGCCTAAGCATGCTTCTGCTTCAGAAACAGCATATCGGTGAAGTCCAGGTAAGCGTATGGCCCGAAAGAATGCTAGAATACTGCAAAGAACAAGGCATACATATACTTTGAGGGCCGCTTCGCTAGAAGGGCGGCCTGCGGCCTAGAAGGGCGCTAATGCTAGAAGGGCGCAGCACAGCTGCTAGGAGGGGATTGTTTACTGACGCTTTTAGGTAGTTTCTGCTGCTGCGACCGGGGTAATGCTAACTCTTTAATTCACAATGCATAATGCATAATGCACAATTATTTGTTTTCTTGATTGGTTTTTCTACTGCTTCGACCGAGTCTGTGCCAATGCCTGAATTGAGAATTGAAAATGGATAATGGAGAATTTTTCTCGGCCAATTGTCCGCTTTCTCGGCCAAAAGCGAATAGCTAACAGCCACAAGCCTATAGAATCACCCATATGCATCCACTGCTATAAAAATTGTCTGATTATAGATTAAAGACTTTCTTCAGGGACAGAATCAGAGCTGGGTGCTTCAGCTTCGGCAGGAACTTCTGCAGGCATTCCTGAATCTGCAGCAGATGCTAATGATTTGCCATCTTCACTGGAATTTTTTTCATCATCTCCACTGATGTCTTCGTCTGATAAATCTTCTTTGGTTTTGGCTATGCTTTGTGCGCTCTTGGCTGTCATATACATTTTGTGGTCAAATTTCATCAGGAATTCTTCGTCTTTTCCTGAAACCTTAGCGCCCTTGGACATTCTTGCGGCAATAACCATGGCTTTACGCATGGCATCAAAAGACTCAGCCATTCCTTCTGCTGATTTTTTTGCATTTGCTAAGTCTTCATCAAGGTGGGAAACGGCTGCTACTTTTTCGCTGAGGGCATCGTTAGCATGAGAGGAAGCTTCTTCAGGTTTTTCTTCGGAAGATCTGGTTTCTTCCAATTTCTGGGTAGCTTCCAAAGAAATAGTTACAATGTCTTTGATCCCCTTTTCCTCCTGCTTTTTGTTTGATGTTTTAGAATCTTCTTTAATTTTTTCAGAGATTTTATAACTGTTAGAAACCACAGTTTTTGTAACAGAATTTATATTCATGTTCATTGCCATCGAAATGCTCCTCAATAACGTATTTCTATTTAAATTATATGTATAGAAAACAGAATGTAAAGCTTTATATTTGAAATGACATCTAGTTATTGGTTTTAGAATACTTTTTGCATTAATATTGCCATAGAAAAAACTAAAAATGGTTGACGAATTAGCCGAATAGTCTTATAGTTATCGACGGTCTTACTCATCTATAATTTTTGAGTTTGTTAAAAATTTCACAAGACCGTGAACAAAATTTAACAGGAGGTCGTGTAATGGCCGACCAGAATGACGCTAAGTTGACTCAAGTCAGCGAAATCGTTGAAAAATGGAATTGCGATCCAAGTAAATTGATTCCTATTCTTCAGGAAGTACAGGAAATTTATCGTTACCTTCCAGAAGAAGCTATTAATCTTTGCGCTAAGAAGCTTAAAATCTCTGCAGCTCAGATTTACGGTGTAGCTACTTTCTATGCTCACTTTGCCCTTACTCCAAAGGGAAAATATATTATCAAGTGTTGTAACGGTACTGCTTGTCACGTTAAGAAGTCTATGACTGTTATTGATGCTATCATGAAGAAGCTCAATCTTAACGAAAAGAAGCTCACTACCGACGATATGCTTTTCACATTGGAAATCGTATCATGCCTTGGCGCTTGTGGTCTTGCTCCTGTTATCGTTATTAACGAAGACGTTCATGGCCAGATGACTCCAGAAAAAGCTATTGCTTACCTCGATGAAATCATCGCCAAAGAAAAAGGAGCCGCCAAATGAGTAGTTTAGATCTTAAGAAAATCACTGAAGAATACAAAGCTAACATCGAAAACCGTCGTGTTGTAGTTTGTGCAGGTACTGCCTGTGTTGCTAACGGTTCTCTCAAAGTAATCGAAGCTCTCCAGAAGGAAATCGAAGCCGCTGGTATTAGTGTAAGAATCGAAGCTAATCACCACAACTGTGGCGGCGAAAAGAAAAATCTTTATCTCTCTAAGAGCGGTTGTCATGGTTTCTGTCAGCAGGGTCCTCTTGTTACAATCATGCCTGAAAACATTCTTTACGTTAAGGTTAAACCAGAAGACGCTAAAGAAATCGTTGAAAAGACTCTTAAGAACGGTGAAGTTATCGACAGACTCCTCTTTGTTGAACCAGGTTCTGGCAAACATTCAAGAAATGCTGAAGAAATCCAGTTCTACAAACTCCAGAAGAGAACTTCTCTCAAGCAGTGCGGTCATGTAAACCCAGAAGATGTAAGAGAATACATCGCTGAAGGTGGCTATGAAGGCGCTCGCAAGGCTATCTGCGAAATGAAGTCTGAAGAAGTTTGTCAGGAAGTTCTTGATTCAGGTCTCCGTGGTCGCGGCGGCGCTGGCTTCCCAACAGGTAAGAAATGGCAGCTCACACTCCCCAACAAGAGTGCTGACGGTGTTAAGTATGTTATTTGTAACGCTGACGAAGGTGACCCAGGTGCTTTCATGGATAGAAGCGTTATGGAAGGTAACCCACACAGTGTTATCGAAGGCATGATGATTGCTGCTAAGGGCATTCAGGCTAACCACGGTGTTATTTACTGCCGCGCTGAATATCCACTGGCTGTTAAGCGTGTTCGCAAAGCAATCGCTGATGCACGCGAAGTTGGCATTCTCGGCAACAACATTTTCGGTACTGACTTCAGCTTCGACATCGAAGTTATGGAAGGCGCCGGCGCATTCGTATGCGGTGAAGAAACTGCCCTTATCCATTCAGTAGAAGGTCAGCGTGGTATGCCAACAGCTAAGCCACCGTTCCCAGCAGT
>JAZUDR010000354.1:0-2004 GCA_045639725.1 Candidatus Avigastranaerophilus sp. | reverse complement strand
TCTTTTCCAGTAGTCTGTAAATTGTTAATGCTATAAAGCAGGTAATGAAGTGCGCTTTTATGCGGTCTTCATTGCGGAGATACACTGGTCTTGCCCTGAAGTCTGTTTGGCGAAGCGTATTAAAAATATAGGCGTCAGCCTCATTCCCGTTGCTAAAACAATTAAAGTGCACGCTAAAAGTAGACTTTAAATACACTTTATAGTAAACTTTAAATATTAGGAGGTTAGTTTATGAATCTTGGACAAGAAAACGAAAATCAAGAATTCAAACAGAGTTTGAGCCAATTAGATAAAGGAATAAAATCTCTTACAGCAATGCTTAATAGGAACCAAAAAGGCATAGTCTACTTTGGTGTTGATGATAATGGCAATGTAAAAGGTCTGCTTATCGGCAAAAAAACATTATCAGACATACGCAGCAGAATAAAAGATCTGGTGGAACCACAAATTATTGCAGAAATAGAAAACTGCAAAAGCACAGATGGCAAACAATACGTAAAAGTCTCTGCATATGGAACAGATATACCTTATTCTTGTGATGGCAGATATTATATCCGTAATGTTTCATCAGACGAAAGCGTATCTAATCTAATGTTAAGGAAAATGCTTGCATCAGGCGAATCTGATTTGATAAGAGAAATTACTTCAGAAAATCAAGAATTAACGTTTAAACAACTATCAGAGATATTATCTAATAAAAAAATTCATTTTAAAGATTCTAGACTCTTTTATAAGAATTATGGGCTGATAAACAAAGATGGAAAATACAACTATATGGCCTATTTACTTTCCGATCAGAACAATACAAGCATTAAAGTTGTTTCTTTCTCTGGACTTGATAAGAGCAATATGTCCACCAGAACAGAATACGGAAAGCAGTGCCTGTTAAAATCAATATCACAAATTTTTGAATATTTTAAAAGCATCAATGTTGTTAATGTAAAACTAAATGAAGGTATTAGAAAAGAAATTCCCCTGTTTCCATTTGAATCCCTTAGAGAAGCTTGGGTAAATGCCTGTTTACACAATAGTTGGAATGAAAGAATTCCACCCTCAATATTTATGTTCGATGACAGAATAGAAATAGTTTCTTATGGCGGCATTCCTTACGGACTTTCCCAAGATGGTTTCTTTAAAGGAACAAGCCTACCCGTAAATAAAAGTTTGTTTACTATCTTTTTAATATCCGGTTTTGCAGAACAAAGCGGTCATGGTATTCCAATAATTGTCTCTGAATGTGGAAAAGAAGCATTTTCTTTTGAAGACAATATGATAAAAGTAACCATAAAATTTCACTATGAACCAGACAGTGTATTAGCTAGAAAAGCTAGAGAAAAAGCGGCATTAAAACTAACTTCAAATCAACACCGAGTTTATAACTATCTACTGGAAAATCCTAGTTCAAATCTACAATTAGCTGCGAAACAATTAAATTTAAGCTTAAGCGGTATAAAGAAAATAGTGTCAAAGCTTCAAAGTCTAGACATGTTACAAAGATTCGGTTCAAAAAAGTCAGGACAATGGATTGCCAAAAAAACGGTGTAAATAATTTCGCAATAGCACATCAAAAAAAGCAGTAAAGCTAAAACAAAATAAGCATCAGCGGTTAAACTGATGCTTACTTCGGTAGCAAGGGATGCTACGAAACTATACTAAGCAGTTCAGCTTCTGATGGCATTTACAGCTTTTTACAAAATACAGAATACCATACTTTGAAAAAGCTAACTTATTTTACCAATCTTTAGTTATTTAGTAAATAGAACCAACTGCATAATTTTTGAAGAAGCTTTATGTTCATAGCTGCGTTGCTTCAATATCGTTTTTCTTTATTTACCAGCCCCACCATCAAACGATAACATCCCCGGAGTCACTTAATACCACCTGTAACATTATCGTCGATTGTGGGGCATACTATATCACAGTAGATATATTCACACTAATCTTCTGTTTCTAACCTATAGATGAATTTTTAACGTAAGTTTTAGAGACAAATACCAAGTTTCT
>JAZUDR010000353.1:0-6540 GCA_045639725.1 Candidatus Avigastranaerophilus sp. | reverse complement strand
GCAATATTTACACCCATGATTTTGGCGACAATTTCTTTGGCGATCCCGGCTTTGACAAGGGCTTTGGCTTTTCTCAGATTTTCCTTTATGCTCTTAGCTTGTTCTTTCTTTTCACCTTTCTTTTCGCCAATTTTTTCGCCTTTGGCTAACAATTCAACTTTTAAGTCTTCCCAGGCTTTGCACATATTGGTTTTCTCCTTTTTGGTATCAATTTTAACTTCCAGGTTGGTCATATCTTTGATAACTATAGAAGATACGAGATTATTCCAATTCTTGGCTTGCTGGTCGTATTTATAAGTTAAAGTTTACAGTAACGCAATATTTACTCCCATGATTTTGGCGACAATTTCCTTTGCTGTGCCGGCTTTGACAAGGGCTTGTGCTTTTTTTAGATTTTCTTTAATATTTCGGGCTTGTTCGAGTTTAATACCTTCCTTTTTCCACTTCTTTTCGCCCTTCTTTTCGCCTATTTTTTCGCCCTCTTTTTTACCTTTGGCTAACAATTCAACTTTTAAGTCTTCCCAGGCTTTGCACATATTGGTTTTCTCCTTTTTGGTATCAATTTTAACTTCCAGGTTGGTCATATCTTTGATAACTATGGCTGCATCGGTATCTATGGATTTATATCTTCTGTTGGTGGTAAAAAGTCTGTTGAGGTCTGACTTCTTTTGAGAATATTTTATAACCTTCATGACTTCACGAAGATTTGATGACAGTTTATCAAGCTTTTTATCCGGTAATTGTGGACAAACCAGATAAATTTTATAATCCTGAATAAATTTAGCCAGAGATTTATCTGGAATGCTAAGCATTTCTTTTAATGATTTTGGACCAGACCATGGTTTTGCACCAAAATAAACCGTTAAAGTAACAACAGGCATTAGTTTATTTTCATATTCCAGTCCAGATAGAAAGTCTACCTCACCTTTATGTTTATTCTGTTTTGCCAGTTCTTCAACCTGATTGGCATATTGTATGGCATCATAAAGCATATTCCTCACCGGCATTGCCATGTGTATATCACTTTGGTTTTCTATTCCTAACACAACATAAGCAACTTCAGGTGTTCTTTTTATAACCAGTTTCTTTAGAACATCTCTGTATTTCTGAACAGCCTTTGAATCTTTACCTCTAAATGGTACAACAAGACTGGTTGTATCTAATGGCTGTAAATCATCCGGATTTATAACCTTCTTGCCATTATATACAAGCAAATTAAATGCATCTGCAAAAATTTCATTATTTTGCATAAGTTTCTTGGTTGAGGAATCCTTCTTACCCATAAAATTAACCTTTCTATTCAAATTTTAATTTTTTTTAAGCAAAATAGCAAGATAAACCATATTCATAAATTTTATTCCCCCAAATGATTTTTTTGTTATTGATTGGGTTTGATACTGCTTCAACCAGCCTTGCGCCAAGACCTGAATTGAAAATGGAGAATTTACTAAAAAAATAAGCCGCTTCGCTTATGGAAGCGGCTTTTTGATAACTATATGCCTGAAGCCGGGATATTGTTCAGAAGGTTATTTCCCTTCATATCCTGTTTTATTCCTGTCTTTTTCAAAAATTCCAAGGCCGAGACATTGTATTGCTGAGCTATTAGATAACATTTTTGAATTTCTTCATACATATTTGGTTTATACTTTTTTTGTAAATCATATAATTTAAAGAAAATCTTTTCACTGTCTTTATTTTTATATCTACAAGCAATCTGCAATGGCGATTGTTTTTCATAATCTTCTGTATAACAGTCAGCTCCTTTTCTTAATAGCATTTCAACAGCTTTATAATTACCAAACCTTATAGCCCAAAACAATGGAGTCTGTTTTCTAACATTTAGAGCTTCAATATCACAACCCTCGTTCAACAAAAGTTTTATCTGTTCTAAGTTTCCTAATTTTGCAGCCCAATGAAGAGGAGAATTTTTATAATAATCATAAGTATTTACTAATTCCTTATAATTATTTAATAAATATTTAACCCAGCTTTGCCTATTACTTTGTATTGCTTGGAAAAAAGCTGTTTTTCCATCTTTATTAAGTTGTTTTAACAAAATATGAATACCATTTTTAAAATCATTATTATTCGTCTTTTCATTGTTTAAAATAGCAATGTGCAACTCATTTCCAATAGGCTTTCTAATGCGATTCTTGTTGTGATTTGATATAAGTTCATATTCTAAATCCAATAATATTTTATAATATGATTCTTGGTTAATCCAATTCTTTAACTCATCGCAATACTTTTTAGCTGTTTTCCATTCACTTAACTGGCGTGATAAATCTATTCTAAAAATAAGCAACCTGATATCAGCTGCATCTATTCCATTTTTTTTCGACTTTTCCTCAACAAATGTATTTAATAATTGTAAGGCCTTTTCTAAATATATTCTTGATTCTTTAGCATTTACAGAATATTTAAAAAAAATCTCAGACTTAGCATAAGCATCTAAGCCAATTATATTATCAAGCAAAAACACATATCTTTCACAAGCATCAGATAGAGCTTGAAAACAAGGATACCAAATGAAAGTTGCAAATTCTTCTAATTTTTCTTTTGTTACTTCGCTTCTAGGGAATATACAATTACAGTAAGGGCATTCTGGCGGTAATCTGTAGTCTAAATTTTCTGGGAAACCGTCTAAGCATTCAAAATCATTATTCAAGCACACAACTTGAAGACTTTTTGCCATTATGGGGAAATAAATCTTGCATATAGGACAATAATAAGTTGCATCATAAACAATATTCTTTTTTAGAAATGAATCTAATTCCACAACAGACATATCAGAAAATCTATGCAAACCTCCCATGATATCACTAGCACGACGCCATCTGGCATCATTTAGAAGTTCTACTATTTCATCAGGAATATCAACTCCATTCAAAGTCTTTGCATAAAGAAGATTTGAATAGATAACAAAAATCAGTATTATCCAGACAAATTGATTAATTTTACTCATACTTAGCAACCTTCACAGCAAAGCCACTAGGACTTATGTTCCCAACTTCATTGATTATTTTATCTTTATTTGCCCAAAACAAGCCACCACTACCATCAAAACAAATCAAATCAGAAAATCCTTTTTGTAACAACAACTTTTGAATATTCTTTACTGGTCCTTTCGCTTTTAAGAAAAATATTTTTTCATTATATCTGGCAATCATTATTCTTGTAACTCCACCAAAAAGTTGCAAAGAATCAAAACCATTCGTTGATTCAGGACAATGGTCAGGCATACTTACAAATTGTTGAATGTTATATAATTCGCTACCAGTAACAGCTTTGCCATTTAATATAATCAAAGCTCCACCACCAATAAATTCCACAGGTTTATCAATACCTTCTAATTCTGGTATAGACAGGTCATCTAATTCATATTCTTCCTTAAAATGATTTTTAATATTATCCAGATTGTTATTTATTGTATTTTTAATGTTTATAATACCACTTTCAAGAAGACTTAATCCGCCTCTTTTCAATGCTCTGGGTTCTTTGGATTCAAATTGTTTTTCATGGTTAAACACTGTTCCACATGGAATCCAATGCTCTTTCAAAGGAGAAAAGTATGTTCCATTAGTCACAAAATCAAAACCAGAATTTAGATATTTTTCTTTTTCTGAAATTATGCTTTTGGGATAAGAGCATATAATATGTATTTCATCAGTTAAATAAGCTTCAATATTGTTTTCTGACAATGATACAATAGTATTCTTTATATAACTTATATCATGAACCAGATTGTAGTTTTCGTCTATTTTACAATCAAATAAACTGTAATTAATACTGCTTTGCTTAATAAAGGACTTTAAAGAATACTCATTTTTTTCTAAAACTTTATTTAACCATTCATCGGCTTCCTGCTTAGAAAAGCCAGAAACAGCAACAAAATCTTTTGCTCCTTGAAGTTCTTTATCCAATCGTTCTTGAAGAATCTGAAAATCAGATGAAAAAAAACTTTGCAAATACAAAAAAGTAGTTTCTAGTGTATTGCTTTTATGAAATTCACTTAATCTTGCTAAAAAAGTCAAACCCCAAATATATTCATCGCTTTCTGCTGCATAACGCTTTTTTAAACGTCTAAACGCTATCTTAAAATCATAAATCCATCTATCACTCATAAATTCTCCTGTTTATGAAATAATATTTTTTATCAAACAGCCATCTAATGGTAGTAGAAATAAAAAACAATAATAAAATAACAAGCTGTTCCTCAATATTTATTTTAACAAATAAATCTACTAGACACAATCAAAAGTATAAAAAAACAAAACCATAAATTTGATTTGTTATTGATTGTTTGATAGATTGGGTTTTCTGCTGCTTTCTCGGCCAATAGCTAATAGTCAAAAGCGTATAGAATCACACTTCTGCGTTCACTGCTATAAAATACGTTCTGCTTTCAAGCTTATTGAAGCACATGGAGGATTATGATAAAATAGTGTTGAGGTGACAGCGATGGGCTTTTATTTTAATCCTGACAATGATGGTTTCAAGCAGGCTTTAAGATCTCAGATTTACGTTGATAAAACTGGGATGATTGGCTTTATAAATTCTATTCTAAATACTGAACAGAAGTTTGCTGCTGTAAGCAGAGCCAGACGTTTCGGCAAATCTATGGCTACCAAACTGCTTATTGCATATTATAGCAAGGGATGTGATTCAAGAGAGCTGTTCAAGGGTTTGAAAGCCGAAACTCTGCCATCATTTGAAAGTGAATTAAATAAAAGCAATGTGATAATGATTGACTTTCAGGAGCATTTCAGTTCTGCAAAAGGCAACAATGAACCTGAAAAGGTTCTGGAACGCATGCAGAAAAAACTAATACAGGAAATTCATGAAAGTTATCCGGAGATCGTTTCTGGTGAAGAGAATTTTCTGCCTGATGTTCTTGAAAAAGTAAACAAAGCCACTAATGAGCAGTTTATTGTCATTATTGACGAATGGGACTGCTTATTCCGTGAAGCCAAAAACAACATAGAATTGCAGAATAAGTATATCAATTTCTTAAGGGCTATGTTCAAAGGTTATATGGCAGACAAAGTCATAAAACTGGCTTATTTAACCGGTATTCTTCCAATAAAGAAATACGGCACACAGTCTGCCCTCAACAACTTCAAGGAATACACAATGGTTTCGCCAGACCAGCTTACCGAATATGTCGGTTTCACAGAAGATGAAGTCAAAGCATTATGTCAGCGTTTTGATATGGATTTTGAAGAATGTAAACGTTGGTATGATGGATACTCATTTATTGATATAAAGTCTGTTTATAACCCTAACTCTGTTGTTGAAGCCATGTTAAGACATAGATACAATAGTTATTGGACAAAAACAGATACTTATGAAGTTCTGCGCGATTATATCAATATGAATATGGACGGCCTGAAGGATTCCATCATTGGTATGCTCGTAGGGAAATCTGTTATTATCGAACCCATAAGCTTCCAGAACGACATGGTCAATTTTGAAAACAGTGACGATGTTCTTACCCTATTGGTTCATCTTGGCTACCTTGCTTATAATGATGCAACAAAAAAAGTGAGAATTCCAAACCGTGAGATTGCAGAGGAATTCGCAGTAGCTGTAAAAAATAATAAACATTGGGGCGATATTGCTATCGCAATAAAAAAGTCAGATTCATTGATTGATTCAATAATAGAAGGTGATGCTGAAGCTGTAGCAAAGCAACTTGAACTGGTTCACTCTACTCAGGCTTCAATATTGACTTATAATAACGAAAACTCTCTTGCATGCGCCATAAACATTGCTTTTTATACAGCTTTCAGATTTTATTCCATTTTCAGGGAACTGGACAGCGGGAAAGGCTTTGCTGATATGGTCTACATTCCCAGACCCGGCTGCGAATACCCCGCTCTTCTGATAGAACTGAAATACAACAGTGATGTTGACTCTGCCATGAAGCAGATAAAGGAAAAGCGCTACAAAGGACGTCTCTCACACTATCTCGACAACCTGCTGATGATAGGCATCAACTACGACAAAGAAACAAAGAAGCATACCTGCGTAATTGAAAAAGCATAATTAATGCATAATTTTTGGTTGATTGGGTTTTCTGCTGCTTCGACCGAGTTAGTGCCAATGGAGAATCATAAGGGGGGTTACACGGTTGCTGTTATCGGTTGCACATAACGTCTTCTTTTGTTTCGCAAAAATAAAAAATAATAAGAATTGCGAAATATAACCAAAGAAGTTTGTAATAATAAATCAACAACGACTAATCTAAAGTCAGATTTTAGATTAGTCGTTGACGGAAGTTGCTGATTTTTGTATTTTATTACAGCCCTATAGTTCAAGTGCTTTAAACAGGGCTATAAAATTTGAAAGCCGCTTCGATTAAGGAAACGGCTTATATCTATAAGCAATTATAGAAGAGCAATATTTACACCCATGATTTTGGCGACAATTTCTTTGGCGATCCCGGCTTTGACAAGGGCTTTGGCTTTTCTCAGATTTTCCTTTATGCTCTTAGCTTGTTCTTTCTTTTCACCTTTCTTTTCGCCAATTTTTTCGCCT
>JAZUDR010000352.1:0-12021 GCA_045639725.1 Candidatus Avigastranaerophilus sp. | reverse complement strand
TCTTTGAAAACCTGCTGCATGGTAGCAACATAACCAGGTTCCTGCTGTTCCTGTTCAGCGGCCTTTATTATTTTTTCATATTCAGATTTTTTCTTAGAATAATCATTATCATCTGGTTTCAGATTAGATAATTTTTTTTGCATCTCCTCTAGCTTAGTCTTAATAGAATTATTCTTTTCGTAATCCATACTTTCCAGAGCAACGCGCAAAGCAAATGACGGCTTAATGGTCTGGGTAGCAACTATTATCCCGTTTTCATAAACGTCCTCAGTAACCTTGATGATAAGTGGAGCTTCAGTAATGAAGGACTTAGCACCTGCACTCATATCAATCATCGCATAGTCTACTTTATCCTTATTTGCCAGGAAGTTTTCTGAAGGCTTTACAAGAACATCTTCCACTATTTCCTGCTTATTGCTCTTGCTATTCAATCTATTTGTTTCGCCACTGGAAGTATGCCAGTTCAAAGCTTGAGTAAAAGCTTTTTCGTCTGCTGCGCCTTCATCAGTAATGGATTCTGTTTTACTGTGGGCCGCCAATATTATTCTACTGCTAGTGTTCTGAAGTGCTGTCAGCAACTTCTGGTCGTCTGTCTTATCTTTCTCACCTTGAAGAACAAAGTCAAAACCAATTACAGACGCAGGTTTAACTTCAAAACTGCTATCTTTCCCATAGGTTTTCATCTTTATGGAAATAGCCAGCAGTGTTTTGTCATTACTTTCAGCCTTTTTATTAGTTGGCAGAACCTTTACATCAAAGACTACTTCTGAAATCTGCAGGTTATTGTAAAAATTAACCCAGCGTTCCAGTAAATCATTTACACTCTGTTTTTTGGAATTAGTCCCTCCTGGAGCTTTATCATCTTCAATATCTTCATTTTCCAAATGAGCCTTAACTTCATTAGCAACCTGCTCTGAAGCCCAAGGAATACAGAAAGAAGGTAATACAAGATATTTGGAGCCACCAGCAAGCAGCTTGAAAATGCTACTTCCCTTCGGAAGCCAGCTCTTCCCTGATACTTTGATAAAAGAAGCAAATCCAGGCTTGTCTTTGTTGCTCTTGAAGTAATCAAGAACCTGTCTAGAAGCATTAACAATATTATTCTGGTCTAAATCCTCCGCGCTCTGGCTTTTATCGAGCATTCCACTCCATTCATCATAAGAAGTGGTAATTGAGCGCTGATTACGAATATTTTCAAAATAGCCAATTTCTATATTCAGCATTTCGTAGGTCTGAGAACGGCTTTTATAAATGGTTTCCCCCTTCACAGAAGAACCTAGAAAATTTATCAAAGAAGCATATTCACTTCTTCCAGGGTCTTTGTCAATCAGTGAAGAGGTTGTCTGGTCCTTTTTTACTACTGTTACCTTGCCCGTATCTTCAGGAAGCTTGTAACCATATTGATATATTAATGTCTGCAAATAAGTTTCAATACTATAGAAACCATCACACAACTTAATGGTTGTAACGACAACTGCTACAAGAATCCCAATAAATAAACCGTTCCAGTAATTCTTGTCTTTTCTGTAAAAGGCTCTCGAAAACTTTTCCTTCAAAGCTTTAAAAATAGACATAAATCCTCCATAAAAGGCGGGCAATTATCCTCTATTGGTGCTATAAACCCTATAATCCATTTCTGGGAATATGTTGTCGCGACGCTCTACTTCGCGAAGCCATGGTTCATTAATATTTCCACTCATAATATCTTCGTAAAGCTTGGTAAAACGGAAAGTATGGTCCTTAACACGCTTCTTTGCATACCCTACCGTAGTTCCCATCTTCATAATAAAAGCCCAGTCAGAAGACTGCAAAAGCATAAGCTCCCTGGCAGCCTGATTCAAAGCATCTCTCAGCAAGCCATCTGATTCTGGGAAAGAGTCGGCGAGCTGTATCATTCGTTCCGCAGCCTTGTGCATATGCGGATACATGTAAGCATTCGTATCGTTAAGCCATACTTCACTATAGCCGTTAGCACCCCAGGAAGAAGCTGAAGGAACCGCTTCCTGAATTCCAGGATAATAATCCAAATAATCAGATGGAGTAACAAGGCTTACATATTTGCTTTCTAAGGCTGTTTTCTTCAAAACATGATAAATAAATTCTGTTCCTTCATACCACCAGTGGCCGAAAAGCTCACAATCATAGGGCGAAACAACAATAGGCTTGCGGTCCATCTGGGTCATAAGATATTCAATCTGACGTTCACGGCACCAGATAAAATGACCGCCGTGAATGGCAACACGCCTCAATGCTTCCTGTGGGGAATAAGGCAGCTTTTCGGAAGATTCTCTATCGGTTATCCGGTAGTATTTAATCCCTGTATTTAATCTGATTCCAGATTCGTGGATATATGGCTTAATATAATCCATATCAAGATCAAAGCCTATATCTCTGTAAAATTCGCGATAATTAGGGTCACCAGGATAACCAATGATTGAAGACCAGACCTGGCGGCCGCTTTCCATATCACGACCGAAGGCTTTTACTCCTGAAGGGCACATAATCGGAGCATAGACACCATAGCTTGGGCGAGGCTCTGCATTAGTAATACCGTGTGAATCAGTAAAGAAATATTCTATTCCGTAATCTCTAAGAACAGCATCATCACCTGTATTGTAAGCGCATTCAGCAAGCCATATACCTCTTGGCTGCCTGCCGAAGAATCTCCAATATTCGCTTACACCAACTTCTATCTGTGCTCTTACAGACGGTCTGTAATCCTTCATTAGAGGCAGATAGCCGTGAGTGGCACAACAAGTAATTACTTCAAGAACACCGGCATCCTGAAAATATCTGAAGCCTGAAATCAGGTCATGCTGTAAATCCTCAAAAATGCCTCTGATTTTCTTTAATTTATCTCTGTAAAATCTGGCTGTATCCTTAAACTCTGGCTGCTTTGCAGTTCTAATAACTTCTTTTTCTGACAATTCTTCCAACTTAGCTAAATGGGCAGAATAGCGTTCCATCAGAAGTTCGTCTGAAAGCATATTCAGAAGAGGCGGAGTCATGGTCATTGTAATACGGAAATGTATACCATCAGACAAAAGGCGGTCAAAAACATCAATTAGTGGTATATAAGTTTCCGTAATTGCTTCAAAAAACCAGCGTTCTTCCATCATGTCCGGATATTCCGGGTGACGGACAAAGGGAAGATGGGCGTGAAGAACGATAGCTAGAAAACCAGGTCGGAGGTCTAATGAATTGGATTCGGACATAACTTAATTATTAGACTTACTTAGCTATTTTTATAGAAAAATCAGAAGAAGCCGCCGGGTCTTCTTCCTCACGTTTATAAAATTCCTCTGAAGAACCAATATAAGCACCTTCAACAGAAACAGCTTCAATAAAGGTAGTTGTTTCCGGTGGAATTTCGGTATTGCTTTCAACAACTTCTATTGGCTTAGCAGGACGGGCAGCAACCCATTTTGCGACATTCCCAGAAACTTTATCAGTCGGAGTATGGACTGTCTTTGAAGTAGCCAATACTAGTGTTCCGAGAGACGGAGCATGAGCACAGAGCTGAACACAATAATCACAGTTGCTGTCATTTAGTGATAAATACCAGTTATCGCAGTTTTCAGGCAGTTTTACTTCGAACATATAGTTCATGCTTTCGTTAAAAACGCGAAGAAGCATTTCTGTATGAGCAAATTCAAAGGCACCCAAACCTTCTTTGAGTTTTTTCTTTTCCTGAGAAGAAAATTCCCAATAAACCCAAGCCCAATGGGGGTCTCTAACCTGAATCACGATACGGGTTTCGCCATATTCTGAAGGTAAATCACCAGTCAGTTCTTCTTCCGATATCACTACAGAAGAAGGAACTGAGGGACTTAACAAATCTGCATTTTCAATTGTAGTGTTCAATGGAGCATATTTCTGTCTGATAGAGTTAGCAAGTTCTTCAGAAGCTTCTGGAGCTTCTATCGGCTTGGTATTCAATTCGACAGGAATAGCAACGCTATTTGAAATGTCAGATTTTTTCTTCATATTTATTATTTCTTTTCCTTTTTAGCAAGCTTGCTGAGGCTTTTCATATCCTTCAATTCTTGCTTAGCGCGATTTGATTTTACTGGAGAAGACTTAGTTTCTTTTTTTGCGGTCTTCTTAGTAGCTTTCTTGGCAGTTACTTTCTTAGCAACTTTTTTCTTTGGAGCAGCCTTCTTAGCTGTTGCTTTTGGAGCTTCGCTTTTTGCTGCCTTGGCTCTTGCAGCTAATTCAGCCTTTGATGGTCTACCACGTTTTCTTGGAGCTACTGCCTTTGGAGCTTCGCTCTTTGCTGCCTTGGCTCTTGCAGCCAGTTCAGCCTTTGATGGTCTGCCGCGCTTTCTTGGAGCTACTGCTTTTGTGGCTTCGCTCTTAGCTGCCTTGGCTCTTGCAGCCAATTCAGCCTTTGATGGTCTGCCACGCTTTCTTGGGGCTACTGCCTTTGGATTTTCACTCTTTGCTGCCTTAGCTCTTGCGGCCAATTCAGCCTTTGATGGTCTACCACGCTTTCTTGGGGCAACTGCTTTTACAGCTTCTTTCTTAGCAGTTGCTTTTTTGGAAGTTTTCTTTGTAGCCTTTTTAATAGTAAGACTAGTCAAAATCTTAATAATGTCTTCCTTGGAAGCCTTTGCTGGATACTTCACACCCACAATCTGAGCAAAAATTTCTATTTCTTCTTTTGCTAATTTTTTCAATTTATTTTCTGAAAATTTCATTAGATAGCTCGCAGATATATTTTATTTTTTTAATAAAAGATTGTGTACAATTATAGTATCAGAAAAATACAGAAAATAATATAATTATTTTTTATTTTATTATTTTTTTATTTAATTTTATTTATTTTCTTCCTTGTCTAACTGCTCTAGGAACTTATTTAACAATGCAGGAAGAAATATCATAAAAAGATAATAATGCAATGCCATAAATAACCCGAATAAATATCCAAACATCTGAAAAAACATGTGTTTAAACTCCTTAATTATTCGTATTTATGCTCTATTTTTACCAGAACTCTTATACTTGAAAACAATGGAACAGCCTGTGTTCCACCACCATACAAATCTTGAATATAACCCTTAGTCTGGCTGACATCAGAAAATGTAATATAATATTTACTGGTTGCAGTATCAAAAGTAATAGAATTCTGATCCATACCATCTGCTGCAGAAAATAAATAATCACGCTGTTCAGAACCTTTTCCAAGAACAATAGAAAACCATTCAAAACGATTTGCAGGAATTCCATCTCTTTCATTAAAAGCTTTTAAAGAAAACCCGCCACCTTCCACATCTCTAGAAATAGAGCCTGCATTCCTGAATTCAAATGTATCCTGGAAAATTACAACATTTTCAGCTGAAACGACTTCAGAAACAGCATCATGAGGCTTAGCTGTTTCAAGATATGAGGTTTTTCTAGCAGAGAAATTATCTAATTTTTCTTCAGCTTGTCTAGCCTGATCAGAATCAGGATAAATTATTATAATCTGCTGGAAGGTCTCAATAGATTTTTCTATATCACCACGAAGCTCCAGCAATGTAGCAAGCTTCAATAATCTATCAGGTTCTTTATCTCTCGTTTCTGACAAATAAGTCAGATATTTAACACCGTCTTCAATTAACCCATTTTCATTTTTTTCCATCAATGTGGGCATCAGACGCAAGCTTGCTAAATAATCATCAATAGCAGCCCTGATATTTCTTTTACTGTATAATTCCATAGCAGATTTGAACAAACGATTTGCTTCTTCTGTCTGAGCCATTTCTGGCAGATGCTCCAGCTTCATAAAGGCTCTGCTCTGTAAAATATCAGGTAAATTACCACCCTTTAAAGCCAGCTTATAATGATATGTTGCAAACTCATAGCGTCTAACAGCTTCCAGACATTCGCCTATTCTAAAATGAAGCTTTGCAACAACGCTATCATTGGTAGTCATACCTAAGCCTTCATAATAAAAAATCAGGGCTTCACGGTAATCATTCTTTGCAAAGAGCTCTTCTGCTCTATTCAAACATTTATTAATAGTATAAGGTGATGTAACGGAATCAGTATCCTGTGCATAAGCCGGTTCCATCGTTAAAATAGCAGAAGCCAGCAAAGCTATGGCACAAAACTTGTTTTTCATCACATCACCTTATCGCTTAAAACATACCAGTGAAATTATTAGGCACTACAGAGCGCATAATAAGGTCATTGTTTCTGGTATTAGGAACTGTTTCAAGTAACAAATACTTGTTGTTTCCTTTTTCTATGTCCTTTCTGATTTCATTCAGCAAAGGAATTACATTAAGGTCACCAGCCTGGAACAGACCAAGGTTGTATAGGCTGTTCTGATTAGCATCAACATAAGCAAAATATGCATCATTATAACGGATAAGAACCTGTTCTGCATAATGCTTGTCATTGTCGGCCAAACCACGTTTGTAGTCTTTTTCTGCCTGAAGCATATCAGAAAGAGCCTTTTCCATATTTTCATGACGGGCATTCCACTTATCAAGCCCCTGAACAAGCTGCTGGAACATTACAACAGAAATATATTGAGAATTGTTCTTGTATACTTCTACGATATCATCACATTCCAACAAGGCAATACCAAGGTTGTAAGCCATTCCAACGCCAAATTCCTTAGCCATTTTCTTGAATACTGGCAAAGAAATACCACCATTGCGAAGGAGAACCTTCATATTATTTTTCTTGGCTGCATCACAGATTTTCTTTAAGGATTCCTTAAAAGAACGTTCTGCTAGTGGGTCAATAAACTGTCCTGGTTCAGAAACCGGCACAATAATATTCTTTACGCCATATTTTGCGCCCATTTCGATAATTGGCAGACAATCTTCAACAGTCAGCTTTGTATAAATCTTATCTCCCTGAAGAGTATTAGGAATAGCCAGATAGCATGGTCTGAAATGAACCATTGTTTCTGGTCTCTGATTTGGATTCTGCTTCTTTGGGCGTTCCTTGCCATTGGCTTTTGGCTGATTCTGAGACTGAGCAGAAGCTGGAGCCGGTGGAACATTATAGGTTTTACCGATATATTCAGGTAAAGTCAAAATAGCTTCTATTTCTAAAAGCTTTGCTTTTTCTAGTATCTGTTCAAATGCTTCACGGTCATTCTTTAAACCGGGATCATTGACTCTGATATCGATAAAGTTCATTTTATCACGCCATTTTGCAAGAGAGCCATTGCGGCTAATAGAGATAGGCGGATTTAATGGGTCTTGAGAACCACCGATACCCTGTTCTACATATCCAAGAAGAAATGTTGATTCTGTATTATTCATAATGCTTTATGCTACCACATTAGTAATAATTTGTAAAAAAATAAAAAAAAGTACTAAAGTCTGAAAAGTAAGCTGCCGATATGTATTGAAGAAAAGACAAAAATGTCTAAGGAGGCCATTAATTATGCCATTGAATCAGGAAGAAGCTTACTACGTTCTTACAAATCTCGATGTATTCGTAAACCGTTTCGAAAGAGCAACTCACAAAAAAGTTACTCCAGGCGCTCTTCAGATTATCCATGAAATGCTAACCGAAGCATCTTTTCCAGAAGGCGCTCGCTCTAAAAATCTCAACTAATTATTAAATTTCTACGCATTGTTTCCGAAAACAGTATCAGACGGCATTGATAAATGCTTAGTGCTAAATTACATTTATTCAAGGGGAAGGAAATGATTGTATTATTAGGTGCTAATTGCGTTATGATATTCGCTGTTCTCGTTGTAGGTATTTTCTCAGAAATACTATAATCGTTTAAATAAAAAGCCCCGGTTCAAATTGAATTGAATCGGGGCTTTTTATTTCTGGTAAAAATTAGAATATGTATTCCAATGATGCATAAATTTCTTTATTATACATCAAATCATCGAAATGATATTCAAGTTCCTGAGAATCGTTATTGTATTCACGATAATAGGTCTTTTCCCAGATAGCTCTGAGACCCAGTTTCAGATTATCACGGAGCCATTTGTTATATCTGATTTCAGTAACTGGCTGAACACGGTTGTGCCAATCACTAGCAACCCCACCCCAGTTTCTGTAACCGATATCTCTCCATTTCTGAGAAATCTTCCAGTCATAGGCTTTACGCTTTGAATAAGAAATATCAAAACCACTTTCAAAATAACGGTAATCAGCAACACCCAGAGAAATATTATCATAATCACGCTGGAAATATTCTGATACCCAGGAAAGCCTGTAATCATTTCTTATGCGCCATGAAAAATCTGCTGTCAAAGTATTCTGCTTGAAATCAAGAGCACCATTTTCTACAGAATTTCTATCATGATAAATATCATCAACTGTAATTCTGAAATTCTTATTAACATTTCTGACAAAGCCAACATGAAGGATGTTATTCTTATGGGCTGAACTTCTGGTATTTTCGTCATTATATACATAACGGAAATCACCCTTTAACATGCTTCGATCATCAGTCTTTATAGTAACACCGTTAAATACATTCAGTTCAGCATAGCCTCTTGGTTCGTCGGCACTATAGTTGTGCTTTGTATATTCACCGTCAAAGCTATAGGTTACCTTGTCATTTACAGGCAGTTCGTAACCCAACTGGAAGAAATTATCATAATAGCTGGTTCTATATGCAACGATTGATTCAGTATCATATATTCGCCTGTCATAAGTATCAGCAATTCTCAATTCAGCCTTATTTCCTGAAAACGATTTATTGATATCAAGATAAATATTGAAGTTGTCATAATCTAGTCTGCTAGAATTGCGATATCTTACAAAATCACTCTTAAATTCAGCAAATACAGAGCCGTCCCAGTTAAACCAGGTATCAGAATCATACAAGCTATACTGGTTATAATCTGATCTGGAATTTTCAGAATAACGCTTTGTCTTGAAAGCAGCAGTTATTGTTTTTTCGTGATTACCATCGTAAATCTTTGTATAAACACCTTCTAACAGATTAACACGGTAATCTTTGGCTGAATTATCAGGATACCATACGTGCTGAAGTTTATCTCTTACTGTAAAGCCACTGTCGTCACCATGCTTTGTGAAATAACTCAGAGTCAGATGATTTTCACGACTCTTTTCATTTCTTTCCTTTGTGAAATATTTTTCGTCTAAATAGAAGGAACGATTTTCATCAACTTCGTAAGTAAGCAATAAATGCCCCTGAGCATAGTCATTTGGAGTTTCTTCGCCAGTAGCCTGATGAATTTCCTTGGCATCTCTGTATGCAAGCTTGAGGCTTCCAGATACGTGAACCTTCTCATCTTCGGTTTTGTCTGAAGAAAGAGTCACCTTGTAATCATCAACGGGCAAAGGTTCGATACTGTGCGCTGGCTGAGAATTACTTGAAGTCACTGGAGCCGGTGCTTCTTCAACTTCAACTGCTGGCTTTTCTTCTGTATTTTCTCCACGATAGGTATAATTATCAGTGTAGAAATCCCTAACCTGACGATATATGTCATCAAGTCTGCTGAAACCTTCCTGCAGTTCAACCTGGTCACCTGGATTTCTACTGAGAGTAATATTGAAAAGATCTTCCAGGCTATCATAGCGGTCTTCAACATTACCCATCAGACTTTCGGCTTTGAGCCATATTTCTGAAGTATCACCAGTTTCATTCTTAAGCTTTCTATCTAAGTCCTGCAAGCTTCTTAGAGCGCTTGAAAATTCCGGTTCGTAGCGTCTGAACGCATTCAAAGTTGTTTCACTCTGCCTTGATATAGCAAATGCCGGTTCTGACAATGCAAGAGCAGATAGCAATATCATATATCCAATTCTATTTCTCATCTTTTTGCTCCTCACTGACCAAGCATGTCATCAAGCTGACTCTTGAGAGCATCGACACAAGAAGACAATTCTTCTGATTCACTATCAAGTTCAGTCATAGCAGATTCTATTCTATCCCAGGCTTCTGCGACTTCATTATATTCACTGGTCTTGAAGTTGGATTTCTTGAAATCCTTTACAGTCTGCTGATACATTCTGTTGGCCTTAGTATACTGTCTCTTAGTTCTGTCATAGCTTACAAGAAGTTTGCTGACTGCAGTGACATATCTCTTCTTTGCATCAACAGAAGATTTATCAATTGCATTATATTCAGCAAGATATTCTCTTACCTTGCTTGCATAGTCAGGAATAAGTTTTTCGATATCGTTCATGTTCTTTATTACATCATTTGTAATTTCAGGAACAGATGAAAATCTAGTGATAGCGTCCTGGACTTTTTTGTAAGTTGAATCATATTCTGATTTAAGTTTATTTACATCAGTCTGACTACCGCCATCATTAGCGAAATCAGTAATGGAAGAATAAAGTTCTGGCAAATCTTCCAGGTATTCTCTGCATTTATTAGCGGCTTCTCTAAAAGAGTCATAACTACTATTGTCTGGATTATCATTGATTATTTCATTTACTTCTGAACCTATTGAGCCTATCTTTTCTCTCAATGTTGCTACTGTTTCAGAATTGTAACTGCTATCCGGACTAATATTCTTCTTTTCAAGACGTTTTTTGTTTATTGTCAATTCCAATGATTCAACTTCCTTCAAGAAAGTCTGATAGTCATTGCACTGCTGACTAAGGGAATCAATAGCATCACTCATCAGTTTTTCATCGAAAAGTGTATTACTTCTAGGATCTAATTCACTGCGATTATTTTCTTTTTTGTCAATTCCACCTGCTTCATGAGTAACTAGTCTGTTTTTGGCAACAGCAATAACACTATTGGATTCATCTATTTCACCAGCAAATCTTGTTACTTCTGTCTTAAAGGTCTGAAATTCCTCAAAAATTTCATCATTATAACCAGCATCAAGCTTTTCTTTTATGCTCTTAGATTTTTCCTTAAAACTGTCTAATGAATTCTTAATGCTTGAAGATTTATCCTTCAGTTTTTCCATAAGCTCATCAATGGTAAGCTTTTCATTCATTTTTTCGTAGTCGCTCTGAAACTGAGTTTTAAGTTTTTCGATATCAATTTCTGTCTTACTAACTTCTTTTTTATTAATAACTAGACAATTTCCGGCATCAACATTATAAACAGCACCTGTTGCCTTTGCAGTAACTTCAATTTGCCCACGGATAACTTCTATTCTGTTTTCTTCGCCATTATTAGATGAAGTCAGAACAAAATTAGTGCCTTTAATACCTGCAACGCACTGGCTCATTTCAAAACCCATGGTTTTGCCTTCAGCCATCTTTTTTACGTTACCGATAATACGGCCCGCAAGCATTTCCATCTTTGTTTCATTTTCTTCTTCAGAGTGAATGATAAGAATGCTTTCCGGCTTGATAACAAAGGTGCTCATATCTTCAAGACCTAATATAGCCCCAGATTCTTCCTTTGTTCTTATACGGTCGTCTTCGTAAATGATAGTATCAAGTTCAGCGATTTCGTAAGCGTCATCTTCTTCTGCATCAGGTCTGATACTGACTTCACCATAAAGATCATTAAATCTGATTTTAGAATCTACTCTTTCCTGTGCAAGAACTGGCATAGCTGCAGCAACAGCCAGAACTAGCATCAGAACAGTAATAAAACGTTTCATTATAATACCCCTCTAATTAGTAGAGAACAATTTTCTAGTTTGGAATAATAACACGTATCCCCTCAACAGACAAGTTTTCTAGTTATTGCAACGGATAACAGGATATTGACGGATAAACAGCCAAGCAGGCCGATGAGCAGACCAAACAGCCAAGATTTTTTGCCTCAGACTTAGATAGTTTATGGTTTACCTTACGATGATTTTCTGCTTTGCGAAAATACTCAGGTAACGATTGCACTAAAATGCTAAGTGCCATGCGATTGTTGCCTGTGTAATAATTCTGCTAACAAACGCATAGCACCAAGTAACTAAGAGGAAAGCAGAGGCCTTCTAACACCGAGGTCCCAAAACGGCCTGTTATCGGCTGTTTTGTCTTTTTCTCGGCCAAAAGCTAATAGCCAATAGCCAAAAGCCTATTGCAACATACCTTATACCTACTTGGTATAGAAGTGTAGCTAGTAAAGCTTTAAGCTTCAAGCTCCAAGCTCCAAGCTTCCTGCTTCCAGCT
>JAZUDR010000351.1:0-5514 GCA_045639725.1 Candidatus Avigastranaerophilus sp. | reverse complement strand
CTTTATCTGCTTCAGAAAGCTTGTTCCAGAAAGGTAGCAGGCTTGCAGAATCAACAAGGTGCTGGTCCATAGTTTTTCCCCTTTCAAATTCTCTCTATATTCCTTTTAACAAGTAATTTGCGAACCCGCAAGGTATTTTAGGCATTTTCTTTAAATTCTGTTATTTGATTATTCAAATGATCATTTTTTCTAAGAAAATATTTAAGCCAGAGTGCCATAATTGCAATTCCTCCCATAAGAGCTATTTCATCAATTGTGAACATGTTATTTTTCCCCCTTTCACACTTTCTTTATACAAGAAAATTTCTTAAAAAAAAGAGACTAAGTCACAATTGCTAAATGTAACTTAGTCTCTTTTAAATAACCGATTTGAATATTATAAAAAAATAAGAGGACGAACATGAAAAAAGGAGTAATTTTATGCTATCAACAACCATAATTTTATTGGACCTTATTTTCGGTATTATTGTTCTCATTGAATTATTAACTCCAAATAGGTAGTGTTCATAAGTGGGTATTGACACTTATGATAAAATGAATGCGTAAAATTATTTGTAGGTGGGCCTAATGAAAAAGTCTTTAATTTCTTCAGTAATTCTTGGTTTTATAGGTTGTGCTGCTGTTTATGCTCAGACAATACCCGTAACCTTAGAAAATATTTCTCAGCGCGATTTTAAGGAAATTCTTGAAGTTCAAGGCAGTGTGGAAGCTACTAACATTGCCCGTGTTTCTCCAAGAGTTGCTGGCGCAATAGAAAATATCTTCGTTAAGGAAGGCGACAAAGTTGAAGCCGGGAAAACCAAGCTTTTTGTTATAGACCCCTTAAAGCTTGAAAAGACTCTCGAAATCAGAAAGCAGGAAGTAGTAATTGCTCGTCTTTCACTAAAAGAAAAGGAAGCTCAGATGAAGCAGGTCGTTGCCGACTTGGAAAAGGCAAAGCTTGACTCAAACCGTGCTAGACTTCTTTGGGAAGATAATTCAACTAGTCAGGATAACTATGAAAAAGCTCAACTGAAGCTTAAATTAAGCGAAGCAAGCTTCGAACACACCCAGACTTTGATAGACCTTTCCCGCGAACAGCTTGCAAAGGCTCAGATTGCACTTACAATCGCTGAAAAAGACTACTCAGATTCGACAGTATATTCCCCACTTACTGGCGTTGTTTCTGAAAAATTGCAGGAACCCGGCGAAATGGCTGCTACCGGTAAGCCTATTGTTGTTATTAAGGACCCGAAGGATACTGAAGTAACCGCTTATATTCCTGCTGAATTTTATCATAAAGTTATTGTTGAACAGACTCCTGTAAAGATAAAAAGCTTCATGGATATTCCCGAAGACGCTTCGGTAACCTATAAAAGTCCTGAAATTTCATCTGATTTAAGAACTTTTAAAATTAAATGTCACAGCAAGAATACCAATAATCTTATGGTTCCTGGTGGTCTTGCAAATTTGACACTGGTTCTTGATACCCATACTGCTTTGGCTGTTCCAACTTCTGCAATAGTTAACCGCAATGGCGGAAAAGCTATTTTTGTTGTTGCTGATGGCAAGGCTAAACTTGTTATGCTGAAGGCAGGACTTGAAAACGAAGGCTATACTGAAGTTACAAGTTCTGAATTAAAGGCTGGCGATAAGGTTGTTGTAAAGGGTCAGCATATGGTCAATGATGGCCAGGCGGTTACCGTAGCAGGCGGAGCTAAGTAAAAATGGGCGGCTTGATTAATTTTTCTGTAAAAAGATGGGTAGCTATCGTCTGTTTGATGATTGCTATCACTTGTCTCGGTATTAACGAATATAGAAAGCTGGCTCTGGAAGAACTTCCAAGGACAGATATGCCTTATGTTACTGTTGTAACTATTTATCCTGGCGCTTCTCCTGAAGAAATAGAAACAGACGTTGCAAAGCGTATTGAAGACGCTACAGGTTCTCTTGATGGTTTAAAGAGCCTTATGTCATCCTGTCTTGATAATGTATGCCAGACACTGCTCGAGTTTGAAGTTGGCACAAATGTAGATGCCGCTGCAAACGATGTCAGAGAAAAAATTGACATGATTCTCAATGATTTCCCTGATGGTGTTGAAAAGCCTAGAGTTCTCAAATACGACATTAATGCGCAGCCTATTATCAATATGGCTATTACAGGCTCTCGTCCGATTGACGAGCTTTATGACTATGCTGATAATGATTTTAAGGACGATATAGCCGCCATTCAGGGTGTCGCAGAAGTTAAGCTTACTGGCGGTGCCAAGCGCGAAGTTCACATTCTTCTCGACAGAAACAAACTTGCGGCTAGAGGTCTTAGCAGTCTAGATGTTGTTGGGGTCATCAAAAAAGAAGTTAAGATGATTCCTTCTGGTCGTATCAAGCACGAAGGTTCTGAATACACAATCAAGTTTGACGCAGACTACAAGTCGCTGAAGGAATTAGAAACACTTGAAATAGCAAACCGAAATGGTCAGCGCTGTGTTATCAAGGACGTCGGCGAAGTTTTGATGGGAACCGAAGAACGCAGACAGGCTGCTACAATTGATAAGCGACCGTGTATTGCTGTTCAGGTAATCAAAAAGGCTGATGCAAACGCCGTTAAGGTTGTAAATCTTGTTAAGGCTAAGATGGAAGAAATTAAAAAGACACTTCCTGGCGGTATCGAGCTTGTCTGGGTATCGGATACAGGCGCTTTTGTTCAGGCTTCTGTTGATAATGCCATTGACAACATATGGCAGGGTATTCTGCTTACTGCCGTTCTTATGTTCTTCTTCCTTTATAACATAAGATCTACCTTGACTGTTGCTATTACAATGCCATTAACGGTTGTTGCCGGTGTTTTGTTTATGTCCTGGATGGGATATTCAATTAACATGGCAACACTTCTTGCTATTGGTCTTTCAATCGGTATTCTTGTTACAAACTCCATTGTTGTTTTGGAAAATATTGTAGCAAAAATCAATGGCGGCCAATCAAGTACCGAAGGTGCTATTAACGGCACTACAGAAATTGTTGTTGCTGTTATTGCCAGTGCGGGCACTAACATCGTAGTTCTTTTCCCGGTCGCTCTTATGAAAGGACAGATTGGTCAGTTCTTTATTCCTTTTGCCTTAACAATGGTTGGTGTAACAGCTATTTCGTTGCTGATTTCTTTCACTCTTACACCTGGTATTGCAGGTCAGATTATTCAGAAGGAAGACAATAAGGCCGCCTGGCTGAAAAAGCTCGAAGGTCTTTGGAATAAATATTTCGGGAAATTTACTGACGCTTGTGTTGCTGTTGTTGAAAAGACTGTCAGAAGCAAAAGCCTGTCTCTGATTTCCTTGCTTGTTGCTGTCTTATTGCTTGTTCACGCTATCTCAATGGTTCCTGGAATGGGGTTCTCCTTCCTTCCTATTTGTGACCGTGGTGAAATGGTTGTTAAGCTCGAATATCCATCAACCTTTTCTCTTGCTCAGACCATTGAAAGAACAACCCAGATTGAATCCCTGCTCGATAATATTCCAGAGTTAAAGCATCGTCTTACCAATATCGGGAAGATTGACGGCTCTGTTGGTCAAAGTTCCGAAGGTGTTTACCTCGCTCAGATAAGCTGCAAATTCGTTGATAAGTCAGACAGAAATAAAAGTATTTTTGAACTGAATGATGAAATCAATAAGATGCTTGCAGGTATTCCTGACGTTATCATAAGCACATCTTTGCCTGACCAAGGTGGTTCTGGCGCGCAGATAAGAATGGTTATAAATGGAACAGACTTTGAAGTTCTTAACCGTCGTGGCAGTGAACTTGTGGAAAAAGCAAAGAAGGTTGCCTGGCTGAAGGACGTCGATTCTACTGTCAGACCTGGTAAGAATGAACTGGTTGTTACACCAAAGCGTGCTATTCTTGGTGACCTTAAAGTTCCTGCGACCACACTTGGTATGGCTCTTAGAACAAATATTGAAGGCACTAAGTCTGGTTCCTACAAAGAAAATTCAAGGACCTACGATATCAGAGTTAAGCTTATTGAAAAAGAAGGTCTTAATCAGGTAGAAAACCTTGAACTTCCAGGCCCTCCAGGTCATCCGATTATTTTGCGTAACTTCACTGATATAAATCAGAAGACATCACCAGTTCTTATTACTAGACGTAATAAAGGCCGCGTAGTTATTTTCTACGCAAATCCAACTCCGGGCATATCTTTGGGTATTGCAGCCAATAAGATTGTTGACCTTCTCACAGAAAACGAACCTCTTCCACCAGGCTATGGCATAGATTTCATGGGCAAGGTTCTCATGATGAAGGACGGTATTGCTGACTTTATCGAAGTTGGTCTTATTGCTTTGGTTCTTACATATCTATTGCTGGCGGCAATCCTTGATTCATTCCTGAGACCGTTTATCATTCTGGTAACTATTCCTGTTGGTCTTATTGGTTGTATCTGGGCATTAAAACTTACTGGCGAATCTATTTCAATGATGATTCTTTTGGGTGGTGTAATGCTCATCGGTATTGTTGTTAATAACGCTATTCTCATTATGGATAAGGTTATGGTCAACAAAGAAGCTGGAATGGCACCAGTAGAAGCCATGCTATCGGCTATAAAATCAGAAATGCGCGCCGTAACAATGATTACTCTCGCTGCTATTTTCGGTATGATTCCAATGGCTATCGACTTTGGTCTGGGAAGTGAACTCCGCAGAGGCATCGGTCAGGCTGCAATCGGTGGTATTCTCATTTCAGCCATCATGACAATGTTCATCCTTCCTGTCCTATACTGTCTCTTCGCCAAAAAGAAATGAATGAGGCTTTAATACGTTTTGCTAAATAAACAAGCTAGAAGCTTGAAGCCGGAAGCTTGAAGCCGGAAGCTTGAAGCCGGAAGCTTGAAGCCGGAAGCTATAAGCTAGAAGCTTGAAGCTGGAAGCTGGAAGCTGGAAGCAGGACATTGTTCAATACAAAGCAAGTATAACGTTTGTTGCAATAGGCTTGTGGCTGGGGCTTAACCCTCCTTTGTAAGGAGGGACTAAGGGAGGTTACAAATCCAATAAACAAGCTTGAAACTTGAAGTTTGAAGCTAGAAGCTTGAAGCAGGACATTGTTCAATACAAAGCAAGTATAACGTTTGTTGCAATAGGCTTATGGCTGGTAGCTATTGGCTATTGGCCGAGAACTAGCAGGCCGCTTGAAGCTAGAAGCCGGAAGCAGGAAGCAGCAGAAACTAAAACAATCCCCTCCCTAGCCACGAAGTGGCGCCCTTCTAGCGCAGCGCCCTCCTAGGCGCAGCCGCCCTCCCTAGCGCAGCGCCCTTACCCAGCCGTCTTGAAACACACTTTTTACTTTATTTCTAAAATACTCTAAAAATATTTTAAAAAGTTGTTGACATTATTTCCTCATAGAGGTATGATACTCCTCGCCTTCAAGCGAAGGTAAAAAAATAATCCACTTCGGTGGAGGGGCCGCGAAAGCGACCAAGCTATTTGAGAATAAGATCAAATTGACTTTGAATATGACGCCAAGCGGGTCATTAGAACTCGAAAGAGTGAAGAT
>JAZUDR010000350.1:0-6982 GCA_045639725.1 Candidatus Avigastranaerophilus sp. | reverse complement strand
TTGCAACAATAAAATCCTTAACTTCCTGAGTCATAGTGTAGTCAAAGACAACATCTGCTATGTCACTTTTAATTGTTGGGGAAGTTTTTATCTTTAATGTATTTTCAAGCACCTTCAAATCGTAGGTTCCAGTAGCGGACTGCCCCCAATCATTTTTTGCACTGATTTCAAACTTATACGTGCCTGCCTCTAAATACAGATCTGTATCACAAACAAGTTCTGTGGAAGAACTGCTGATTATTACTTTATTATCTTTTAATAATCTATAGGAATAAGTTACATCAGGAGCATCATTGCCTGCTTTCCATACTATACTCTGCTTATTACCTGTATATGCATCAAGCATTTTTACATCTGTCGGATAGCTGAATACTGGTATTTCAATTTCGTTATAGGATATACCAGAAGTACCAAATATATTTTCCGCAGAAACATCAAACGAATATAAACCAGGTTCCAAGTAATGATTGCAAACCCAACTTAATTTATTTGTGTTTTCTTTGATTATTAATTCTTCATTTTTATATACATTAATAGAATAAGACACATCCGGAGCCTTCCAGTAGTCCTCCTCCCATTTAGCAACTACAGGACGTCCTTCTGAAATATCAAAGTTCAGATTTCTTGCCAAAGAAGGCGCATAGTCAACTTTTACAGCCTGAACATCTGAGAAAATCTTAGCTTGTTTGTTTATCGCTTCAACAACTATATTGTAGATACCTTTTTCTTTGATATCATCGCTAGCGGAATATGATGTTTTATCATCAAAAGCAACATTTATTGAACCCTGAGGTGTATCTTTCCTTTCCAGATTACTTGGATATATGTAAATATTGTAAGACAAGGCATTCTCTACCGGCTGCCATTCAATATACATAGAACCATTTAAAGCCAAATACTGTGAAGAAGTAATTACAGGCTTACTGATGTAAGGTTGTTTTACATTAAAAGAAACAATTTCTGAAGTAGATGTTAAATCATTAGCTGAAGCAACTACCTTTACCAGGTATGTGCCTGCCAGTGTATTATGAATAACACTCTGAAGTTCAGAAGTTTCAGTTGCAATAACTGTTTCCGGCCGTTTGCCCAAATCGGCATAAACAGTATATTTAATATCTGCCTTAGTGCCATTAACAGATAAAATACGGCTTGGTGACCAGGTTATAGTCACATTTGAACCATATTCATATTCAGATGGCTCTATCTTCACAACAGGAGCGGTCAAACTATCAATCCAGATAGGAGTAGTAACCTTGAAATTAGAATTTTCAGTGCTATCAGATACCTTAGATGTGCCAGAAGCGGTTAAAGCAGAAACGAACACCTCATAATCGCCGGCTGGCAAAGCAAGCATACTATTGCTACTATTCCAAGAGGTTGTCTTTATACCCAAAAAATTATAGTTTCCAGCAGCTGGATTATCGGTATTTATTATTCTGACCGAATATTCTACATCCTTGTCTGTGCCTTCCCAATCCCAGGTCAGAAAGACAATCTTTGTATTTTCATCATAGTTAGCCAATACATTCTTTGGTGAAGGAATTGACGGACTGGAATTATTTACTACGAAAACAGACTTATCTGTCTGTTCTGACTCTTGCGACTTGCCCTGAGAAGTGACAGCCAATACTTTTATGGCATATTTACCGTTTTCAAGACCAAGTTTGTTACTTTCCCACTCTGTAGTTTTGCTCAAGACGTAAGTATCTGATTTTTCCCCGCTCTGGTTAATAACCTTAACCATATATTCCACATTCTTATCAGTTCCAGACCATTTCCAGGAAGCGCTTACAGTTTTTGTATTCTCATCATACTTAGCCACTACATTTCCAGGAACAGGAATATCAGGAGTTGGTGTCGGACCGGAAGTATTCACTGTAAAAACAGAGTTATCAGTCTGTTTTGACTCCAGTGACTCATCCTTAGAAATAACTGCTGATACTTTTATGGCATATTTACCTTTTTCAAGACCGAGTTTACTGTTACTCCATTCCTTGCTTTCAATATTGTCAAAATAAAAATTAAATGCATTTTCCGCACTCAGGTTAATAATCCTAACCTTATATTTCACTGTTTTATCGGTCCCAGACCATTCCCAGGATGCACTTACAGTCCTTGTATCTTCATCATACACAGCCAATACATTTTTTGGGGTAGGAATATCTGGAGTTGGTGTCGGCCCAGAATTATTCACTACGAAAACAGATTTATCTGTCTGTTCTGATTCCAGCGACGTACCTTTGGAAGTGACAGCTAATACTTTTATGGCATATTTACCTTTTTCAAGGTCAAGTTTGTTGCTTTCCCACTCTGTAGTTTTTATATTGCTCAAGACGTAGGTATCTGATTTTTCCCCGCTCTGGTTAATAATCATAACCTTATATTCCACGTCCTTGTCTGTTCCAGACCATTTCCAGGACGCACCTACAGTCTTAGTATCCTCATTATATCCAGCTATAACGTCGGTCGGAGCAGGTATATCTCCGTGAAGCATTTTAGTTGTTGAAACTGTGAAAGGAAGATTCTTGAAATTTTCAGATTTGCTGCTGTTTCTTACTTCTATGTTAAATCTGTCAGGTGCCAATAAATCTTCTGGGTTTTTAAGCCTCAGAGTGAATTTTAAAGTAATGTCTGTGTCAACAATATCAAATCTGCTTATATCGTTTATTGTGACAGTATGAACGTAACTGTCTCCAGAGCCCTGTTCTGCACTTGATATAGCAAAAGTAGAGGCGGCTCCATTAATTGTTATTTTTGAATCTTTGCTGCCACTTTCATAGGAAAGATTTACTTGAATATCCTTAGCAGTTGTCTTTCCAAGATTTATACCTGAAACAGAGAGAACCATTTCGCCGTCTGTAAGTCTTCCACTTTTTGATGGAATAACAACCTTATCGTCATTGATGCCCATAATTACAGGAACATCTAATTTTTTGGAGTTGTCATGTGCAAATATAGCTACAGTAGAAGGTAATTTATAAAGATTGTATTCAATTTCGCTGGACTTAGACGCTCTAAGATTTGTAACCAGACCGCTGCTTACACAATTATAATTCCAATCATCTGTAGTTTTTACTCCAACAAAAACATCTGAATCTGCTACAGAATTATGCTGTATGGAAAGCTTTATCGGCTTAAAGACTTCAATTACTTTTACTCCATCACCGGTAGAAGCTCGAACACTGTAGCATTTGGAAGCAACTTTGAATAAGTTGTTTACACCGGTAGTTTCCTTTTCTTCGGTTATATAAAGAGTAATATCCTTATTATTGTTAAAAGTATCTTTATCTGCGCTTACAGTTATACCAGAAAAAGTCTTGGTATCAATTCCGCCATCTTTATTAACCTTGAGTTCATAGACAATTTCATCATCTTTTCCATAGCCATTATGACCGCCACCACTGCAAGCGACAATAAACAACAAACAAGAAAAAAGAATAAAGGTAAACAATATTATTTTTTTCATTTTTTAGCACATCCAAATGTTTTTTTGTATTTTAACATTTTCTATGTCTAAAACCAATGAAATACAAAATATTATTCCGCCAAAATCCCCCCCCAAAAAAGATATTACTCTTTACATGAATCAGATACCTATAAACATTATAGATTAAAAACAAAGAATACTATCAATAAACTAATCGATTTGCGGTGGTATCAATGCAATAAACAAATCATTAACATTAGTGCCGGTGTAACCGGTTTTAATAAGCCCGCCAACATTATTGAAAAAATTATAGGAATCGTGACGTGCTAAATAGTCCTTGAACATATATGCCTTTTCAGTAGCATTTAAAATTGTTTTATGAGTAATAATAGCACCAGCAGCGTCAGTAGGACCATCTATGCCATCTGTTCCTGCAGCCAATAAAAACATTTGTCGGTTATTGGGATATTCTTCAAATTGTTTAAGCATGGCAAGAGCAAATTCCTGTGAACGGCCGCCAAGAACCATTCTCTTCATCTGCTTCTGGCGTAACATTTCACCAATCTCAGCCATCTGTTCTGAGCGGAATTTACTCTTGAAGCGCCCCTTGGGCAAAGAACCGGAATCTTCTTCATCTTCACCAGAAGCTTTTTCATCCTTTTCTCCACCATGAGCGATTAACTCAGAAGTAATCTTCTTAAATGTTACTACTGGTTCACCACCTGCTATAACAGCAAAAGGATCCAGATTATCTTTTTTCAGTTTCGATACATAGAAAAAGAAATCCTTTGCTTCGTCTGTGGCTTCACCTGTGATAGCCTTTGGATAATAATAGATTTTGAACTCGAAATCTTCGAGGTATTTTGCTGCGGCAGTGACGGCTAAATGGTTATCTGCAATGATAGATGTATACACTCTGTCGAAAACACGGTTCATGGTATCTGATTCCATTTCCTTAGTCATTCGACCAAAAGCGCCTGTATTCAGATAATCAACTACGTTCTGCGGTATAGATTCCCAAAGAGAATACCTTTTGAGAATATTAATAGCATCGTTGAAGGTTGTTTTTTCGGCAACAGCAGGTCCGGAACCGATTGTTTCAAGATTGTTACCAATTACGTCAGAAATCACAAGCTGTATTATTTCTGCAGGGTATGCAAGCTTTGCCAGTTTTCCGCCCTTAATTCCTGAGAGATGCTTTCTGACAGTATTTATTTCGTTGATATCAGCACCACTCTTAAGTAAAAGGTTTCCAACACATTGCTTGTCTTCAAGGGTTAACCCTTCGGCTGGTAGGCACATCAAGCTAGAAGCCCCACCAGAAAGCAAGCAGATAATAAGATCGTTGGCTCCTGCCTTTGAGGCAATCTGGGTAATCATTCGTGCACTGAGAACGGAATCAAGGTCAGGTATCGGATGTGCACATTCCACGAATCTGATATTCCCTAACATTTCATTTGGAATATTGCTGTTCTGAGGAACACAGATACAACCATTTGTTATTCGGTCACCAAGCATGTCGTGCATAGCCTTGGCCATTTTATAGCCAGCCTTGCCGGCACCAATAACATAGATATTGGTATAATAATCAAGAACAAAGGTTCTTCCCTTGAAAATCAGGTTTGCACCTTCAAAAGTAATATATTGCTTGCAGACTCTATATGGGTCTACTTCCCTGATAGCTTGGTTATAAGCCCCAAGAGCTACATTTATAAAAGCTGAATCACGGCTGTCATAGCTTTCATTCAGTTCTGCAAGATTCTTAATTATCATACAAATTCCGTTCCGAGTTTAATGATTGCTGATTATTATATTACCATAAACCAGAAACAAATGTCATCAAAGCTATCCAAGTATAAGTAGAATAGAAAATTCCGCTTTCATCTGTGCCAGCCTTAAGAACCTTCAAGGCTTCATCTCTTGTAAGCATTGTAAATCCATCAAAGCATTCACCGCCAACAGCACCGTCCTGACACATCTTTGGCATTTCATCCCTGTTCAGAACGACCTGAACAACGGCGTTACTTTCGTCAGTCATTCCAGGAGTGCTGAAAAGCAATGGGCTGACCAGAGTCATCTTATCAGTTGGTTCAAGCTTAATACCTGTTTCTTCGCAGATTTCTCTTTCTGCAGTTACAAAGACCGGATTTTCCTTTTCCTTATCTTCTTTGTCAATAAGACCAGCCGGAACGCTCAGCAAAAAGTGACCTGTGGGGAAACGATATTCTTTACTTAAACAGATAACCGGCTCTTTCCCCTTTATTTTCAGGATTACAACGCAGCTAACAGCATCAGGAACCATCTTTTTCAATTCTTCATCGGTCTTTATTGCAGTCAGGTCGTCCAAAGAACGTCTTGTAGCATCAAAATAATGCTTACCTTCTTCATACTGCAGGTCATAAACCTTCAGAAATCTATTTTCATAAATGGTCTTAACTTTTTCTTTCGTAATTTCAGGTTTATTCATATTAGCTCCTTTTATCTGAATAAGCGTGTAAATAAAAGCGATTCAACCTTATCGACTGCCACTTTGTTCAACGGCGATTCGTAGACGAAACCAAGTGTATTTCTGCGAGTAATTCCGATAATTGTGGGAATATCGTATTCAATCTTGAGGCTTCTTCCGATTATTGCGTGCTCATCATTGACTACTGGTATTGCGATACCAAAATTCTTCATGGCATCCTCGAACTTCTGACGATGGTTTGCAAAGCTCGTTCCATCAGGATTAAAAGCCCAGATGACATCACAGAAATTTGTATATTTATAAGCAAGATGATGAGCCCACTTTTTAATATCGTGTCTCAATGCCCATTTACCTGTTAGGATAATAATAGGCCTAGTCAGTTCGCCACGGTTGGTCCATCTTTTTCCCTTCAGGTCGGTAAAGTCAAAGGTAGTGAAATCATCGTTAATATTAATCTTGCGTATAGAATATGGCGGAAGGGACTTCTGGCTAAAATCCAATTCCGGATCATCCGCCACAAACTGAGCCTGCGCGGTGCCTGCTGCCAATAAATAAGCTATCAATAACAATAATTTCTTCATGTAATTCAGTATACCATAAATTTGAGGGGTTAGAGATTGGGGGGTTGGGGATTGGGGAAATTGTGACTATCCACACATTAGCAATCTCACCTATTATTTCTATCGAATACTACATTAGATTGCATTAGTTATTTGTGGTATATTGATTTAGGTATTAGGTATTAGGTATTAGGACTTAGCTGGTTCGAAGCGGTAAGAGAAAAAAAATAATTATCAATTCTAATAAGCAGATAATCGGTTAGGTAAAGCAGAAACTAAGCCTAAACAAACAATTATGCATTGTGAATTAGGCTGTGTCACCGAGTTGGTTGAAGCAGCAGAAACGAAACAAATAATTATGCATTATGAATAAAAAAAAGGAGAGTCGGGTATGTCTAAAATGAAAGTTTTTGTAACAAGAGAAATATTGCCGGAAGGCATTAAAATATTGAAAAAGAATTTTGATGTTGATGTATGGACCGAATATGCCCCACCCTCTAAGGAAATAATCAAGGAACGCATCAAGGA
>JAZUDR010000349.1:0-3231 GCA_045639725.1 Candidatus Avigastranaerophilus sp. | reverse complement strand
CGGAATTACAACTTCCTGGTTTACCTTATAATCTTTTACGGTTAACCAGTTAACTGTTGGGAGAATGCTTGTATCGGTACTGCTGTAGTGGGCCAATGCAACATCAAAAGCATTTTTAACTTCAGATGTAGCAATCTTCTGACCTGCAAAGCTTACAAGAACTTTCTTGCCTTTCATGGAAGCAGGATTAATCTTAATGCATTTTGAAGACCAGCATTTTACGCTTGATTTGCCCTTGAATGGAGCCTTATCAAGCTTCTGTTCTGGATTCAGATAGAATCTGGAGAGGTCTTTTGTATAACCATAATCACCGTTGCTTATGCGGTCATCGTTAAGATAATTAGCAACACAGAAGTTTCTGAAAATATTGCGTGCAGAATTCTTGATTCCCTGTTTTTCAATAGCTGCATTAACGCCGTTCATACCTGCAGAGGTCTGAGCAACCATTCTTCTGATAAAAGCGCGTCTGCGTTCATCTGTGCTTGCTATTCTTGTAGAAATATACTGAGCCCACATATAGGCCTGACCATAATTAGCTACTACATCATCATCTGACCATGCACAAAGATTGTTGTCTGGTGATCTCAAGAAAGCATCAACCTGTGACGGGTGACCATAACCACAAAGATATGGTGCTAACTGTGACATTGCTTCGTTAACCCATGTATATTCCTTGGGATCATGATTCCAGTGAATCATATGCTGGAATTCGTGAGCAACAACGCTCATAAACTTTTCGCTTGTTGGGTCACTTGGATTAATATCAAGATAAAGCATTTCTCTCTGGTTGCTAGTAGCATATTTTGCCTTAGTGTAGCAGTCACCAGCATTGAAATAACCACCAGTATAAGCATAATTACCAGCACTTGGATTATAGCCGTCTTTTATATCAAGGAGCAATAAAGTAATTCTTGAATCATCATCAATACCAGGATTCCATTCTTCGCCGAACATAGAACGGTCTTCCGGGTAAATTCTATTATCGAATGCATGAGCAATCTTTTCGATGGTTTTCTGATCTACATTCTTGCCATTCTGCAAATAAATGTAGCAGTGTTTACCTATCTTTTTTAAGGTAGCCTTAATTTTTTCATTGCAATTGGCTTCAAGGTTATATGTATTGAAAGTAGCCTGATCACCAACTTCAGCAGGCTTAACATCTGCAAAGGCACGACCTTCACGAACATTTTCCTGACCAACAGATATACGTTCGCTGTCAGCAATACCTCTAGTGTTCTGAATGAACATCTGGGTAAGATCTACTGCTCCAGCAGCGAATGAAGGTGCGGAAAGAGTGATTGCAAGTGCTGCAGCTCCAATTATTTTACTAAAAGCTCTCGGCATAAGCTTATGCTCCTTATTATACTTATTCTAGTAAATTATAATTATTTTTAGGGCGTACCGCTACCCCTTTTTTATAATTTTAATGTTTCCAACCAATTTTATTTGCTGCGTCAGAGAAAATTTTTCTTTGTTCTTCGGTCAGGTCATGTGGCATGCTTATATCAAATTCAACGTATAAATCACCACCAGGCAAGCCCAGACCAACCATTTTTACTTTATCACCCTGCTTTGTTTCCTTAGGAACCACAAGAATCATCTGTGTACCTCTTGGATCAGTGAATCTAACTTTGCTTCCTAGTATAGCCTGAGCGATATTTATGGTAAGAATTGCCTTTATGTTGTTGCCTATAACTTTGAAATGCGGGTCATCCTCAATTTCTACTCTTATTGTGTAGGGACCAACATTTATTATGCTATTGTTGCCAGTATTGGCAGGAATCCTTATCTGTCTTGAACCACCCGGTAATCCAGCTACTTCGACATTTCCACCAGTCAGTGCTATTTTTAAAGGTATCTTCAAATTAGCGTCTGTTTTAATACCTGATGTCTTACCAGCATTTCCAGTAAAACTTTTAGCCTTGTTAAAAGCTTTACCTACAATATCTCCTAGCCCACCTAAATTTTCAAATGGTGTACCCTTAAAGCTATTGATAAACTCTTCAAAAATGTCTGAACCGCTAGGTTCAGAAGTTTTGTTAGTATATGCTCTATAAAAATTACCGAAAGGTCCGTCCTTGGCAAAACCGTTAAAATCAAAGCCTCCGCCGAAGGACCTGGCATTATCATATTTTCTTTTGTTGTCTTCATTACCAAGAACTTCATATGCTTCGGAAACTTCTTTAAACTTTTCTTCAGCAGCTTTATTGCCTTTATTAATATCAGGATGATACTTTTTGGCCATTGCTCTGAAAGCTTTCTTTATTTCATCTTTACTAGCAGACTTACTAACGCCCAGCACAGAATAATAGTCTTTCATGATTGCCTGAACTTCCTTTCAATAATAGTAAATAATAACAAACGTATTGGCATAATACAAGAACCCATAGGAAATGTTATTCAAAAGAATTATGAATCTAAATTTTTGTTACAAACTGAAACTTAGAATTTCATTACAATTATCATGCAACCACTGCTTAGCTTCTTTATATTTTGGATACATTTTTTCAACAAGATTCCAAAAATCAGTTGAATGGTTAAGATGCGTCAGATGCGCAATTTCATGACAAACAACATAACGAAGGATTTCTGGTGGGGCCATAATGAGGCGCCAGTTAAAATTAAGGTTTTTCTGGGCAGAGCAGCTTCCCCATCTTGAAGCAGTATCCTTTATGGCAATTTCTTTATAAGAGAAACCATATTTCGCTTTTTCAGACTGAACTTCCTGAGTAAAATAACGTCTGGCTTGGGATTTATACCAAAGCATTATCTGATTACCGGCTTCCTTAACCTGTTCTTCTTCTGTTTTGAATATTGAAGACAGATTAATAGTCAGTAAATTCTCTTTCTGAGTAATTCTTGAGAATGAAAATGGAGACCTGACAACCTTAATATTTAACTCGCTGCCTCTGAATGGTAACTTTTTTTGTTCCAGTTCAGACAATTTCATCAAACTTGCCCCCGCCAACGTTTATAAGCTTTTTAAAGCCATGTTTCTGGAGATTTTCATCAGAAAGAATTGTCTTGTTAGAGTCATCTCTTTTATGAACTGCCGGGTGCATAATTTTAACAATTTCGTTTTCACATTCCGGGCAGTATTCGAGTTTATCTTCAGATATACGCTGGAAAGTTTCAAAACCATCTTTACAATAATCGCAGCTTTTTTCAGGATCTTTTGCTTTATAAGAATATAAGGGCATAATGTTTACGCCTCCTTGTTGCGTATATTTT
>JAZUDR010000348.1:0-7131 GCA_045639725.1 Candidatus Avigastranaerophilus sp. | reverse complement strand
GCTGCTGGCAAAGCCTTTTTATCTGCAGCGGCAACATACATTCCGTTTGGAGTTACATCGCTCATGGCTTTGAGTGTTTTGGGGTCATGCCCTTTGCCAAAACCGATTGTCAGCAAAGTAACCTTACTAGCACCAAGTTTTTCAATAATCTGTTCCTTGGTTAAATCACTGCCCTTGCCGTCAACACCAGGTTCACGACTGTCAGCGCCGTCAGAGAACAAAACAATATATGGCTTCTTTTTCCCTTCAAGAAGCTTAATAGCAGTGGAAAGAGCATCATACATGGCTGTGGCGCCGATAGCCTTAACAGTATCCAGAGCCTTGATTACGTCTGCCTTTGTTTCGCCTTTATGCGTAGTAATTTTCTGAGCAAACTGAACAAAACGAATCCCTGTTCTGTCTGGAAGACCTTTTACAAAATTCTTGGCAGCATCAATAGTCGGCTGCATATCTTCCTTCATAGAGCCGGAAGAGTCTACGACAAGCACTACATCTACTGGCTGTGGCTGTCGTTCAATCTTTGTTACTTTGCCTTCCACTCCGTTTTCTGTAATCTTAATATCCTTAGCTTCAGGGAAAACGTCTCTTTCAAGCTTATCATTGATTACCATTTCAATGGTGCCATCAGTATTTTGTGCGGTAAAAGCGGTTATATCAATGCTTCCACCGTTGTCCTTCTGTTCTGTATTACCTGTTGGAAACTGCTTTCTAAGTTCATTTACAGTTCTCAGGTTTTCAGCCGGAACAGTTATCTCTGTTGCTTCGCCAGCGCTTACTGGAATATTATTGGCAAAAAACTCACCACTAATGTCCAAATATGTGTTCTTTCCCAAACGAAGTTTATAATAACCTGCAGGAGCGATGAACACAAAACTTCCTGCATCATCAATCACTGGTTTGCAAAGACTTTCGCTATCCCTGACAAAACCATAGGGAACCAACTCTGCACCAAGGTCAGCAGGAACACCCTTCAATACAAGCATTCCATTCTCAGCGCCATATTTGATTTCATGCAGTTTTTCACCTTCTTCAAATTCTATGCTTACAGATTCAACAGAACCCTCCTGAACACAGAAATTAAAGAATAAAAGACCATCTACTGCAGGAATAAAATCTAATATGAATTCATCTGATTTTTTTACAGCAAATTCGTATCTTCTATCAAAACCAATGCTGTTATTTTCGTATTTTACGTAATTATATAAGCTCAGACCAACAACAGCATCTTCACTACCTTTGATCTTCAACTTGGCAATCTGTGATTTCTGAGGATTAGAGACCAAAGCAAAACAGCATTCGTTTTCATATTTATTAAAATCTTCATTACTGATAGTAACAGAAGAGCCATCAAAAACAAGATGGGAGCAATATATTCCTATTTCTGTGCTGCCACTGCCCTTTACTTCAATAAATGAAATACTGTTATTGGCAGACTTCATAGAATATATGACTTTATCACCGGCAATCCCTTTATATCTGGTTGCGCCAGCCTTTATCAGCTTTTCATCAATCCATTCATAATCAGGATTGCCATCAAATTGAAAGTATCTGTAAAAGCCTTTTTTAAAATAGATTGTAACAGGCGAAAAACCTTCATAAACAGTGATTTCGCTTTCACGAACTTCTGAGTCAGAAGTAATATCACCATTTATCCAGGCTATTGCTTCGTTAAAAGTATTTTCAGCAACTTCGCGCTGTTCATCAGTGTATTTGCTTACTGTTGGCAAAAAATCAGAAATAAATTTCTCTGCATATCTGGCATAAGGCACATAAGCCTTATCTGATTCCTTTGAGTTTGTGATTTCAAACCCATAAACAGCCTGTGAAAGGCATAAAACAACTAATGCCAAAAGAAAATATCTCTTCATTTTGCCTGCGTCCCTATTTATTTCTATATTGTGTATAACTAAATTTCTATCACGTCTATCATTTTTATGCAATAGCCCGCGAGAAAGCCTGAAGCTAGAAACTGAAAGCCAGAAGCTTGGACCTAAGACCTAAGACCTAATCTTATAGCAGTTGCATGATTTAATTTTTATGGATATAATTATGGTATAAATAGGAGATATATTATGCCACATATAATACCCATAAAAAATCTAAAAAACACTTCCGAAATTTCTGAAATGTGCCATAATAGCGATGAACCAGTTTATGTTACAAAAAATGGCTATGGCGACATGGTTATTATGAGCATGGACACCTATGAAAGCCTTGCCGAAAAAATTCAAATGTATCAGAGTCTTATGGTTTCTGAACAACAAATCAAAACTGGTGAAACGTTAGACGCTAAGAAATCTTTGGAAGCATTAAGAAAAAAATATGACTTATAAATTAGTAATAACTCTAGAAATGGAACGTTTGTTAGATAAAAATTTAAAATATCTGATAAACAAATTAAAAAGTAAACAGGCCGCCAAGCATCTCTTAGACAATATCAAGGATATTTATTCCAGATTGGAAAAAAATCCTATGATATTTAGAGAATGCCATGATAAGAACTTGGCTGAAATAGGATACAGAGAAGCAATAGTGCCTGAAATGAATTATATAATAATTTATAGAATATTAAACTCTACTGTTTTTGTCTTAGGCATATTTCATTGCTTAGAAGACTACAACAATAAACTTATTTAAAAATCAATCTACCATTCTCGGCCAAAAGCCAAAAATCATTTATCTTTATCCGTAAGGAAAACGTATGTTTTTCGTAGTCACAATCAATATTCAATTTGCCAATTGCATCATCAACATAATCAGTCAGACAAACACAATCATCAAGCTTTACCTGGGTCTGTGCATTAGCTTTGTGCACAGATTCTGAATTGGTGTCTGTAACAACCTGTAAGTCTTTTCAATATATTTCTTCAAGAGTTCAGTCTTTCCGATTCTGCGGCGACCTGTTATAACAGTGAAATTAGCAGAATTTAATGAGTTCTTTTCTATTTTTTCCAGAGCTTTGAGTTCATTCTTGCGGTCATAAAACTTCTTCACGCTAGCTTAATCTCCATTAATTTAATCGTCATTAAAATAATACAATATCAAAGACTGTTTTTCAACTCCAAAACATACAGAATTTTATGTAGTGTTCCATTCCTTCAAAATTATTTTTTTCAATAACTACCGTTTCTTCAAGAAAATCTGCCATAAACATCACAAGCGCATCTAACAAAAATGCCGATAACGGCAAAAATATTAGATGGGTCACGGCATGAAGCCTCAAACTCTCTTATAGGTGCTATATTTTTCTCGTGTAATCATTGTTTTATCTAGAATCAGAATCTTTTAGACAATACAACAAACAATCGAAAAATCGTCCAATACTACTGGACAATTTTTAAATTTTGCAAAAATTGTCCAGTAGCTCTTTATCAGGACTTTTCTTGTCTAGTAATTAGAAAAGATTATTTCCAAAAATATTTATTACTATTTGACAGACTTTGACTTTCTCTCATAATCTAAATTTGTAGTATTATTCAAAATAGTAGAGGTAGTTTTAACTTTCTCTGATTGCTTTACTGCTTTGGATTTTCTCTCAATGGTTTCGTCGCGTTCTCTTGTTTTGGGGTCTAATTTCTTTATTATATCAAATATGTTTTTCGTGATATCATTGTAACAACTAGTTATCGTTCTTTGTTTCAGTTCAATATCATTTTTCAATCTTTGAATATCAGACTTAAGTCTTTCTGCCTCTTCCTCGCTTTTTGCAGTCTTCAATAGTTCCTCGTCCTCTTTTATTAAACTTTCGGCTGCTTTTATGATAGATTCAGTATCTTTTATTTTATTCATCAGCTCTTTTATTCCCTCGCAGATTTTTATTGTAGACTCTTTTTCTGCATTACTTAAACTGCTATTACGAATATTCTCTTCTAATTCGTTTATTGAATCTTCTTCAGCAGACTGTAATTGATTAGATTTTATTCTACATCTTTCAGTCAATTTAGCATTCGTTGATAAACGTAAAGATTTTAAGGCAGACATTCTTGCGTTGAGAGTATCGGCATAAATATCTTCAGAGAAATAAAGAATAAAAAAGTAAGACATATTAGCATCAAAAAAGAATCCTAAATTTTCTAAGCCGTAATACTCTTCAGAACCCTCAACTATCAGCTCAAAAAGACCTTTATAATCGTCATTTTCAAACTTTACAGGTCTTTTTTCTGAGCAGCGCAATCCCTCACAAATGTCAAATTCATTGCTGGCATAATCAAAGACCTTAGCATACTCATAGTCGCCAGTTCCATAATTCAAGCCATAAAAAATCTCTCCGTTATTTTTTACAAAAAGGAAATTATCATTGTCATTATCTTCGTTCGCTATTACATAGCCTGTTCCAAATGGAGTCTGCTTCGTTGAATTATTCCAGGAATAAAAAGCAATATCCCAGTTTTCGTCAGGATATGGAACCCCGTATCTTAGGGCTTCAGGACATTCAGAAGATTCCATCATTTGTGCTATATGACTATTTCCGCCGCAGCCTAACATCATAAAAGAAATAAATATGCCAATAATTATAGCAAACGTTTTTTTCATATCAATAAACCACCATTTCGACCTATGATAATCTGTTCATCAAATCATTACAGAACAGCCACAAATACTTCACACTGCGAATAAACGCATTCAGGTCCGCATCAGAACTAATTATACAAAACATATTCTTAGTAAACAATATTATTTTCTATATTAAATAATCCACTCACACCAAAAGTCGATAGTTGGAAGCCTGAAGCCTGAAGCTTGGAGCTTATAGCTTATAGCTTGAAGCTTAAAGCTTTACTAGCTACACTTCTATACCAAGTAAGTATAAGGTTTGTTGCAATAGGCTTTTGGCTATTAGCTTTTAGCTCTTGGCCGAGAGAGTGTGGCCCTTTGGAGGGTTTTTAAGACCCCCTTTCGTAAAGGGGGGCAGGGGGGATTTCTTCACCAAACCGTTTTGAAACCAACAACTGTGGCTGGGGTTGGGAGTTGCAACATACTTTAATACCAAGTAAGCATAAGACAAGTCACAAATCTTCAATAATAAACGGCAGCATATATATTGGATATAGTTTCAGCATTTCAACATTGCCGATATCCTTCTGTGATAACAGGATTTCTTTTACTACATACTTGGAATATTTCTTCTGAAATTCCATAATTGATTCATGTTTGCCAATTCCAGATGATTTAACCTCAACAGGAACTATCTTTGTCTTCGACGCAAGCAAAAAATCAACCTCATAGTAATGTGAACTATTCTTTTTTTCCCAGGTGTGATAATAAAGATCTATATCTGAAGCGGCAATAATCTGAGAAACAGCATTCTCATACAGATATCCCAAATCTGCAGGTAACGAATCACTTAGAAGCTTCGTATAGATGTTTTCATTCGTCTGTCCTGAAGATTTGAAAATCATCGTAGTAAATAGTCCTGTATCGGCTAAGTATAGCTTAAATGTATCATCGACTCTTGTTTGAGGAAGTGCGATACTTGGATTAAGGACGTTGTAACAAGGTAATACTGTCTTTGAATCTAATAAGTCATGCAAGCGCTCTAAATCTTTATCAATCTTCTTTTTGCCTGTAGCTGCAGAAATAATATAACTTCTCTTATTTGTTGCAAGCTGAGCTGGGACAGAATCATACATTCTTCCGATTAAACCGGTACCATCTATTTTGAAGAAATCATCCTTGTATAAAGCTATGATTTCCCTCTTTACTTCATCAATTTCTATAAAATTCCTGCCTTCCACATATGCCTCTATAGCCTGCGGCATTCCTCCAACCGCTATATAGATTCTAAAATCTCTCATCAACTTTCTATTTAAGGAATTTCCAACAGGCTTTCCAAGTTTATACAGTTCTCTTAACACATTATATGTATCATTTCCAATAGCCCACATGAATTCTTCATAGTCCATTGGATATATCTGTATTTTCATTTCCTCAGAGGGAAGAACAATATCTTTGACGTTCTTTTTTATGCTAATAAGTGAACCTGTTTCAATATAGTCATATCTTCCGTCTGCAACCAGATACTTTATCGCCTGACGCACCTTAGGCATAAGTTGAATCTCGTCGAAAATAATGACAGATTCCCTTTTATACAATGTTACTCCAGTTACTGTTTGCAGTCTAAGAAAGAAAATGTCCAGATTTGCAATGTCATCAAACACATCAAGAACACCTTGCGTTATGTTTGCAAAATCAACCTTTATATATGACCTGTATTCCTTTTTTGCAAATTCCTCAGCAATTGTTGACTTTCCTACACGTCTAGCCCCTTCTAAAAGCACAGAATACTTTGGAGCTTTTTTTTCTTTCCAATATTTTAATTTTTCAAAAGCTTTTCTTTTGAACATATATAGTCCCCTAGAAGCATATTGTTCCATTTCTTCAAAATTATTATTCAATAATAATACCGTTTCTTCAAATATTCAAGGGTATTATTCCATTCCTTCAAAATTATTTTTTGCAATAACTACCGTTTCTTCAAAAAACCGCACAAGCTAACAAAAATGCCGATAACGGCAAAAATATTAGATGGGTTCACAACATGAAACCTCGTTATGATGACAATGGTTATTTGATGATGGGCATTAAGGAATTCCTGCTTAACCCAGACAGTTTACTTGTTTGACAAACAATGGCGCAGGCAGCAATATATAAAATTCTCATTATAATTCATTCATTAGAACGAAATCTTTGAACTTAATATGACTGACTGTGCTTGTACTATAATCGATTTCGTCATTTGTAATGATTACTTTCTGATTAGTCCTTTATTTCCTCTAAAATTTCCTCCAAAATCACAGATTTACCGCAGCGTCTTATTCCTGTGATTATCTTAATTAAGTCACTGTTATAAAATTCTCTTATAGGCGCTATATATTTTCCTCGTTTAATCATTGTTTTCTCTGGAATCAGAATCTACTGGACAATTTTCTAAATTTAGCAAAATTGTCCAGTAGCCTTAACTAGTATTTTACTTTGATAGACAAGATAATACGTAAGATATTGTTGATAATGATATTATATGTTATAGTAAAAACTAGATAGGAAAAGGATTATGAGTTATAAACCACCATTTAGCATTACCAATAAAATACTAAATCTTATTGCTTCTATTTCTGAAAAAATTGGCAAGAT
>JAZUDR010000347.1:0-15611 GCA_045639725.1 Candidatus Avigastranaerophilus sp. | reverse complement strand
GGGATGTGTTGTAACGTTGTTTAGGGCGAATCTCCCCCGCCGGCAAGCCCTTCCTCCTTTAGGGGGAAGGGGGCACGACGAAGTCGTGACGAATGAGGGGAACGGAGTATAAAGTCTTTATAATTTATACATAAGGTTATTATATATGAAAAAATATGTTTTATTGGCAGCAGCAATGAGTGCTGCTTTAATGATAACTGGCTGTGGCAAGAAGGAAATGCCTCAGAAATACCAGCAATTACTTGCAGATAAGAGTGGAAGCTATGTGAAGCTTGGCTTTTACGGTGCTCCGGAACAGATAGACCCTGTGAAGGCTCCAGAGTATAATCACGACCAGATGTTCAGCAATCTGGTATTTGCTGCTCCATTGAGAAAGCTTCAGGATGGCAGTTATTCGCCATATTTGTTTGAAAGCTTTGAAACAAGCTTAGATGGTGAACAGGTTGTTGTTAACGCCAAGTGGCGTCAAAATCTTAAATGGCATGACGGCAAGGATTTTGATCCTACTGAATTTGATTATACTGTGGCTCAGATGCTTTCAACAGAAAAGAATAGTCCGTATGCCGCAGCAGCCAAGGGTATTGTTTCGATGAATAATACCATGGAAGGTGTAGAAATCAGATTTGCAGGCAATTCTATAAAATATATGGATATGCTTTGCGTTGGTCTTATTCCTGGTCACATTCTGGATGAAAAGAATATTGCGAGTGGAACAACTGTTAAGGCTACCTATGACAGCTTTATGGAAAAGCCGGTTGGTTTAGGCCCATATAAGGTTGTTGAAAATGAAAAGCACAAGTATTACCAGCTTGAACCAGATGTAAATTTCTTTGATGGTAAGGGGGCTTCCAGACCAAAGCTGGTTATAGCATCTTCCTATGAATTACAGCAATCTATAAGCGATTTCAGAGAAGGTCTCTTTGATTGGATTGATATTCCTTCAATCGTAGGTGAACAGCTCCAGAATCTTGGTGTTGAAAATGTAATTTATATGCAGTATCCAAACCCGGCTGTTGCTGCATGGGTTTTCAATACTAAGAATGAAAAGCTTCAGGATATAAGAATAAGAAAAGCATTGAATCTTATTATGGATAGAAGCTGTGTTAAACAGTATCTAGGCCCTGATTCAACTGAACTATTTGATAATCTGATACCCGTCGGTGGTGAAGACAAGACTCTTGAAAATGCCTATGAAGAAGGTGTTAAGCTTCTTACCGAAGCAGGTGTTGTCGACAATAACAACGATGGAATCAGAGAATACAACGGTTCTGCATTTAAGCTTAAAATCATGATAAATGATGATAATATGACTCGTCGCATGATTGCGGAAAAGATGATTGATAAATTAAAGGAAGCAGGAATCGCAGCTGAAGTAGAAGCTGTTTCATGGACAGATTTTGTAGCTGGCAGATTGAAGGCTGGCAATTATGATACTGCTCTTCTTAGCTACCATATTGCTGATAATTGCAGTTTGAAGGCTTTGTTCTCTACTAAGCAGCCTGATGATGCCGAAAGCTTGAACTTTACAGGAATCAGTGATGCTGAGCTTGATGCTGACCTTGCAGCTTTGGATCGCATTGTTTGCAATGAAGACAAGGCTGTTATTTATGAAAGAGTCAACAAGAAGATTTCACAGCTTTGTCCGTGTGCATTTCTTGTAAGACCAAGTAATCTTGCTCTTGTTCATGGTGATAATATTGCCACAATGAAAGCTAAGACTGCTTATTGGAACGATATATTCAACTGGAAACTGATGTTTGGTCCCCAGGATTCGAAGCTGTAAGCTTGAAGCTTGAAGCTTGAAGCCTGAAGCCTGAAGCCTGAAGCCTGAAGCTGGAAGCCGGAAGCCTGAAGCTTGAAGCTTGAAGCTCGAAGCCTGAAGCCTGAAGCACGAAGCCGGAAGCTTGAAGCCGGAAGCTTGAAGCCGGAAGCTTGAAGCAGGAAGCAGGAAGCCGGAAGCTCACGGCCAAAAGCCAAAAGCTAATAGCCAAAAGCGGAGTGGAACAAACTTTGACATCTACTGGAAAATAATAAAATGCTACATTTACTGAATTACAATCTTACACTGAATGGCACTGATGGGCAGGAATTGCCAGTATTAGACAATGTATCTCTTGAAGTGAAAAAGGGAACCTGCTTAGGTATTGCAGGTGAATCTGGCTCTGGTAAATCGGTAATGTGCATGAGCATGGTAGGTCTTCTTCCCAAAAGCTCAATAAAGAAGCAGAGTGGGCAGGTTTTTTTCGATAATACCGATTTGCTGACGCTTTCTGAAAAAGAAATGAATTCAATACGTGGCAAGAAAATCGGTTTCGTATTCCAGGAACCGATGACCGCTATGAATCCATTGATGAAGCTTTCTGAGCAGATTGGCGAGACCTTGTATGCTCATGTAAAAGGCATAACTAAGGAAGAAGTAAAGGAACGAACAATAAAGGCTCTGCTGCGAGCCGGCTTTAATGAACCAGAAAAGTTCCTTGATTCATACCCTCATCAACTCAGTGGCGGAATGAGGCAGCGCGCCATGATTGCAATGGCACTGGTCATGGAACCTGAACTGATTATTGCTGACGAACCAACTACAGCAATCGATGCAGAATTACAGATACAGCTTCTTACTGAATTGAGAAAGCTTATAAAGGAACAGAACCTTACTATGATTTTCATAAGTCATGACCTTGGAGTTCTGAGAACCATCTCGGACGAAATAGCTGTTCTTTATTGTGGAAACCTTGTTGAAAAAGGACCATCTGATGAAGTAATCAATTCACCGAAGCACCCTTATACCAAGGATCTTATTTCAGCATTGCCACGTCTTGTTCAGGAACGTAAGCTGCCTGTTCCAATATCTGGAACTCTGCCATTCCCTGATAAAAAGCCTCAAGGCTGTGTCTACTCTGACCGCTGCAAACAGTGCGAAAACAAGTGCCGCGAAGCGAGACCAGCCTTTGTTGAAGTTTCAGCCAACCACGGGGCGAGGTGTTATTTAATTCATAATGCATAATTCATAATGCATAATTGATTGTTTTTTGTCCTTCCCCTTTAGGGGGAAGATGGCACAGCGGAACTGTGACGGATGCAGGAATATTGGGTATACTTTGACGTTGCCAATAAAAGGAAATTATGGAAACAATATTAAAGGTTGAAAATCTTTGCAAAGAGTTTGTTGTTGAACGCAGCTTTACTAAGAAGCTGAAACGGTTGTTTACTAAGGAAGCACCCGAGACTGTTCGTGCTTTGAATAATGTGTCTTTTACTGTTAATGAAGGCGAAACTCTTGGCATTCTTGGCGAATCAGGCTCTGGAAAATCAACTCTGGCCAGGGCTTTGATGGGCATTCATGGGGTGGACTCAGGTTCTGCTCTTTTATTGGGTAGAGATATACTGAATGCAAAGGGAAGCGAACGTCTTGCTATTTTGCGTGACATGCAGATGGTTTTTCAGGACCCATTCGGTTCCTTAGACCCACGAATGACTGTCAGGCAGATTTTAACCGAACCTCTTAAGATTCATAAAATAAATCCAGAGGGTGGGGTAGAAGCCTTCCTTGAAAAATCACTGACAGAAGTTGGTCTGGCCAAAGAGGTATTGGATAGATACCCGACTGAATTCAGTGGCGGCCAGCGTCAGAGAATAGGAATATGCCGTGCCCTGATTCTTAATCCAAAGCTTATTATTGCCGACGAAGCAGTGTCTGCATTAGATGTTTCTGTTCAGGCTCAGATTCTTGAACTTCTGATGGAACTCAAGAAAAAGCGTGGACTTTCAATGATTTTTATTTCTCATGACGTTGCTGTAGTGCGTCAGATTTCTGATAGAATTTTACTCCTTTACCATGGCGATGTTGTTGAAGAATTGCCAGCAGATAAGCTGCTCACTGATGCAAAACACGATTACACGAAAAAACTGTTAAAAGCAGCTCTCTCCCTGCGCGAAGGGAAATGAGTATTAATGCATAATTCATAATTCATAATTCATAATTATTTGTTTTGCTTCTACTGCTTTTACCAAGTTTCTGCCCAATCTCAATTCTCAATTCTCAATCCTCAATCCTCAATCAGGAATTGGCACTAAGCTAGTTGAAGCAGCAACTAAAGAAATAATTGTGAATTATGCATTATGAATTGCAAATTAGAATTTATTGACTATACCGTTATACTGATTTATAATTTTGCATATTTTTTTATGGAGGTTTTTCCATGAGTGTTTTACGGCGACCGCCCAGAGCACTGATGCCACTATTGGCTGTAGTTCTCTGTTTGGTATCAGCTTTCGCTCTTTTTGCTCAGAGTGATGAAGCTGTGCCTGTTGTAACCTCTGAAACCGTCGTTATAAGCAGCGAAAATACTGCCGCAGCTGAACAAACAGCTAGCGAAAATGTAACCGACAACAAATCCGTTGCAGATACAGAACAAGCCGATGCTATTCCGGCATCTTCAGAAGCAACTGTTGAAGCTAAGGAAAACGTAGCTGAACCAGCAGATGCTAATAAAGCAATATCTGTAGAAGTTTCTCCAGCAGATGAAGTTACTACTCCAAGCAATACTCCAGAAGTAGTTCTTCCAGAAACTATTCCAGCATCAAATAAGGATGCTGCAGCAACTGAAGCTGCTCCAGCCGAAACAGTAGTAACAGAACCAGCACCTGCTCCAGTAGAAGATGTTGTAGTAGAAGTTCCAGCAGAAGCAAAGCCGATTGCTCAGCCTTTAGAAGTTGTTGAAGCAACTCTGGCTACTGTAGAAGCTAAGCCTGCTGAAGCAGAACCCAAAGAAGTAAAGAAAGAAAAAGAACTTTATTACTTTGAATCAAGCCGTGGTTCAACATTGGCTGTAATAATCGTTCTTCTTGCTTTTGTTAGCTATTATACTTTCCAGGCCCAGCGCGGTAAGGAAATGTTCATTAGAAGAATCAGTGGCCTTTCTGCTATTGAAGACGCTGTTGGCCGTGCTACTGAAATGGGTCGCGGTGTTCTCTATGCTCCTGGTATTGCTGACATGGACGATATTCAGACAATAGCCGGTGTTACAATAATGGGACACGTTGCAAGAAAAACTGCTGAATATGATACCGATTTTTATGCTCCACAGTGCAGAAGCTTCGTTATGTCTGTTGCACACGAAGTTGTAAAACAGGCATATCTGGAAAAGGGCAGAATCGACGCTTATAGACCAGATAGAATCAACTATCTTACTGATGACCAGTTCGGTTATGTTGCCGGTGTTGGTGGTATCATGATGCGTGATAAGCCAGCCGCCTGCTTCTATTTGGGAACCTTCTATGCAGAATCCTTGATTCTTGCAGAAACAGGTAATGCTGTCGGTGCTATCCAGATTGCTGGTACTGCAGAACCATCTCAGATTCCTTTCTTTGTTGCAGCTTGTGACTACACTTTGATTGGTGAAGAATTGTTTGCAGCCTCTGCATATCTTTCTAAGAACCCACGTGAAGTTGGTTCTCTTAAAGGTCAGGACATGGTTAAGGTTGTTATTATTGCAGCCATTATCATTGGAACCTTGCTTGAAACTATCGCTGCAACTGATTATGGTCAGAACAGCAAGTTCGCAACCATGGCAACCACCTTTATGGAATATCTGAAGTGAGGAGGTAAATAGAAATGCTATTTTTGAAAAGAACATTACCTCTGATTATTACTTTCCTGTCCGGTATCGTTATGATACTGGCCTTCTTCAGCGGCCCGGCTCTGCCAACTATTAAGTCACTTGAAGAAGTTTTCCCACAGTGGATTCAGATTATCATGACATTCACTATGATTCTGGGTGCTTTCAGCCTTTTGCGCTTTAACTTCCAGAAAATAGCCAGAAAGCAGAACGGTTGGGGTTATTCCGTAGTTCTTCTCGTTGGCTTCTTTGGAATGTCTATTCTTGGTATGATGTCTGGTTCTTGGCCGACATTTGATCCTGAATTCCATGTAAATGACAGCTCTTTTATGTGCCTTGCTGATAACAATCTCAGTGCCAGACAGGTTACTATCAAGAATATTGAAGTAACAAAGGAAGGCGCAAAGATTCTTACCGTTGAAGATTGTGTTCCTGATTCCAACGGTGTTCATGCTATAGCTAAGGTTGCTGCAGACAGACTTAAGACTCCATTCATGGCTAAGATTGTTCAGGCTCAGCAGGTTATGTTTGAAGGTATCTTCAAGGCTGCTCAGTCTACAATGTTTGCTTTGTTAGCATTCTTTGTTGCTTCTGCATCATTCAGAGCTTTCAGAATCAAATCAAAGGAAGCTGGTTTGCTTATGTTCTCAGCTTTTATCGTTATGTTAGGTAACGTTCCACTGGGCAACATGCTTTCTAATTTCCTTGGTTACATTCCTTTCATTGGCAAGTTCCTTGATATTGCCGCAATTAAGGAATGGATTCTTTCTTATCCAAGTTCTGCTGCCCAGAGTGCTATTCTCATTGGCGCTATGCTTGGTTATATTTCTTCTTCACTTAAGATTATCTTTGGTGTTGAAAGAAGCCATCTTGGCGGAGAAGGTTGAGGAGAATAAATATGGACTTTTTCTTAAAACTCAAAAACCTAGACCGTCGTTGGGTATTCGTATGTGTAGCATTGGCAGTTGTTCTGCCTATGGTTTTCAAGTTCGATCTCCCGATTTATCCAGGTAAGGCTGTTATGGGCCTTTACGATACCATTCAGAATATGCCGGAAGGAAGCAGATGCTTCATTTCTTTCGACTTTGACCCGGCTGCAGAACCAGAACTTGGTCCGGCTGCTACAGCAGTGTTCCTGCATATGTTCAGAAGAAACATCAAGCCAATCGCTGGTGCTAACTGGCCAGTAGGTAGTGACATTGCCGAAAAGTGCTTTAACGACGCCAAGAAGATTTATACTGAAACCTTTGATAAGTTTAAAGCAGAAGGCAAATTAGCCGCTGGTTGTTCAAAGAACATTGAATACGGCACAGACTATGTTAACCTCGGTTACAAGACTGGTGGTATTATTCACGTTAAGAGCCTTTGTGTAGACTTTATGAACCCATATCCACAGGATATGAGAGGTAATTCTACAGATAACATGGCTATATTCAAGACTGCTTCTGGTAAAAGATTCAGTATGCAGGATATAGCATTGATTATCAGCTATACTGCAGGTACTAACGGTATTGAAGCTTTCATCAGCGTAGAAGGCGACCACAAGAGACCAATGGCTTGCGGCTGCACTTCTGTTAATATCCCAAGATTTACCACATACCTTCAGACTAAGCAGATTGTTGGTATGATTGGTGGTCTTCCTGGCGCAGCAGAATATGAAAGTTTGGTTGAAGTAATGGGTGACGGTCGTGCCGGTATGGCCCCTCAGTCTATTGCTCACTTGACCATCATGATTTTCATTATTCTCGGAAACCTTGCTTATATTGCTGAAAATCGCAAGAATGGCAAGAAAAAGAAAGCCTGAGTAGGAGAAAGAAAATGACTGAAATTATTAGTATTTGGATTGGAGCTTTCATTACTCTGTGCTGCTTCAGTTTCCTCTATAAGGATAATCCATTCTATCGCATTGCTGAATCTCTCTTTGTTGGTGTTTCAGCAGGCTATTATCTCTCTGTTGTATATTTCCATCAGGTTTTAAAGCCACTTTTGCTGGCAAAGCTTTTCCCTTCAATGTTTGCAGCTGGTGCAGCAGCCCAGGCAACACCAGAATACTGGCTGATTATTCCTGGTATTCTTGGTTGTTTGATGTTGTTGCGCTTCTCTCAAAAGCTTGCTTGGGTAAGCCGCTTTACAGTAGCTTTTGTTATGGGTGTATCAACAGGCTTGACTATTGTTACATCTGCTCAGCAGTATTTGATTCCTCAAATTGCTAAGGCAATCAAGCCAATCATTGTTGCTGGTAATCTTTGGCAGAGCTTCTCAAATTTAGTTCTCGTTGTCGGTTCAATCGCATGTCTGTTCTATTTCTTCTTCAGCACAGAACATCGCGGTCCTGTATATGGCAACCTCGCCAAAATTGGTATCTGGTTCCTTATGATAAGCTTCGGTGCTTCATTCGGTGCTACTGTAATGGGCCGTATTTCATTGCTTATCGGTCGTTTCAGTTTTCTGCTGCACGACTGGTTGCATATAATATAAGCTTTTAAGGAATAGGAGCAGACTTCATGGGAATGTGGACTATACCGGAAGGTCCGGAGGAACATTATAAGTTTTCTCCAGAGGTTCTGGATGAATTCATCGAAACCTTAGCCAAACTCATAGTCGACAAACAGATGTCCGCTCCTGCCATAGTGGCTTTGGAAATGGCCAGACCATTATCTCTTGTTGGATATAGTGCGCTGGTTATTTTCGGACCATTATTAGATATGATTTTTGACCCGGTCAAGATGGAAAAGTTTCAGGCTGTTATGGGTGATAGAGCCCGTATAGAACAACTGATTCAGTCTATCGAAGACCTTGAAAATAACAAGAAAGAAACTAAGGAAGGTAATTCTAGTGAGCAACAGTGATATTCAAAGCATCCTGGCAACAGACTGCGGTAGTACTACCACTAAAGCTATTCTTATTGAAAAACGCAACGGCGTTTTCAGATTGATTGTTCGCGGCGAAGCTCCAACAACAGTTGAAGCCCCTGTAGAAGATGTTACACAGGGTGTATTGAATGCAGTAGCCGAAGTTCAGGAATTAGCAGGCCGCCAGATACTCACAGATGACGGAAAAGCTATTATAAAGCCCTTTAAGGATAACAAGGGCGTTGACATTTACGTTTCCACAAGTTCTGCAGGTGGTGGTTTGCAGATGATGGTTACAGGCGTTGTTAAGACAATGTCTGGTGAATCTGCAACACGTGCAGCTCTTGGTGCCGGTGCCATTGTTATGGACGTATTGGCCACCAACGACGGTCGTTTGCCGCACCAGAAGATTCAGAGAATCAGACATTTACGTCCGGATATGATTCTTCTTTCTGGTGGTGTTGACGGTGGTAACACTAAGCAGGTTATTGGTCTGGCAGAAATTATTGCTGCAGCAAGTCCAAAGGCTCGCCTTGGTGTTGGCTATGAATTGCCAGTTCTTTATGCTGGTAATAAAGAAGCCCGTGAACAGGTTAAGAATGCCCTTGGTGACAAGGTTGCACTCGATATTACAGACAACCTGAGACCTTCAATGGAAAAAGAAAATCTTATGCCTACAAGACAGAAGATTCAGCACCTTTTCCTTGAACACGTTATGAGCCATGCTCCTGGTTATCCGCATTTGATGGAACTTACTGACGTTCCGATTATGCCAACCCCAGGCGCTGTTGGGGACATCATGCAGTTGATTTCACGCAAGAAGGGCATTACTGTCGTTGGCGCCGATATCGGTGGTGCTACAACAGACGTATTCAGCGTATTTAAAGGCATTTATAACAAGTCAGTTTCTGCTAACTACGGTATGAGCTATTCAATCTCTAACGTATTTGCTGAAGCCGGTCTTGAAAATGTTATGCGCTGGGTTCCATTTGAAATGGACGAACGTGACCTTCGCAACCGTGTTAAGAACAAAATGATCCGTCCGACAACAATTCCATCACTTATTGAAGAATTGATTGTTGAACAGGCTTGTGCAAAGGAAGCTTTGAGACTCTCTTTCGATCAGCACCGCTCTTTGGCAGTTGGCTTGAAGGGTGTTCAGCAGGAAAGAACTATCGGCGACGTTTTCGACCAGACTATGACTGGTGAAAGCCTTGTTAACCTGAAGGATTTGAATATGCTTATCGGTTCAGGTGGTGTTCTTTCTCATGCTCCACGCAGACAGCAGACAGCTATGATGCTTATTGACGCATTCCTGCCAGAAGGTATCACTCAGTTAACTGTTGACTCTATCTTCATGATGCCTCAGCTTGGTGTTTTGGCAACAGTTCAGGAAGAAGCTGCATTAAGTGTTTTTGAACGTGACTGCTTGATTTACTTAGGCACATGCGTATCTCCAACAGGCGTTGTAAAGAAGAATGAAGCTGTTCTTGATTTCACTCTTGAAATGCCGAACGGTGAAAAGATAAGCAAGACCTTGAATGGTGGCGAACTCAATGTTATCCCATTGGGTATTGGCGAAACAGCTAAGATTCATGTTAAGCCGAGATGGGGTTTTGACATGGGCAACGGCGACGGCAAGGAATTCGAAGGCGAAGTTAATGGTGGCGTAGTCGGTGTAATCTTCGATACACGCGGACGTCCATTCACTCTTCCAAAAGACAATGCCGAACGCATAGCACTTGTTAAGTCCTGGTATAAGGCAATGAACCTTTACCCCGGTCTTTGAGAGAAAGGATAACTAATTATGGCTAGTGCATATACACCAGGGCTTAAGATTGTTTCTAAGACATTAGTTGAAAAGGATAGAAAGCTTCCTCTTAAGGGCGAAGTTAAGGTTAAAAAAGGCGATAAGGTTACTGCAGAAACCATCGTTGCTGCTACTGACCTTCCTGGCAACGTTTATCCAATGAACCTTGCTGGTCAGTTGGGCTGTGAACCAAATGAAATAGGCATTTACCTTAAGGTAAAAGAAGGCGACCAGATAAAGAAGGGTGACATTATCGCAGAAACTAACGGTTTCTTCGGCTGGTTCAAGAGCTTTATAGAATCTCCTATTACTGGTAGTGTAGAAAGTCTTTCTACTGCAACAGGTCAGGCTATTCTTCGTGAACCGCCTATTCCTGTTCAGGTTCATGCCTATGTTGAAGGCGTTATTGATAAGGTTTACCCCGAAGAAGGCGTTAAAGTTAATTCTGTAGCAACCTACATTCAGGGTATTTTCGGTATCGGTGGTGAAGTTGTAGGGGAACTTGTGATGGTTTCTGATTCACCAGACAAGGTTCTTGACGCTGATGATATCAAGATTGAACACAAAGGCAAAATTATTGTCGGCGGTTCTCTTGTTACTGCTGCTGCTCTTAACCGAGCTGTAGAAGTTGGTGTTAAGGGCGTAATCGTTGGCGGTTACGATGCTGAAGACCTCAAGGAATTCCTTGGCTACGATTTGGGTGTTGCAATTACAGGTACTGAAGAAAAGGGTATTACTCTTGTTGTTACTGAAGGCTTTGGTAAGATTCAGATGGCAAAGAAGACATATGAACTTCTTAAGCAGTCTGTTGGCATGAAGACCTCTATCAACGGTGCAACTCAGATCCGTGCTGGTGTTATCAGACCTGAAGTCGTTATTCCTTTAAACAATGAAGGTGGTAAGGATGAAGTCGTCAGCAAAAACACTGGTATGAATGTTGGCAGCCCTGTTAGAATTATACGTGAACCTCATTTCGGTGAAGTTGCTACAGTCGTAGAGTTACCTGAACAGCCTGTAATCATAGCTACAGAAGCAAAGGTTCGTGTTGTTACTATTAAGACAACTTCTGGAGAAACATTGACTCTTCCACGTGCAAACGTAGAAATCATTGAAGAATAATTATGGCTGATAATCACGAAATTAATACTGATCAATTAAAAAAAGAAGTAAAAGAAGAACTTCTGAAGCGCGAAATAATGATGGGTCTTCAGGAAGACGAAATCGATCTTTTTGAGCTTCTTGCTGTTCTTAAAAAGTATTGGAAACTTATCGTTGTATTTCCTGTAGTTATAGCTATCCTTGTTGCTGGGTATTCTTTGCTTATGCCCAATTACTACAAGGCACAGGGAACAATATTCGTTCATTCTTCCTCCGGTGGAAGCGGTATGCTGGCAAGTCTTATGGGCAGTCTGCCTATAGGTGGTCTTATGGGGGGCCTTGGTGGCGGCGGCGGAGCTAATTACCTTACCTGCTTCCTTCAGAGCGCTACCATGAGCGATTACATTATCAAGACATTTGGTATTGCTACAAATCCTGCCATTATTGGAGATAAGTTACCTGATCCTGATGAACCAATCATTTATGATGATATTCTCAAGATGATGGAAAAGATTGTTTCCGTCGATAATGATGCAAAGACAGGTCTTATTACAATATCAGCAGAAACTATGAATGCAACCACTTCTGCAGAAATAGTTGCTGCTTATATTGACAGGCTTGGAAAATTCTCCATGGGTCCTCAGAAGGAAAAGAGAATATTCATTGAAAAGCAGCTTGCCTTAGTTGGTAAAGAACTTGAAGTTACTGAAAATGAATATAAGAATTTTCAGGATAAGCATAAAATGTATGCTCTTGATAAGCAGACTGCAGCCAATATTGATAAAATGGCTCTTCTTGAAACTCAGAGGGTAACATCAAATATTTCTCTTGAAATGCAGCAGAGTCTTCTTAAATCTTCTGGTAATGTTGCTGAATTAGTAAAGATGGAAGCTCAGAAAGTGGCTGAAGAAGCTAAGACAGAAGCAATTAAGAAGGAAATCGGCGAAATGGAAAAAGAACTGGCAACATTGCCAGAGGTTTCCATGGAATTCCTTAGACTTCAGAGAAATCTTAAGGTTAAAGAAAAGGTTTATGCTGTTTTGACAGAACAGTATGAAATGGCCAAGATTACTGAAGCAGAAGAAGGAAGCCAGTTTGAAGTTATTGACCAGCCTAGAATACCAGAAAGAAAATCTAAGCCTAAGAGAGCTATTATGGTTATTCTGGCCGGTTTAAGCGCTGGCGTTCTTGCTGTTTTTGCAGCGTTCCTGATGGAATTCTTAAAGCGCCGCAAGGAACAGGAAGCCAAGGATGCTGTAAAGAACGCAGCTGCCTATTAATAGCTAATTAGCAGTATAATTGCGTTATGACTATATTTGAGTGGGTTCGTTACAGGCTTTCATTGATTTATCCTATCTCTGAAAGCGCAACGAGGCCCACTCAAATGCTTTTAGAAATAGGTGCGCCAAGGGAATTCTGTAATACATTTATAGAGCTTGCTGATGCTGAATACCCGTTAAAAGACGCATTTGACGGGAAAGTTCCGGATCTTGAGGCACGTTCCCGAACTGCCAAAAGGGGCAAAGGACAGTTTTATACTCCTGAAAGCCTGGCAGAGAAAATGGTAGCTCAGGCTTTTGCCAATGATATTTTTGAAAATGAAGACAAAAGCATTCTTGACCCTGCATGCGGTGATGGCAGCTTTCTTTTAGCTGCTGCAAAATATTATTCACTAGATAACATCTATGGTTACGACATAGACCCTTATGCTCTGCTGGTATGCTTTGTAAGAATAGCTACTGTCTACCCAGATCAGGGCTGGCCTAAGCTTGAACAGAGAGACTTTTTGCTGCAGAGGCCTGATAAGAAATTTACCATTATAGTAGGAAATCCGCCTTATAAAGTAAATTTAAGCGAAGATTATAAATCAGAACTACATAAACGATATTCCACTACCGAGGGTGAGCTTGACCTTTATACTTTTTTCTTTGAAGCAAGCTTTTCATGCATGAAAGAGGGTGGGGTTATCTCTATGGTGACTTCACATACCTGGCTTGTAAACCATCAGTGCGAAAAAATAAGGGAATTTATTTTTAATAATGAAGTGTTGAAGCTTTCTATGCTGCCTCCAAGATTCTTTAATTTTGCACCGAGCGTATTGGGAGTAGTTATTACCGCCAGAAATAAAAGGATTGCGAAAGATTATTCGGTAAAAGTTCTTACCGATTATTCAGAAGATAATGGGTGGAAAACAGAATTTCATACAACCTCAGAAAAGCTGAAAAATGGTATCGGATTGAGGGACGCTATAATACCAGAGGCTCTGAGCACGACCTTTTCTGCAATGGAGGCTTCTGGCATTTTGTTGGGAGACGTGTGCAAAATAGGGGTAGGGATTCAGGAATCAGTGAATAAATCAGGAACTTCATCAAAATACGTATCTGATGAAGCCAAGGATAATTCATATAAACCTGTATTAAAGGGCAGAGAAATTGAAGCCTTCAAAATTAATTGGGAAAATAGATATATCTGTTTTGGTCCGCATTTGGCTTATGCAGGAGATGAGAATATCTATAAAAATCCAAAAATACTATATCAGAACATACGTAATGAAAAGCTAAGAACACGATTAGTAGTAACATTGGATGAAAAAGGCTATTATTTTAAGAATTCATTATCTTTCATTATTTCTAATGACAAAAAATATAGCCTGGAATTTTTAACGGGCCTGTTAAACTCAACTCTGGTCAATGGCTGGTTTGCGGGTAAGAATCATAGCTTTCATGTAACGGTTACTCAGGTTCGGAAAATACCGCTGCCAGTATATAATGAAGCTAATTTTGAAATAGTAGAGAAATTGGCTATTAAGCTATTGAACACCAATAAGAATACCAAAGCTTGGCAGACAGCATATGATAAGCTCAACATTGCGGTATTGGAATGTTATCTGGGCAATTTGCCTGACCCGGAGCAATTATTGCTGGACTTAGACGCCTTCTTGAGCAGAGCAGCCACCTTGTAGAATGAATGAGGCTTTCGGCCTGTAATTGAAAATTGAGAATGATTTGAGGTTATCCTTTGCGAATATAAATTTTCTTGAAAGAGTGGCGGGGTTGTGATAATCTTGTGATACTTAAACAGCCACTAATGGCTGAATTTTTTATGCAATGTTGCTAGGAGGAAAGGTAAAATGCCTACCTACAGTTATCGGTGTACTAAGTGTGAAAGGGTTTTTGATTCCTTTCATTCAATGAGTTGCACAGATCCGCAATATTGCCCTGACTGTGGTGCCGTTGGCACTAAGCTCTTATCTGCTAGCTCGGTAATATTTAAAGGTTCTGGTTTTTATTCTACTGACTATCGTGATTCTGGTTATCTTGAAGCCCAGAAAAAAGACAAAAACGATGCTTCTAAGCCAGCTCCATCTACTGATAGCAAGGCTTCAAAACCTGCAGAATCAAAGCCTGCAGAAACAAAGCCTGCTACAAACAATAATACCCCCAAAAAGTGAATGAGCCTACGGCTGTGAATACGGCCTTTGCCCGATGAATGATTCGGCTAACGCCGAATATGAATGAGGCTACGCCTATATTTTTAATACGCTTCGCTAAACAGACTTATTGAAATGAAGTCGACCTGACGGTCTAATGATGTCGGCCTTGCGGCCTCAATGAAGTCGCGCTTACGCGCTAATGAATGCGCTTCACTAATGCTCTGCATAAATCAAATACTATAGAATAATAATATTTATTATATTCTATAGTAGATTTGATACTTGAGTTTTATACGCGCGAAGCGCATTAGGCCGATAGGCCGGCTTCATTAACGGCGATAGCCGTGACTTCATTAAGCCGAAGGCTGGCTTCATTAGCACGAAGTGCGACATCATTAATACGTTATTTTCTGTATAGTTGGGCGATATTTTTTACTAGGTTTTCTACGGAATATCTGTCTGCTATTTCTTTTCTAGCAGTTTCTGGATTGCCGTTGTGACTTAGGTTAGAGATAATCTTTGCTAATTCTTTGGTGAACTCTTTGGGTTCTAAAGGGAGTAGATGCCCTAATTTGCCGTTTTGAAGGACTTCAGCTACTCCACCTACATTGGTGGCTGCAACTGGGCAGCCAGATGCTAAAGCTTCTATTATGGCGACAGGTGTTCCTTCATTTTTGGAACATAGAACGAGCAAGTCCAGGTCCGAATATACGTTTTCAATAGCTTTAATATTTCCGAAAAAATGCACACTGTTTTGTAGATTTAAGTCTGTTACCTGTTTCTGAAGCTGATTTTCTAAT
>JAZUDR010000346.1:0-3946 GCA_045639725.1 Candidatus Avigastranaerophilus sp. | reverse complement strand
TAAGTCAAAAGTCGGAAGCTTGAAGACAAAAAGCAGGGCATGTTTTTTAGAAGTAGATGTATAAGTGTGATTTTATACACTTGTGGCTGCTAGCTTTTAGCTGTTGGCCGAGAAAACCCCCCTACCCCCTTTACCCGACTGACTAACGGCGCTATTTATAATATTAATTTCATTACCAGTGACATCACCGTTTTTACCAACATAGCCACCATAAACATTTGTCAAAGCAACACTGCTTCCGTCATTGCTTTTAATATGAATGCTATTTGAGCTTATATTATCTGATGCCTCAGAATAACCGCCGTATATATTTGCGATATTTCCTGTGCCGATGGAAAATATGTTTATATTGAGTTCGTTATTTGAACTGTCAGTTGGGGTAATACCTGCTTCTGTTAAAGTATTGGAAGCTCCATTGATGATGTAGGTTCCATATTCGGCAGATGAGGCAGATTGTACATTGTAAAACAAACTGCCTGCGATAAAAAAGCTCATAAAAAGACGCATTAGAACCTGTTTTTTAGACAACTTTCGCATTTTACACCCCAATAACATACAGAGCTATATATATAATTATAACAAAATAATAAAAAAACGCCACCAGCAATAAACAGCCCGATAAAAAGCCTGATTAATGAATGGGGCCTACGGCTATATATTAAGGGCGCTTTGCTGAGAAGGACTTCTTAAGCGGCTAGTTTGCCATTAAATATTTTAACTTCTTTTAGCTTTTCAGATAATAAATCATTTTGAATATCAAGGTCGTAGTCCATTTGTAAACCAAGCCAAAACTGTGGAGTCATCTTAAAATACTTTGATAATCGCAAAGCTGTATCTGCTGTTATGGCACGCTTTCCTAGAACTATTTCGTTTATGCGTCTTGGAGATACCCCTATATCATTCGCTAGCTTGTTCTGACTTAAACCAAATGGAATTAAGAATTCTTCCTTTAAAACAATGCCTGGATGCAATGCTGGTATTTTTTTATTCATTATTATTTCTCTCCTTAGTGATAATCAACAATCCTGACATCATAACTATGCCCATCTTTCCAGATAAAGCATATTCTCCATTGATTGTTTATTCTAATACTATAAATTCCCTTTTTATCACCTTTAAGCTTTTCAAGATGATTACTAGGAGGTATGCGTAAATCATCTATCACACAGGATCTATTCAACATTCTAAGTTTTCGGAAGGCTATATCCTGTATGTCCGGAGGCAACTTCTTCGAATATTCTCTGTTAAATATTTTTTGGGTTTCCTTACAACTAAAGCTTTGTATCATAATTTAATTATATAACGCATAACGTTATGCGTCAATTAGCGAATAATTACTAAAATAAAGAAATCAATATACAAATTGGCAGAGGCTGGTTGAAGCAACATAAATAAAAAAGCCCGACCGGGTAGGTCGGGCTTTTTTATTGCCTGATTAGTTGCCTTGGAGCTTCTTGAGAAGGTCCTTGGCTTCAATCATTCTCTTCTGAACTTCAATGATTTCCTGGGTATTGGCATTTGGATTAGCCATCAGTTCATTGTATTCGTTGAAATACTTGTAGTAAAGTTCCTGAGCATCTGCAATAGACATATCGCTGAAAGTTACATCAGCGCTGCCTTCGACTGTTACGCTGCAAGAGGTTGCATGGTTACCGTTTTCTGGAGCTGAAACAGAATTTCTGATAGCGATTGTGCCATCTGTGTATCTGCTGTAAACTTCTTCGTCCTTAGCAACAACAGAACCTGTTGCTGTTGGAGCTGAAACGGTTTCAGTCTTACCAAAGAGCTTTCTGAAGAAACCAGCGATGCGGTCCCAGAGAGAAGGCTTAGTATTTGAAGCAGTCTGAGTATTCTTTGGAGCATAATTGCTTGTTGCAGTACCGTTCAACAGACCTGAATCCTGAAGAACTGCATACAAATCCTTGCTAACAGTATAAGAACCGCCATTTATGTAGGTAAGAAGTTCCTTGAGGCTGATTCTACCATAGCTGTTCTGAATAAGAATCTTGGCCATTTCAACCTGATTCTGTGGATACATCTTTACATACTGCTGACAGAAGCCTTCGAGAGAATAATGTGGAGAAGTCTTTGCGAAGACATCATAAGCAGCGGCCTGACCACCCTTGATATCCTTGAAAGAATCGTAAAGAACCTTTGATACAAAGAGTTCGTTGCGGCTCATTTCGTCGAAGGTGTTGTCCTTAAGGAAAGCAAGTGAAGTATTGCTCTTAAGGTCATAAGAGAAAACCATGCCGTTATTGTTAGCAGCTGCGAATGCATTTGCCCAGCCTTCAACCCATGCAGTATTGTAATTTGGAAGGATTTCATCAAGATAATGGCGATTATCAGTGCCATAATCAAGATTAGTAAAATCATAACTTCTTGGATAAGAGTTAAGCATAGTTACATGACCAAATTCATGCATGAACAGGAAGGTTTTACTTGAATCGCTAGCAAAATCGTTTACATAGTTATAAATATTAACGGTATAACCGTTGTTTTCTTTGCAGGAATAAGAATTGCTATCACGGTCACTGATAGTCAAATTCAAATCTTTTGAAAGAGAATTGCTGATACTGCTTGCATATTCATAAATGGTTTTACCATTCTGCATTTTAGTATTCAGGTAATCTCTCCACTGAGAACCTACTGGCAGATCATCTAAACTATTAATAGTATAAGTGCGGTAGCCTAATTCATTACCGTATCTGTCTGTAATAACCTGTTCGTATTTGAGGTTAAGATTGCCTGCGAATGTCGGAAGTGTACAAACAACCAGCATCGCGAAAACCAGTAACATGGATTTGAATAAACGATTTTTGACCATAATAAATACCTGCTTATATAACTTATAGCGATTATTTTATTACATTATAAGAATTTTTTAGCCATTCGTCTAGTGTTGCTAATATTTTTTTTATTGTTTAATGTACACAAATCTAAAGAACCTCCTTATAAAATAGAATTAGTTTTTACTTTTTAACAAACAAGACTTGCCGAAAACAAAGTTATAAAGTAGAATTTAGCTACTTACAGTTCAGGAGTAAAAAGATGCGAAGATATCTTGCACTTTTCATAACATTATTGTGCCTTATTTCTATAACCAGTGGGGTTTTTGCCATGACACCAAGAGTAAAATTCCCAGAATGGAACAATACTACTATTAAAATAACAGACTGGAATCCGGCAAGCGGAATACTTACCCTGACAGTAACAGTTGAAGCCAATAGAATTCCTTTAGAAAAAGTATACTCACAGCCATATCTGCAGAGCAGTTTCAAGACAATTCAGAACAAATTCGAAAAAGACTCAGTAAAATATGGTGAAAAAGCAGTATTCACCCATCGTCTGAACATTAAGTCCAATTCCAATGACTGGATTGAAATGGATGTTAGAGCCAAACCGAACATCGCTGGCATGAAGAATCTTATCAGAAGCGAATATGTAAACAATGAAGCCATGTGTGGTGTTCTAGAAGCAGAAGCCGACAGCATAAAGACTCCTATTTTCATCGGAACATCAATGCCAGTTCTTGTAAGAGACGACATAGCCCTTGATGTAACTCCTGAAATAGCATTTGCACCAAGCTTTGAAAATAATAAATCCAACTATTATATATGGATGCCTCTTGATTCAGCCGAAAGCAAAACAACCGGTTCTGCGATCAAGCTTTTCAAGGAAGCAGTTGCCCAAAAGGATCTTCAGACAATTGAAGCTACCTGTCAGAATCTTATAAAGAGATTTGATACAGACAAAAAAGCTATTGTATTCAAGAGAGCCAAAGGCGACAATTTCATGATACCAACCAAGGTAGCAATTGAAATGCTCAACGCAGACCTAGCCACTCTTAAAGCTGTTTTAAGCGGCAAAGCCGAAGAACTTGAGAACACCTATAAAGCTATGAAGCCATGCTATACCAAGGCTTTTCTGGCTTATAACCTTTCTG
>JAZUDR010000345.1:0-12427 GCA_045639725.1 Candidatus Avigastranaerophilus sp. | reverse complement strand
ATCGTTTAGATTCAGGGTTGAATTCGAATAACCTCTTGTTGAACGTGTTCTTGAAAGCTCTGAAGCTAGACCATAGCTGGTTGTTCTTGGTATTAGATAGAAAAACGGTATCCACAGAAGTATAAATACAACTATTAACAGTATTGTTCCGCTAAGACCCTTTGGGCTAATATATAACTGGTTTTTAGTATTTTTCTCTGAGGATATTGTATTATACCTTAGAAAAGATAGAACCATTGCAGACATTATTAAGAATGGCAGGAATATGGCAGGAAAAGCAAAATTGACATTCATTGCGGCTATGCCAAGAATAATCATTAGCATTAATGTTAGGTTGGCGAGTGTGTTTCTTATATTGAGCATAGTCATGAATTGCAGAATAAGTATAAGCAATGAGAATTCCAACAATAAGACTATATTCAGTGGTGGTTTTGGAAGCAGGCTTTTTAAAACAATATAAAGCGCAACAACAATGCAGGAATAATAAATTGGTTTATGATATTTGAAGTCAAAAGCTTTGCCTTTTATACCAAGAATAATAATCAGTATAAATATAGAAGGTAGGATATTCAGTAGAAAGCCAGTGCTGTATACACCTGTGCATAGTAACAGGCCAATTAGTGCAATAAGACGGTAGATAGAAGGATTTAACGGCTTAAGCAAGGCTTCGGAGCGAAAATCTTTAAAGGTTTTTCCAAGAATATCGTATTGTTCAAATGGCATCTCTGTTCCTGCTGAATTTGCCGAATCATCTGCTTTTTGAGCTTGTTCCTGGTTCTCTTCGGTCTGGTTCCTGACTATAACCCATTCATTCAACGAACGGGCAGAAACTATCCAGTTTATTTTTGAAGCGTCTTCGCCTTCATGATATAGTTCTTGTGACCAGAATTCCCCGTCACGGCCGTTGTGTCTTAAAAGTGATTCTGCTTGGCTTTTGTTGCCAAATCTCATCCCGAAGGCATTGTTACCAAAGTTTTCAACAGAATAAATTACAAATTCTGGAAATATATGCTGGACATAAAAGACTCCAAGCATACCAAGTTTTATGATAGAAAAGTCTTTAAAAGAGTATCTGCCACTTTTTTCTAACAGTATGCTGGTTTTTAAATAACCATCATAATTCTTTTTTATTTGTTCAATATAAGAGTCTTCAAATCTTAAATGATACTGATTAAATGCTTTGTTGGGCAGAACGTGACAAATAATTTCTGCTTCTTCGCCAGCGAGAACTACTTCTGGATAATTTAATTTGGCTTGAAGACTGAATCTATTGACTATTCCCTCTATGAATGCGAAGAATAAGGTTGTAAACAGGCATGAACAAACAAGGTATAAAAGGTTATTACCTGTATTCTGGGCAGAAAACAAAAGAAAAAAAGCTAGGAATAGTAGCCATTTCCCTATGCCTGTCAGTCTTATTTTGACTTTCGGTTTGTTATTCAACATTTACCTTTTGAAGAATTTCGCAGGAAAACCATTCAGCATTTGCTGTCTTATCCATCAAACGTAAGGATTTTTTCAAGCTGATACGGTGAGCAAGAACTTCATTTGCGATGCTCTTTACCATGTCTATGGTGACAAAATCCTTTCCTCTTAGGAAAGCAACAGCCTGAGAAGCACGCATTAATGCCAGGCTTCCTCTGGGACTGACTGCTTGAAGTACTTCAGGATGTTGTCTAGTGGCATCTGCTAATTTGACAATATAATCTAATACCTTATCATCTATGGCAATGTCGCAGATATAGTCCTGGGCTTCGATTATCTGTTCCTGGTCTAATAAAGTCTTAGGATTCTTTTCTTTTTCACCTTTGCTGTATTTGAGCAGAATCTTTTTTTCAGATTCAGGAGTAGGATAGCCAAGGCTGATTCGCATCATAAATCTGTCTAACTGGGATTCAGGCAAAGGATATGTACCGTTTGAACCGCTTGGATTCTGAGTGGCGATTACTATGAATGGTTTTGCCATTTCATAGGTTGTTTTATCTATACTTACTTCTGATTCATTCATTGCTTGAAGCAATGCGCTTTGGGTTTTGGGCGAAGCTCTATTCAGTTCGTCAGCTAAGATTACATTTGAAAATATCGGACCTTTTTCAAAATCAAAAACTTCTGTCTGTCGTCTATAGATTTTTGTGCCGATAATATCGAATGGAAGTAAATCGGAAGTAAATTGTATTCGACTGAAAGAACCTCGGATAGCTGTTGCTAAAGCGGAGGCCAGCGAAGTTTTCCCTACACCTGGCATATCTTCTAAAAGAATATGACCACGCGCAAGAAGGCAGGCCAAAGTCTTATCGATCTGCTCGTTTTTTCCGACTATTATTTCTTTCAGTTCGGATGATAAATTGTTAAATGCTTCAAAAGTTTTTAAGATTTTATTATCCATGACAATTACTTTAACAGTTTTTTGTAATTTGTGGTAGTATGTACACCACTAAAAATAAAAATTTTTGCAAGGAGGGTTACATGGTTCGCAAAAAGAAGACTAACGATGAAGTAAAAACATTCAAAGTAGGCTCTGCATGGGACCGCTTAAACGCAAAAGAACAAAAGCTTTTGGATAAGCGCTGCAGTGACTATCTTGAATTTATCACAGCATGTAAAACCGAAAGAGCAACCATAGAATATATTAAGGCCAAAGCTGAAAAATCAGGCTTTAAACCTTTGCCAAAATTAGGTGATGGCAAAAAACTCAAAGCTGGTTCTAAGGTAATGTTCCTTAATAATAACCGTGCCCTTTGTCTGGCCATTATAGGCAAAAGACCAGCAAAAGAAGGTTTTCGTCTAGTTGCTGCACATGCAGATGTACCAAGATTGGATTGTAAAACAATGCCTTTGTATGAAAAAGGCAATCTAGCCCTATTTAAAACCCACTACTACGGTGGAATCAAGAAATTCCAATGGGCTACAATTCCTTTGTCACTGCATATTTTTGCTGTAGATAAATCTGGTAAGACTGTAAGCTTTGTCATTGGTGAAAAACCAGGTGATCCAGTATTCACAATTTCAGATATAGCTATCCACCTTGCTCAAAAACAGCAGATGAAACGTTTGACTAGCGAAGCTGTAACAGGCGAAGAACTTAATATTGTTGTTGGTTCTATACCTTTTAAATCTGAGCCAGAAAAGCCAAACCGTGTAAGAACTATGGTTTTGAGCGAATTGCAAAAACAGTTCGGGCTTACAGAAGAAGATATTGCCTGGTCAGAAATAAATGCTGTTCCTGCAATGAAGGCAGCAGAAGTTGGTTTTGACCGCGGCCTTATCGGTGCTTACGGACATGATGACAGAGCATGTGCTTATGCTGCATATCAGGCTTTTTCTGAAATTGATATTCCTGAACATACTGCCGCAGTAATGTTCATGGATAAGGAAGAAGTTGGCTCCGCTGGTCCAAATGGCGCTCAGTCCAGAGTGGTCATGGATTTGATTTCTATGCTTACTGAAGCTACTTCAGGTGAAACTTCACTGGCTGCTATAAGAAATGCAACCCGCGAAACATTGGCTATTTCTGCTGATACAAGTGCTGCTTTAGACCCAAGCTTTGAACAGTGCTACGACTCAATGAATTCTGGTTATCTTGGAAAAGGTGCCTGGATTTGTAAATTCGGTGGTAAGGCTGGTAAGTCTGGTAGTCTTGAAGTAGATATTGAATATCTTGCTAAGCTTAGAAAGATGTTTGCTGACGAAGACATTCCTTATCAGTTCGGTGAAATGGGTAAGGTTGATGAAGGCGGTGGAGGAACTATCGCTGTAATGCTTGCCAACAACAATATGCAGGTTGTTGACCTTGCTATTCCGGTAATGAGTCTCCATTCTCCGTTCGAATTGATCTCAAAGGTTGACTATCACTACGCAACTAGTGCATATAAAGCCTTTATGAAGAATCACTATTAAGCGAGATAACTTAGAGGTCAGAGAATATAAAATCTCCGACCTCTAAGTTTCTTTTTTTGAGCTATTTTTATATTTCTACATGGATCTGCAAACCTTTGAAAAACTAGTTAAATCTGCTAAACTTCCGAATCCGGTATATGTTTTTGCTGGTCCTGAGGCCTTTTTGAAACAAAAAACCTTTGCTTTGCTGGCAAAAGTCCTGGTTCCTCAGGAGGAACAGAACGAGAATGTCAACAGAATAGTCTGTACCGGAAAAGAACTTAATGAACTGTTGAATCTGATTTATAGTTTTTCCTTTAACCCAAGTCCACGTTTGTTTTTTATTCAGGATATAGATGAAGTTACCGCAAAACAGCGTAAGGACTTTCTTGAAAAGTTGAAGAGTGGCGGTGTACCAGTAGAAACCATACTTATTTTTGCGGTAAAAGACGCTAAGGTTGCTACAGAACTGTCAAACGCTTTTAAACAACAATCAGATAAAATAGATTTCTGGGCTCCTTTTGCGAATAAGCTTGGGGACTGGGTAAGAAGGGAAACTGTTGAACTTGGCTCTGAAATGGCACCAGATGCAGCAGAACAGCTTATTGAACTTGCGGGTTCCGATTTGGCACTTCTTCATCAGGAAATAACAAAGCTTGCTCTTGCAAAGCCGGGCAGTAAAATTCTATTAGCTGATGTAAACAAAAGCGTTGCTTATGTTAAACAGGACACTGCCTTTGATTTTATTGATGCCTTTGGAAAAAGGCAGCTTTCAAAAGCTTTAAGGATTCTTGAAGCCTTGAATAATCGTGGTGAACCGGTTCAGAAGTTATGGTTCATGTTAGTAAAGCAAATAAGGGAATTCAGGCTTTTTCATGCTTTTTGCCAAGACAGACCTGATATTTTTGAACCTATATTAGCTTTGTTGCGAAAATATAGAACATATGCCGATAAGTCGGATTTTACTTCTAATCAGGCTAAGAAAAATATTCTTGCTGAAATACAAGGCTTGGCAGAAGATGTCCCTGACAGCTTAGCAAATGCTTTGAATCTTAAATATCAGAATAAAATCAAGTCTTTGTATCTTGTTTTGAATTTTTCCTCATCAGAGTTGATAGCTTTATGGCCGAAGATGATAGATTTTGATGTAAAGCTTAAATCAGGTGTTCCGGACCCCTTGGCCGCACTTCAGGCTTTTGTCGCTGATATTCTTACAAAATATTTGTCAGCTTAGGTGTACACATTTTTTAAGCTACTAAGGCGATATTTCCTAATTTGGTGTTGACATTATGGATTATTTGGGTTATTATTTAAGTCCAAAATCTTGGAATTTCCATAAACAGGAGATATATCATGAGTTTTACTTACAATCCAAACAAACGCAAACGTGCTAAAACTCACGGTTTCAGAAAAAGAATGTCTACTGTAAGTGGCCGCAAGGTACTTGCTCGCCGCAGACAGCATGGCCGCAAGAGACTCGCTCTCTGATAACCCGTGAACAGCACAAGGTGCAGTAGCGTTGTAACGCTACGGGCTTATTCCGAATTCAGGCGTGTCTTTGACACAAAGACACGCTTCTTTCGGAACGGACTAGGCTTTTGCTACAGAAGAGCAGAGAATCTGAGCTTCCGCTTTGGCGTTTCAATTCCAAAGCGTTTTGGCAAAGCTGTAGAAAGAAATAAGCTACGCAGACGAATTAGAGAAATTATTAGACACAGTGAATGTCTGCCAGTTTGCTCTGAAGTTGTTTTTTGCGTTAGAAAGCCCTGTTCTGATTTTACCTTCGAAGGCTTAAAGCAAGCTTGCGAATGGGGCTTCAATAAAATATCTAATTCAAAGATACCAGTTGAGGCCAGTCAAAAAAATGAAGAATGAAGGCTTGGTTTCAATTCCAGCAAGAATAGGCTTATTTCTGATACGCCAATATCAGCGATTTATTTCACCGCTTCTCGGTGACGTTTGCAGGTTCAAGCCGTCCTGCTCCCACTATACCTATGAAGCAATCGAAAAATATGGCCTGATTAAAGGTTCTCTTATGGGAGCCTGGCGGATATTAAGATGTAATCCGTTTAATAAAGGCGGATATGACCCAGTCAAGTGATGGCTGGAAGAATTATTTGACTTACACATTAGCATTGGAGACTAGTAAGCACAATGAGCAATACTTGCCTTGATGATAAGAATTTGTTTTTTAAAAATATGAAATCGGGCAGGCTTATCTGCTCTTTTCTTTTTTTATCCTGTTTGTTTTTTAGCCAGAATATCGTAAATGCCCAGACTGCTAGTGATTCTGCAGTTCCGGCACCTGCTCCTGAAACAATGACCGTTTCTGTTGGCGATGTTGATGGTGATGGCCTTCAGGATGCAACCTTTGAAAATAAGAATGTAAAGGTTGTTTTATCTAGTAGAACTGGTTCACCTAGTAGTTATTATCTAAAAGGTGAAAATTTCGAAGAAAACCTTTATCCACCTGTTATTGGAAACATGGGCTACAGTATTCCTGTAGATTCAATGAAGGCTTTTAATATCGACAACGCCGAAGAAACACTTTCAAAAGCAAATTACAATATTGAAATTGAAAGCCAGACTGCAGAAAATGTTGTGATTAAAGCTACTGCCAATATTTCAACAACTGTTGATGAAAATACTCCAGATGCTAATTCTATTAGTCTGGTAAGACGCTATACTTTCTCTAATGAAGGCTATAGCTTCAAAATAGAAAACACTGTATCAAACCTCAAAGATAAACTCATTACAGTTGGTGATGATGCAAGAGGTTCATTAGCCGTTTCTTATGGTCCTGGTGTTTTTATGGATCCATTCGGACCGAGCAATCTTCTGGGACTAAGAAGCAATGGTGAATGTGATGCTTTCACTAAGGCTGAATCCCTAAATGAAAAGGGTAATAAAGAAGGTGTTTTCACTGGTATTGGTATAAAAGATTCTTATTTTGCTGTAATGATGGAATCTGACCAACCGCTTCGCATTTTATGCACTGCAGGTGAAGCAAAATCTGCGGATGAAAAGAAGCGTGTTATGACAACAAACCTTATTAAGACTGTTTTCCCGAAATTCAATCTTGGCGCTAGAGAAGCAAGAACCTTTGTTACAAGCGTATATGCAGGTCCAATGGTTTATGAAGAACTCCAGAAAATTAACAGAACCAAGATTGGTGATTTTGGTTTCCTGAATACTATGATGCTGAAGACTCTCAGACTCTTCTATTCCTGGATTCCAAACTACGGTGTTGCAATTATATTGCTTACCCTTCTTGTAAGATTGATTCTGTATCCTCTAACTCTTAACCAGACTAAGTCTATGGCTAAGATGCAGAAATTACAGCCAAAGCTTAAAGACCTCCAGGATCGTTATAGAGATGATCCTCAGAAGATGAATGAAGAGGTCATGAAGCTTTATACTAAAGAAAAAGTTAATCCATTGGGCGGCTGCTTGCCGTTATTGCTACAGTTACCTGTAATTATGGCTCTTTACAATACTTTCAGAATAGCTGTAGAATTGCGTAAAGCATCGTTCTTGTGGATGAGTGACCTGTCAAAAGGTGACCCATATCTGATTCTGCCAATCGCAATTGCTGCTTTGATGTATTATCAGCAGGGAATGAGCAATATTGATCCCCAGCAGAAGCAAGCAATGGCTTTTATGCCGATGATGATGTTCGTAATCACCTGGTCATTACCTTCAGGTCTGCTGGTTTATTGGTTTGCCAGCAGCATATTAGGATTATTGCAGCAGTTACAGACTAACCGCATGATGGCTAGCATGAAGGAGGAATGAAATGTCTACCGTTAGAACTATAGAAATTACTGCAAAAACAGAAGAAGAAGCTCGTCAGATTGCTCTGAACGAACTTAATGCAAACGAAACCATCGTTAATGCAGAAACCATTTCTGCTCCATCAAGAGGCATTTTCGGCTTCGTTGGTAAGCAGGAATTCAAAGTAAGATTTTCTATTGGCGAAAAGGCTGAAGAAAAATCTGAAGAAATGGTCGAAAGACTCACTGGTAAGCCATCTCCAGAAGGCGAAGGTGATGATTTCGCTGAAGATTCTGAAGAAGATATGCCAGCTCCAACAAAGAGTGGCCGACGCGAATTTGGTCCAAGACGTGAACGTGGTCCACGCCGTGAAAGACAAGATCGTGGCAGAAGAAACAACAGACGCAACCGCGATAATTTCAGAGATGATGCAAATGCTGAAGAGGAACAGATTGCTATTCCTGAAAGACCAAAGGAACCAGTAACCGAAGAAATCAAGAATCACGAAGGCTATAGCCAGATTTTTGACCTTATCAGAGGCATTGCTGCTAATGTTGGTATCGAAAATGTTGAACTTACTGACTATATGCGTGATGGCGCATGGGTTATCGAAGCAGCTGCAGAAGATGTTTCTCAGCTTATCGGTAAACGTGGTCATACACTTGATTCTGTTCAGTATCTCATGAACATTATTTTTAATAAGAACAATGACGACAGCAGAATTAAAATTGTTCTTGATGCTCAGGGTTATCGTGAAAAACGTTACCAGAGCTTGATTCACCTTGCTAACAGAATGGCTAGAAAAGCTGTTGCCAGCCATCGCCCAGTAGAACTTGAACCAATGTCTACTCTTGATCGCAGAACCATTCATATGGCTCTTAAGGATCGCACAGACGTTGAAACCTTCTCTAAGGGTTCTGAACCAATGCGCCGTGTTGTTATCTCTTCTCTCAAGAAGAAAAACAATAACAGACAGGCCAATGCTGAATGGCAGCCATTAGCAATTGATGATGAAGTAGAAGCTTCCGAAAAGACTGAAGCTCCAAGTTCAGTTCCAATGTTCATGGAAGACGATGTCTAAGCTTAAGATTGATACTATTGCCGCCGTTTCGACTCCTGCGGGTCGAGCGGCAATAAGTTTGATAAGAGTATCCGGTCCGGATACCTTTGAAATCCTAAAAAAAGTATTTAAAACAGGGGGAAAGAAGACTTTCCCCCTGCATTATTCTGCTTATTTTGGGACAATCATCGAACCCGAAACCGGCTATGCCGCAGATCAAGCCATAGTTACAACCTATTTGGCACCAAAGTCATATACTGGTGAGAATATTGCCGAAATAGCAACACACGGTAATCCTGTTGTTGTTTCTAAGGTATTGAGTATTCTTTTCAAAAATGGTGCAAGACAGGCTGAAGCAGGTGAATTCACCCGCCGTGCCTTTCTTAATGGCAAAATGGATTTGCTTGAGGTTGAAGCGGTTTCGCAACTGCTTTATGCATCTTCTTCCACACAGGCACGCCTGGCATTGAATCAGCTTGATGGTTTACCCTCCAGATTTGTCGCGAAGATTCGTGAAGAATTGCTTCAACAGCTAGTTCAGCTTGAAGCTAGTCTTAATTTCCCAGAGGAAGACATTGAATCTATAGACGAGCAGGCTCTGAAGGAAAATATCCATAAGATGCTTTCAGAACTGACTCTGTTTGCTGATAATGCAAAAAATGGCTCATTAATAAGCGAAGGTTTAAAGGTCGCCATTGTTGGTAAGCCGAATGCAGGGAAATCCAGTCTGATGAATTATCTACTAGGCCGCGACAGAGCAATTGTTACTGATATTCCAGGGACTACAAGAGATACTCTTGAAGAAAGCATGGTTATTGGTAATATGCCTGTTAAGCTTATTGATACTGCAGGTATGCGTAAGGCAGAAGATAGCATTGAAGCTATTGGTATTGAGAGAACAGAAAAAGCTATTGACGCAGCATTTGCTGTTATAGGGGTTTTTGATGGCTCAATGCCCGCAGATAGTGAAGACAGAGACGTTCTGAATAAACTGAAGAGTCTGGATAAACCAGTATTAATGATTCAGAATAAGGCTGATTTGCCACAGAAGCTTGAATCGGATTTCTTTGATAAAGACGCTAAGATTATTAAGCTCTCTGCTTTAAAAGGGGAAGGCATGAGCGAACTTGTTTCTGTTCTTGCCAATCTTATGAAGACAGATGGCATTGGTAGTCTGGAAGAAATGGTTCTTTTGGGCGCTTCACAGACAAATGCCCTTGATAAGGCATTAATAGCATTAAAACGCGCTGAAGATGGAATTGGAAATATGTATCAGGATATGCTTGCCATAGATTTGGAAGAAGCAGTCCGTGAACTTGGCAGAGTAAACGGTGAAACTGTTGACGTTAATACTCTGGATATGATTTTCGAACGATTTTGTATTGGCAAATGATATGACTCAGAAAAGACATTACTCAGTAATTGTTGTTGGTGGTGGACATGCTGGCTGTGAAGCAGCATTGGCCAGTGCAAGACTAGGGGCTGATACGCTTCTGGTAACAATGAATATTACAACTATAGCACTTATGCCTTGTAATCCAAGTATAGGCGGTCCAGGGAAAGGTCACCTTGTACGTGAAATCGGGGCATTGGGCGGTGAAATGGCCAGTTGTATTGATGAAACCTGTGTACAGATGAAATGGCTGAATACTTCAAAAGGTCCGGCAGTTCGTTCCCGCAGAGCACAAGCTGATAAATACTTATATCGCCAACGTATGATTAATACCCTGTTTGAACAGGAAAATCTTGATGTAAGACAGGGACAGGTTACTGAAATTCTTTGTTCTGATGGTAAAATACATGGAATAAAGCTTGAAACAGGCATAGAACTGCTCTGTGAACGCTTGATTATAACTTCAGGTACTTATTTGAATTCACGCATTGTATTAGGCCGTGAATCCTGGGATGGCGCCCCTCAGAATCAGAAAGCAGCAATCGGTCTATCGGCTTCATTGGAAAAGCATGGTATTCGTTTGCGCCGATTGCAGACTGCAACACCTCCAAGAGTTCTAAAAAGCTCAGTAAATCTTGACATCCTTCAGGAATTGCCAGGCGATGTTGATGCCGGTGGATTCACATGGGAAGACCGCTTAAGACGCTATGAAAAGCAGATTTCCTGTTTCCTCACCTTTACTGATGAACGTTCAATAGCAGCAGTAAAGCGTCATATGGTAGACAGCCCGTTGGTATTGGAAAATATTACCAATGACGGACCTCATCATTGTCCGTCTATTGATAGAAAGCTTCTTAAGTTTCCTCACATGGTTAAGCATCAGATTTTCATCGAACCAGAAGGCTGGAAATCTCAAGAGCTTTATCTGCAAGGTTTGACAACTGGTATGCCACCAGTTGCCCAGGAAGATATACTGGCAAACGTAACTGGTCTTGAAAACGCAATAATTCTTAGATATGGCTATGCTATTGAATATGATGCCCTTGCTCCAGGACAATTCAGAAAGACCATGGAAAGTCGCATCATAAAAGGTTTATATACTGCCGGTCAGATTAATGGCACTTCTGGATATGAAGAAGCTGCAAGTCAGGGGTTGATAGCAGGTATCAATGCTATTCTTTCTTTAAGAGGTGACGAGCCCTATTGGCCATCTAGAACAAGAAGCTATATAGGTGTTCTTGTTGATGACCTTTCAACCTGGGACCAGCCGGATCCATACCGAGTTACACCAGGCTATGCAGAATTCAGGCTTACTTTAAGAGATGATTCTGCCGAAAGACGTCTGATTGAAGATGGCTACAGAATTGGTCTGGTTAGTAAAGAACGCTACGAAAAGATTTTTGGCTGGAAAAAACGTATTGAAGATGAAATAGAAGCTCTTGATACTCTCAGTTTGTTGCCTAATGCTGAAGCTAGAGAAATTATGGCTAAGACAGGCACTGGCGAACTGAAAAAGCCTGCTACTGGTTCTGAATTGCTTCAGAGAGTTGGTATGAATTATAAATATGTTACCGAACTTCTTCATAAGCCGGCTGAAACATGTTTAACTGCTTCCGACGAAATATACGCACTTGAAACAGACATAAAGTATCGTGGTTATGCAGACCGTGAAGCAGAACGAATCAAACAGGTTGATTTCCTTGAAAATATCCGTCTTCCTATGGAGCTTTCAGATGAACGTTTTAAAATAATTAACAAGCAGGCTCTTGAAATAATGCAATCAGATAGATATGATGATTTAAGTCAGATGGTTCGAATGAATCATTTCTCAAAATCAGAGCTGGCAATATTATTGGCTATTTTAAACGGTGAAGACTTAGAAGAACAGGAAGAAACAGAAGGGGGCAAATAATGCTTAATAAGCGCAGACAGGAACTTATTATTCAGAATCTTAAGTCTATTTCATCTCAGGTTAGACTTATGTCTGTTGACCAGTTACTAAATCTGCCAGCAATGCCACCTGCAGAAAAGATTAAATGCCTTGAAGGCTGCTTACAGGATAGTGACGATTCTGTAAGAAATGCTGCTAAGAACGCTATTGCAAAGCTTGGTGGAAATACCCCATCGTCAACTGCTTTTTCTAATCTGGAACCATTAACTCCAAAGCCAATGGTTGCTCAACCGGTAGATTCTTCGGCTGATATTTCAACTGCAGAATCGTCAAAAAATGTTTTGGATGCTGTATCTGAAGTGTTGGCTGGCTTGCCTGATTTGGAAAATGAAGCGACTGTATCAGCAAAAAATCCAGTTGTGCCGGTTAAACC
>JAZUDR010000344.1:0-10348 GCA_045639725.1 Candidatus Avigastranaerophilus sp. | reverse complement strand
GCCAGAGCAAGCCCCATAACCATGATTACTATGAAAAGAATGACTACGGTATTTACCTGTTTTTTGTAGATTTCTTCTATTTTGCTTTCCGGGAAAATCTGGAGAAGCAGGTATTGCTTGAGATAAGAGCCTCTAAGCACGCTAACATAAACGTTTTCGTTGTTTAAAACCATTTTGTGGGTAAATGTTTTACTGTCGTTAGTGCTTTGCTTCAGAACAGATTCAAAGTTTCTGAACTCCATGACTGACGGGAAGCATGTAGCATATGGGTGGGTAGAGATAGCCCTGATATCTTCTTCAGGGAACACGCGATTTATCTGCTTGTTCCTGATTTTTATATCATGAAATATTTCATTAAGATACTGGCGTTCAAGATTATCAAGATTGCTTAAGGTTACATAGGCATACCAGGCTTCACCAGAAGGACCAGGAATGATATCGCAGTAGAAATAGACAGATTCATTGATTCCTTCTACCGGTGTGAATTTTGAGATGTTTGTCTTAATTGCCTGGAACAGTGTCTGGGCATGTGCTTCCATTACTGCTTCAAATACCAGGTTTGCGCCGCTGCGATTAACTACAACAGGCAGATTATGCGACTGGTTGTAATAATCTAACGCCGCTGCAGCCGTGCTTTTGAATACTGTCAGGAAAGCTTTGTGACCTTCCGTTCTATACTTTTCTTCCGGGAAGCTGTTTGCGCTTGACCTGTTAAACAGATAGGTCAGGTGAGACGGTGTCAATACTGCATGGCGGAGTACCCAGCTATTCAGAACTTCCTGCTGTTCTTCGTATGATTTGTCGGAATGTCTTCTTACTTCGCTTGGATAAAGCTCTGATGAAAGAAGAACTGTAGTATCTGAGGCAAGAAGGTGGACACTGTCAAGCTGATTGTTTAAGACCTGTTCTTTCAGCTTATCTTTTATAACAACAGGATTAACAGCGTATTCTGTGAGCATGGAATTGAATTTTCTATATTCCATGAGCTTAGAAGTGATAAAACGAGAGAAACCGGAATCTATTTCTGAAAGTCGCTTATAATTATTGAACTCTTCAGTTGTTAATAAAGAGTCCTTAAGTTCCATAAGATATTGAGAGGCCAAAATGGAGGCTGCGGCTAATGGGAATATGTAACATAATACAAACAGCCAGGTCAGGCGCTTTCTCATGTTAAAGCCAAGATTGATGTGTCTGACATAAATCTGGTATGTAAACTTGAAGAAATAACAACTGAATGCCAGGAAAAGAATAAACAGAATAATGTAGTAGTGCCATGCTGGCTGGGTTATCGGAAGAGCGCCAACTAAGATGCAATCATTATTGATTTTGTTGAGGCATACAAGCTTTCCGTCTCTTCTGAAACGGTTGGTCGGATACTGTGTGAAATAGTCTCTGATTTGTTCTGAACTTATTGCTGTGCCTTCAAATAGCTTGGGAAGCTTATATTCTCGTGGATCTACATAACCGTAATTTTCTTCCTGACCCATTAAGCTTTCGGTCATGATTACAGAGCTTTTCAGCTTATTGTAGTGAACAAATATAAGTATGCCAGCAATGGTTTGGTCATTGTGCTGCTGGTCATCAAGATTAAAATAGCAGAGTGAATAACGGTCGGGGTTTCCAAGCTCAATTGCTCTGTCGCTCTGGGCCCTTATTCTTTTAAGTATTAATGTTGGTTCGGGAATCAGTAAACCTATTTCTTTGGTGTTTGCATCCGTGATAGGGCCTTTTTCGTAGCCTGATGTAGCAATTTTCATGAATTGCTCATACTCTTTGCGTGCGCCTTTGGTTTTGATTATTTCCTGATTGCTGTTGAATAGATAAATTTCAAGCATACCTTCAGGAAACCTTCTGGTAAAACCGTCTAAAAGCTTCTGTGTGTTAGATACGGAGTTGGTTTGAAGCCCTCTCAGGCTGTTGAAGAATTTCGAGAATTTATTCTGGAAAAATCTTGTAGCACTACAATCATAGGATAGTGCTTCTATTTTACTATCTAATTCGTAAAGTCTCTGATTATCCTTTCTGTCACATTCTTCTCGGATAAATAGATAAATACCGGTCCAGAGCAATCCAGACGGAATCGCCCATACCAGCAAAATAATCATGAACCATTTTATTAGACTGTAATCTAGTGGTTTTTTTTCTATTACTGTGGAATTAGACATTGGTCTGACTCCCTGTTTTCTGACTTCTTATCAAGGCAATCGGATTATTTTCTGCCAGCTTCTTTTTTAGATGCTGTTCTTCAGTTAGCTCTTTTCTATGCACAAAGGCTACGCTGCAGCTACTGCTTTCTGCTTTTGTCAGATTCCTGACACTTGTTTCCAGCGCTTGGGAAAAATCACTTGTGAAATCTGAACTGGATTCGAGCATTTGACGAAGGGCTTCCAGTTTTAATTCCGCAAAGGGTTCAGTGATAGTAACCAGACTATCGCCTTCGGATAATTCCAAAGTAGTGTCTCCTTGTTCCTTAACGCCTTTTATGAAGTTCGCTCCGTTCGGGAAGCTGAGTATATCGCATTTTTTTTCTGTGAAGCTCGTTTTTAGAACTTTTATTTTACCAAAGCCAGCATATTCAATTTTGTTGGCAGCAGTGTCTATGAAGGCTACAAAACCGCTACCGTCCAGGTTCCGTCTAAGATTGATACGAAAATATTCTTCTAGATTTCTTATGCAGGCAAGTGGTGAACGCATGTTTAACTGTTCTATGAAAAGCTTTAAGGCCATTGCATACATGGTAAGCGGCAATGAAGCCGTTAGATTATCTGCGTTGTCGACTCTTGCTACAAACATGTAAGTAAGATTGTCGTCAAGCTTAGATATGTAGCTCAGGCTCTTGTTATCATAGTCCGCCTGACTAATGAAGCTTGACAATTCATAATTGCCGTTAACAAATGAAGCTGATTTGAAAAGATTTTCACAGCTATTTTTATTTTCCTGAAATTCCTTTACCTTTACGACAAGATTGGTCAAACCGGTTGAAATGCTTTCCAGCTCATTATTGTCGGAAAATGTAATCTGGTTCTCCTGCATTGCGCTGTCCTGCTGAATGGCAAGGGCATTTTCCGTCAGAATCTTTACTGGTGAGGTAATTGAATTTATGAGTATCGTTGAAAGAACTACAATCAGAATCAATGAAACAGCCAAACCAAGCATAAATATATTAGATAGGCTGAATGGGGCAGCTGCAACTGTTTCTGCAGGCATAGCCAGGAATAGGTTGTAATTAACCATGTTGCTTCCTGGTATCGCTGCAACAATTACATCATCTTCCTGCAGTTTACCTTCCTTGAAGCTTGGAAGCTGAGTCTGATTCAACATATCGTTCAACTTCCAGAGTGGTTCTTCGTTTATGTAAGAGAATCTTGGAAAATATGCCTTCTGGTTGGAAACCTTTTTCGGGAAGGCTATGAGTTCAAACCCCGTTGACTTAAGTAGGGTTTTACCCGTTTCTCTAAGATAGCGGTTTTCCAAGGTCTGCGGATCATGTGTAATCAGGAGGCAGCCCTGAGCCAGATCATTCTTATCAAGGACTAATTCGCAGTAGCCTACCATTTCATCTTCATCAAGCTTGATGTTGATAAAGGAGGAACGACCGGCAAGAAGACCTTCAACAGCAGTAGAGCTCATTGCAGAGATGGTGCTTGCCTGAGGTAGTTCTGGAACTACACTTCGTGAGCTGTTAAAGGTGTCAAGTGTCTGGACAGCAACTCTCTTAATTAGTTTTGCATATTTGTCGGCTATCTTGGTTGATTTGCTTTTAGATATGCTTGCTGGCGCCTGAAAAACAGTTTTGCCATACTTGTCTACATAAATAGCAAAAGCAACCAGTTCGTTGTTATAGGCTTTTATTAATGGAGCAAGAATCTGTTCTGGAGGCATTTTCCCTTCTTTTAGCAATTTATTGAAATGTTGGTATTGCAGAATCAGGTCGCTAAAAGAATTGGAATACTGTTTGTCGACCTTTTCAAGGGTTTCTATGGCCTTGTTTTTATAGTTCTGGGTTATAGTTACTTGTTTTTCATACTGATAAAAGACTGTGCTGATTAGTATAGCGGTGATACCTGTAATTGCAGCAAAACCAAAAATAAGGACAGACTGTAGCTTTACTGGTAGGTTAATTGAAACCTTGAATGCCTTTTTCCAGATAAAGAACAAAAGTATTGTTGGAATCAGGATATAAAGCAATCTGTTGAAGTTCGCGATTAACGGAAGTGGTTCCGGTGAAGGCTTTGAGCAGATAAGACGCAGCCCGTCACTTGTATCGTTTATTGAAAACAATTCATCTTTATAGATAAAACCGGATTTCAATGAATTTGACGCCAGAAACTTTTCTACATGATTGAGAAATTCACGGCCGCGGCTGACCTTCATTTCTGTCTGATTATTCAGGTCGATATAGGAAAATGTGTAATCCGGGCTCGTAAGCCTTTGCATTGTATTTATTGCCTTGTTGGCAAGAGAATACTTTTCAAGCTTGTTAAGATGCAGCCAGGCTAAAAGATCGCCTTCAATGAATTTGCCTTCTTCGTTGCGTTTGGAAAAATAGACTTTGAACCAGCTACCCATCTTGCTGAGACCGATACCCTGGAAGTTTATCAGGGTATTGGGGTTTGCGGCTATGGTTTTTACTGTCATGGCGTTGCCTGAGTAAACACCGCACTTGTTTTCTTCATCCTTGGTTAATACGTTTTCGGGGTTTGCTGCGACACGCTTTAAAACACTAAGATACTGTTCTGATGAGCGTATCTTCTGCAGGTTTTCACCGACTGGCCATTCTAAGCGCTTACCATTGGAGTCGAATAATGCAAGCTCAAGATTTTCGCTTGTTGAAATTCTTGCCACATCTTCAATGTTTTCAGCCCATCTGAAGGAATCTGCCATCTTTCTTATGGCTTCCTGATAGTAAGATTCAGGTTCGCTAAGTCTTAGCATGTGGGCTGTCATTTCAGCCATTTCATCAAGACTTTTTTCCTGGGCTTTTTCAAGAAGAATGTTCTGAAGATGATATAAGGAAATCCAGATGGTTACAATAGGCAGCACAAGCAAAATAAGAAACATCCCAAGCTCAGATAAAAGCTTGCGACATCTATGCCCAAAAGATTTGTTCCTCTTGTTTACTGCTATATTTTCCATGCTATTATTTTAATCTAATAAGCATTAAAAGTAAAGATAATTGCAGTAGCGTTGGTGAGGTGGTAAATTAGAAGATGCTGCTGATTTTTTTTGAAATGCTTCTTACTTCAGCGAAGCTCGGCAATAATGCGTTGGGGTCATTGGAAGCAGCACTTTCTTTTGCGAGGACTTCACTTGCCTTTAATAGCATTTCGTCGGTTAATACCCGAGTCTGTGATTCTACCATGCCAATCCCGATGCCTGGGAAGACAAGCGCGTTATTGCACTGAGAAATTTTAATCTGGCGGCCGTTGTATTCAACGGTTCCAAATGGGCTGCCTGTAGCGATAAGAGCGTTCCCTTCCGTGCAGCGAAGAATCCTATCGGGAGTAGCTTCTGCTTTGGAAGTAGGATTAGAAATAGGCATTATTACAGGCTTTTTGTCGTAGCTATACATTTCCTGAAGAATTTCATCGGTGAATGCGCCTGTCGCTGTTGAACAGCCTATCAGAATTGTCGGTTGAGCGTTTTTTACAACTTCTGTCAGACTTATATGTTTTTTATCAGAGACTTTCCAGATTGATATTTCTTCTTCTGAACGTGCAAAGGTTTTCTGGAAATAAAGAAGTTTGTTGTCGCTGTCTAGCAGCAGGCCTTCTTTGTCTATGAGATAAAAGCTCTTTTTTTGGTCTTCAAAGCTGATGCCGCGTTTTATGGCAAGACCTTTGCATAACTGGTTTGCAATGCCGCAGCCTGCTGTGCCAGCGCCTAATATGCATATTTTATGTTTTTCCAGAGGTATGCCGGACTTGTTTATACCGCTTAAAACAGCAGCTAAGGCTACAACCCCTGTTCCCTGAATATCGTCGTTGAAGGAGGGATGAAATTCTCTGTATTTGTCTAATACTGGACGAGCGTTGTCTCTGCCAAAGTCTTCCCAGTGCAGGAAACTTTTGGGAAATACTTCAACAAATGCTTTTACAAATTCATCTATAAAATCATAATAGCTTTTCCCTGAAATTCTTTCGTGGCGCCAACCCTTGTATTCAGGGGCTTCCAGCAGTGATTTGTTATTTGTGCCAACATCAAGCATCACGGGTAGGGTAGTAGACTGGTCCAGACCACCGCACAGAGCGTAAACCATGAGTTTGCCAAGAGAGATAAAAATGCCACCTGCGCCTTGGTCGCCTATTCCCAGAACACCTTCGCCATCAGTAACTACGGCTATTGTCATTTCTTTATTGCCAAATGATTCTTTGGCTTTTGCAAGTATTTCTTTAATATGACCCTTTTGTTCGTATGAAATAGTAAGCCCGAGGGGATATTTGTAATTCTTGCTGTAGTTTATGACTGCGTCGCCAATAGTCGGTGTGTAAAGAATCGGCAAAAATTCTGTCATATGCTCGTTAGCCAACTTGAAGAAGGCTTCTGAGTCGTTATGATGCAAATCATACAGGAAAAGGCATTTTTCAAGATTGGTTTTTGTGGCTAGATATTGTTGATAATAATTGTCCATGGATACTGAATTATTCTGCTTTTACAAGATTGGAATTATAGTATTTCGGGATGCCGGTAATTTCCTGGCCTATCCAGTCTGGAAATTCTATTTTTTCATCTTCGCTTTGCAGTTCAACCTCTGCGAAAATCAGTCCCTGATGCCGACCAGCAAATTCATCTATTTCCCATTTGTGATTTTTGAACATTACTATGTTGCGGAACTTTTCCAGATTGGCTTTCTGGCAAAAAATCGAATACATTTCTTCCGCATCTTTTACAGGAATTTCATACTCAAATTCTGGGCGTGAAATATTTGTATTCATTCCTTTGATTGTGATAAATGCTTTTGAATCTGTAATTCTGATTCTGACTACACGGTCAGGGTCAGAGCAAATATAGCCTTGTTTTATGTGAATACGATTTGTGACATATTTGCGCCATTCATCGTTCTTAAGAAAATATTTGCGCTCAATTTCCATTTTATGCCTCTAACTTAGAAAGAATCGAAACTGTCTTGGAAAGCAAAGCTTTGTATTCTTCTACAGGAATGCTGGGGCTGAGAGGATAGGAAATGGCAAAATACTCTGAATCTGCTTCGTATTCGTAGCCATTTACATGCTCTTTCAGAATAATATTCCTTCTGGCGGAATTGAAGTAATTAATGACCTGCTCTTGATTATTTCCCTGAAGCAGGAACTGGTCAGAAAATTTTTTGTCATCACTGATATTTATATCCTGTTTGCCAAGAAGCTTTCCGACTGTGTCTATAACAGTTCGGGTATCACGAAGGTAAAAATCAGGGTAATTGCCTTCTTTCTTTGTGATGAGGCAGATAAGTCTCCCGTAAGTGCTGTTATTACCAGGATAAATAAAGGTCATTAAAGAGAAATCGTAATTATTGTAATTTCCTTTTACAATACTATGAAATTCTTTATATCCGATATGGCGCTGAAATGTTGTGAATTCCTGAAGCTTCTTTGGTAAGTCTTCAAATTTCATATTTCTGACGAATTCATAATTATTTTCTTCGCAATATTTGATGGTATTTTCCAGATTCTGTTTCTGGGCGGCAGGAGTTCTGCTGACCATTGACGCAAAAATTATTAATAAGAGCAATAGACCAATTACTAAAGCCAGATTCATTGTTTTCTCCAAAAGTGCAATAAAAGCATTATAGACTACATTAGTTCTAATGTAAACATAAAGTGACAACCCCCTAACCACAACCCCGTTGTCTGAGTATTCAGACAACCTCCCTTAATACTAGGTTTTTATTTACAAAATGCCCATTAGAATATATACTTAATATGATATAGATAAACAACAGGGATGTTACAGGATGTCTGAAGAAAAGTATTTACCTAATATATATTCAAAAGCACTTGCCGATTTAATTGCTTTTACTAAGACTGAAGGCTTGCGAATAGACTTAGAGGAAGAAGGCAGAAAAGTCTGCGCTAAATTTCAGGATAGATTTTCACCAGAATGCCTGAGAAACTTTTCCGATGACGAAATTCTGAAAAATATGTTCCTGTTTGATGGTTCTCAGAATCAGAGCCTTATTTATGCTTTGGAATTTGATCCTGTCATAAAAAGATGCTTTGGCGCGATAACTGGCTGGGCTGCATACAAATTCGGTCTTTATTATCGAAAAAATGACGGCCGCTGGCTTGGCGGAAGTGTAACCAAACCAGAAGAACTGAACAAGCGAGAAGCTGTTACAAAAGCCAAAGAAATAATTGACATGCTTGTGCGCGGTTGTAAGACTATCAAGAATCACAGGCTTGATAATATTGCTGATTATGAAAAATTGGATGCTGATTTGCGTTCAAGCTGCGGTAAAGCATATGAACTCACCTGGGTTAAGAAGTATTTCCAGATGATGTTTCCGGATAAGCTTGTCTGCTGGTATACCATGGAGCACCTGCGCCATCTGCTTTATGGCTTTGGTATTAAGCCAAATCTTACCTACTATGGAATGGTTGGGCAGATTGTTATTTTGCGACAGCAGTCAGGACTTCCACCAGCCAGATTTTTTGAAGTATGTAATAAGCGTTTTGGGCCAATTAAGCGTTTCTATCGTCTTAGTCAGTCTGATGAAAATGGTGACTATGGCGATGAATGGTTACGAAAGAGTATTGTTGCCGTTGGCTGGAACAAACTGGGAAATCTTGATGATTATTTTGGACGTGGTCGTGAAAAAAAGAGTCTTTTCAATAGTCTGGAAAAATTTTATTACGAAAACGACAAAGGCAGTTGTTTGCGCAAGTCCAATGAAATTGGCTATTTCTATTATGCCACTGAATTTGACGCCTTTGTTGTTGTTCGAGGTCAGAAATTAATTGGTATTGCAGATAAGCTGGGGCCTAATTATTTTAATAGCGAAGAACCTCTTTCTCATTGTAGAAAAGTAAATTGGCGTTATAAGGCTTCACAGGAAGAACAGCTTCCTGTTGTTGAAAAAGCTAGAACAAGCTGTGTTCTTATAGAGTCAGATGAAAACCTGATGTATTTATACAAACGCTATTACCACAGTAGTGATGGTAATAATGCAGATGGCTTTGAAAAAAGCTATATTTCTGAATTCGAACGAAACAGAATAATTTACGGTGCACCTGGCACTGGCAAAAGCTATATGGTAAACCGCGAAAAGGATGAACTTCTGAAGTATGGCGGAACCTATGAACGTGTTACTTTCCACCATGATTACGGTTATTCAGATTTTGTCGGCACTTATAAGGCTGTTCCTTCCAAGGATATCGATGGTCGCGAAATAACTACGTATAAATATGTTCCTGGACCATTCATGCGAGTATTGGCAGCTGCTCTTAAAAATCAGAAGGAAAAGCTCGTAAAGCCACATCTGCTCATTATTGAAGAAATTAATAGAGCTAGAGTTGCTTCTGTTTTTGGCGAAATATTCCAATTGCTGGACCGCGATGAAAATGAAGAAAGCGAATTCCCAATCTGTATTTCAGAAGATATGAAGCTCTATCTGGCTCACGAACTTGGTTGTATGCCGGAAGATTGCACAGAAATCAAGATTCCTGGAAATATGTTTATTTGGGCTACTATGAATACTGCTGAACAGGGCGTTTTCCCTCTGGATACAGCTTTTAAGCGACGTTGGAATTTTAAGTATATTGGAATTGACCAGAATGATAGATTCCTGAATGGCAAGAAAGTTATAGTAGGCAAGGGCCCTAACGCGCGAAGCATTGAATGGAATAGCCTTAGAAAAGCTATCAATGACCGAATGGCTGCCCTTAAAATCAATGAAGATAAGTTAATCGGTCCGTATTTCTTTAATAACAAGCTTTTCGATGCCGCAGGAAATATAATAAATAATCGTTTTATTCTTGCTTTTGTGAATAAATTGCTGATGTATCTTTATGATGATGCTGCTAAGCTGGTTAGGGAAAAGCTATTTGCAGAAGATGTTGATACAACACGCTTCTCTAATATATGTGATGCTTTTGAGGAAAAGGGTATTTTTGCCTTCCACAATTCAATCGTAGATCAGGTTCTAAGCCTGGAAGCCCTGAACAACCTCGACCTCCGCGACTAAAATTACCCTTTTGTAAAGGGGTAAATGTCTCCAACCCCCTTTCGTAAAGGTGTCAAATATCTTCAACCCCCTTTTGTAAAGGTGTCAAATATCTTCAACCCCCTTTTGTAAAGGGGGGTAGGGGGGATTACATTTTACAGCCAGTAATAAACCACCGCACTAACTATT
>JAZUDR010000343.1:0-34093 GCA_045639725.1 Candidatus Avigastranaerophilus sp. | reverse complement strand
GGCTTTTCCATTTTAGGCTTTAGGCTGGTTCAGCAGGGAAACCCGAACCGGTGCGACTGACATGAAGACCTGCGTCAGCGAGTCTTCATTACTGCCGCAAAGCGGCAGTTCTTCATGCCCGCAGGGCTTTTTTTTTGCTTCTCTTGACACTTGCTTGTTCTATTCTTATAATTAATTTAGGTTGTACCGTTCGACCCGATAATTCTATAAGCTTTATAAGAGCGGAGGCGCATCATGCTTTCAATTAAACAATTGAGAAGAATGTCTCTTATTACTGTTTTGGCATTCGTTTTCTCTATGTTCGCAGGGTACTCAGCACCAGTTTCTGCTGCTATCCTCAGTTTACCAACTAATTCTACTTCTTCAACTACTACTGTAACTGTTTCTGCTGACCTTTCTGGTCTGGCCGAAGCATTTCCTCAGCTTAATTCTTTAAATAGCACTTTAAGAACTGCTGAAACTACAGCTAGAACTCTTGAAACTGTTGCAACTCCAGTTTACAATCAGATTGTTCCAACTAACATGGATGCTATGGGTCTTGCAGAACGCTGCAAAACCATCATTAACAACGCGAAGAATGTACTTTCTGATACTCTTAAAAGCTCTACAGCATCTGCTAATAGCAAGGTAGCTCAGGGCGCTTCTGTTATCGGTGATCTTTCTTATGACGAAAAGATTGCTTATGGTATTCAGGAACTTGGCGAACAGGCTACTAAGCTTGATAATCTTGCAAATAACACCCCAACATTAGCTAAGATTAAAGCTATTCTTGCTTCTACAAAAGAAACTCTCAGCAGAGTTGTTACCAATGTAAGAGGCAAAATCTTCAAGATTGGTCAGAAAGTTGGCCTGATTGATGAAAATAAAGTTTTCGAAGATGGCAAAGTAAAAGATGCTTCTGAAGCAACTGGCTCTGGCTCTAAGGAAGCTGCTCAGATTGCAGACGCAGGTTATGGCAAATCTGGCGCTAAGGTTTCTTTTGCTGATAAGCTTGGTAATGGCTTAAAGGATGGCGTTACTAAGGCTAAGGAATCAATCAAGAATAGCTTCTCTGTAAAGAACGTTGCTATTACCGCTGCTGTTTCTGTAGGAACAAGCCTTGCTGTTGATGCTATCAACGGCGAAACCCCATCTCTCAAGAAAGCTGTAAAACAGGTTGCTTCTCTTGAATTTGCAGGTAACATGGTTGGTTCTGCTCTCGGTGCTGCTGGTGGTCAGGTTGTTTCTTCTGTTGTAAAAGCATTCGTTCCTGGTATTGCAGGTCAGTTAATCGGTTCTGTAGTTCCAGTAATGTTCTCTTCAGCTGGTGGTCAGCTCACTTCTAATATCGTAACTGGCCTCAAGAATGGTGAATTCTCAATCAGCAAAGCATTTAAGGCTATCGATAAGGTTGACCTGGTTGGTTCTTCAATCGGTTCCACTATTGGTATGACCCTCGGTTCAATGATTCCGATACCTGTTGTAGGCTCTGTTCTTGGCGGTATCGTAGGTGGCTTCGTTGGTAGCAAGGTAGCTAAGTGGGTAAGTGGTCTCTTCGGTAAAAAGAATACTACTACCGTAGCAAATGGCTCTGAAGTTACTATCGATTATAAGAATGGTGTTACTATTGGTAAGACTTCTTCAGAAGGAAAAGAAGTTCCTGTAGCATGCAGCGCAGTAGTATCATCTTCTGGCGAAGCTATTTCTGGAAAGCTTTCTGATGGTAATTCAACTGTAACTGCAGCAATGCAGGAAGTAGAAGATAATTATTATCAGGCATATCTTGAATATAATCGTTTGATTGCAGCTAATGATATTGCTGCTGCTAAGGAAGTATTCAAGAAGCTTCAGACTTATTCTGACCAGTATTCAGCTCTCAGAAAAGCTCTTAAATAAATAAGCTTAAGTAAACGGTAAAAAGACCAGCTTTTATAAGCTGGTCTTTTTTTTATTGACTAGAAGCCAATTGCATAGTAATATGCAAACAAACTATTTTAAGAGGCTTTATAGTGAATATACTTGTATTGGGTTCTGGTGCTCGTGAACATTCATTTGTTCATGCTTTGGCAAAATCCCCAACAGTTCATAAGATTTATGCTTGCCCTGGAAACGTCGGCATGGCTGATACTCCAATCTGTAAGCGAATTCCAAGCAGATCAAATGCTGAACTTGTAGCTTACTGCAAAGATAAGATTGATTTGGCTGTTGTTGGTTCTTCTAAGTTTGTAGAAGAAGGAACTGTTGACGCTCTTGTTCTTGCTGGAATACCTGTTGTTGGCCCAGCAGAAGACGCAGGAAGAATTGAAACAAGTAAAGCTTTTGCCTCTAACTTTATTTCCCGTCATAAGATTCCTGCTCCATCAACCGCAATTGTTGTAAATGAATTTGAAGCAGAACAGGCTCTTTTCAAGAATCCGAATCTAAGAGTTGTAAAATGTGATGGTATTTCCAGAGGTAGTGGCGTTGTTGTTTGCGATACCTTGGAAGAAACAGAAAAGGAAATAAAGAAATTCCTTGAAACACATGGTGCCCCTGTTATTTTGCAGGAAAAGCTTACTGGTACTGAATGCTCTTACGTTATTCTGACTGATGGGCAGCAGTGGATTTCCTTCAGTTCTTGCCGTGATTATAAGCGTGTAAGCGAAAATGATGAAGGTGCTACTACTGGTGGTATGGGTGCTGTAAGCCCATCTCCAGACCTTACTGCTGATTTGGAAAAGCAGATTATTGATACAATCGTTCAGCCTGTTGTTAGTGGTATGGAACAGGATAACCTTCTTTACAAAGGTTTCTTGTCTCTTCAGCTAATGCTTACTGATGACGGTCCAAAGGTTCTTGAATTTAACGCAAGACTAGGTGATCCTGAAACTCAGAGCATTTTAACCCGTTTCAGAGGTGATTTGGCTGGCTTACTTAAAGACTGTGCAATGGGTTGCTTGACCAATGTTGGTTCTGAAGTTGCCTTTGGTAAACATTCAGCAGTTTCTGTTGTAATTGCCCGTGAAAATTACCCTGAAGATGAAGACGGTGACCCAATTGTAACTGGTGTCGAAAATATTCAGGATTCTGTAATATTCTATTCTAACTGTAGAAAGGCAGAAGATAGAGAAGGTTATCATTTCAAGAGTGGTCGTCTTGTTAGTGTCACTGCTGTCGCAGAAACCTTAGAAGAAGCCAGAGAGCTTTGCTATAAAGATATCGGACGCTTAGAACTTAAAGGCGTAAGATATAGAAAAGACATTGGCGCATAAAAAAATAACCCCGAAAGGGGTTATTTTTTTATCTGTTTCATTTCTTTTTAAATATTAGAATTGCTTCACCTATCAAACCGAATATTAAGCCTGCCAGCGGTATCCAGAGCGGGAAAGTAAAAGTACGGTCAATGTGTTGCATTAATACTATTTCCTTTGGCCGCTCTGCTTTATTAGTTCTTAATTTTATTGGTTCCTGAGGTTTATTGTTCATAGGATTCTGCATTTACATCAAGAAGTCTGTTATGATCAGCAGCAAGCTTCTGAAGTCTTTCTACTATGTCTAATAAACCCTTTGAACGCAAGCCTGGTATCAGGGCATCAATGAATACTAGTTTTACCTTTGGATGTGACGGTTCTGTGTAGCCTGTTCCGCGGTCATCTCCCAGCATCCAGTAAATGAGTTTATCGCAATATGGAACCCAATTGGAGAAATCGCTTAAATCTGAATGCGCATTAAGTCTTGGTATTACAATCTGTGGCACGTATTCAATCTGATTTGAAGCGTTTATGTAGATTCGTTCATTTTCTGGAACAATTGGGGCTATTTTGAGATTTGGAAGTGTTACTTTGAATCGTGCCTTACCAAACTGGCAAATAGCTATCTTTTCGGCGATTGTTTCCCATTTAGATTCTATTTCACGCATATCGTGAGCATAGGCGAACAGGTTTTTCTGGAATTCTTCATTTGTTTTAAGCTCAGGCATTAGATTTTCAAGAGCTGCAAATGGAGAATGATTGAATAATGAACCAAGCATCTGACCAAGGCCATTACTTATGAAATGGCGTCTTGTTAAGGTCTTTAAAGCTTTTTCGTTGGTTATATGAAGTTTTTCTTCTATTAACCACTGTGTGGCTTGACGTGCTATTTCTAATGCGTCACTTGATTTCCAGATTTCGTTCTGTTCATTGAATTGCCATGGCTTAAACTGGCCTGGATAAGCATTTTCAATTACCTGATAGAGGTTTTGGTTGAAAAGGTCTAACAGCTTAGATAGACCATTCATATGGAATTCTCTGATAGATATTCTTTTTGCAATATCTTCGAATGGTATTCCAAGTCTATCTTCTATTAGCCATTTTGTTGCGTCTGCTGCAATCTGCATACGATTTTCCTGGAACCAGATGAGCTGCTCTTCTTCTGTGAATTGCCACTGCCTGAATACTCCTGGGAAAACCTGATCTACAAGTCTGAAGCAGGAATTATCGAATTTTTCTATAAGCTTTTCAAGCCCATTTTCAGCAAAAACCTGTTTGCTTAGTAAGGTTGGTAGGTCACCACGGCTGCACTGAAGTTTGCTGTTCATAAGCCACATTAAACCTTCTCTTGCGCAGGTCTTTAAATCTTTGCTTTCAAGCCATTTTTCTATTTCGTTGAACTGCCATGCTTTGAATTTGCCTGGCATTGCCATTTCGATTAGAGCAAATCGGCTTTGGTGAGCCCATTCGTAGATTTGGCCAAGATTGTTATTATAGATAAAGGCTTCATCAAATTCTACAGGCAGGTCTTCTGGCTTAGAAAGCTTGTTTTTAAGCTTTTCCAAAGCTAACTTAACTGCTTGGGTTGCCCACATTGGCCCCATTTTTTCATCAGCAAGAACAAAGGCCGGAATTTCGCCTTCCTTCTGATTAATCATTTCGATGATTTCTGTTACATCTGCTTCATTGAAATTGGAGGCTTCATTTCCAAAATGGGTTGTGAAGTTTTCAGAGTCTCTTTCCAGATTCTTTGCCTGCATTAGCTCTTTTATCTGCAATACAGGAATATGCAACTTTTCTGCTAGTTTTTCATCATTAAGGAATAGAAAATCCTTTTCTATTGAGGCTATGAGTGTTTTTACAACGGGGTCTTCAAGGTTCAAGCCCTGCTGCTGATAAGTAGCTGCTTCTGCGGTTGGCTGCTGTGGCATAATCTGACCCTGGATTTGTGCTGTCTGATTATTGGGTTGAATCATAGCTTGGTTGGGTTGCATCTGGACTGGTAATATAAAGTTGTTTACACTGCTTACATTACCTGCGCCTAAGCCTGGAACAGATAGAATCTTGTCTTCTTCATCAGATGGAGTTACGTAAATTACTTCTTCAAGAGTTGATTCGCCTTTTAGAGCCATCTGAAGAGCACTTTCACGCATTGTTCTCATGCCTTCAAGGCGGGCAACACGCTTAATCTGATTTTCAGTGCCACCTTCCATAATAACATTCTTAATGGAATTGGTAACAACCATGACTTCATATACACCAAGACGTCCATGAATACCGGTGTTATTACATTCCTTACAACCCTGGCCCTTGTAGAATTTGGTTCCAATGATTTTTGCAGGAGATATGCCAAGACGCTGAATAATATTCTGTGATGGCTTGTATTCTGTTGAACAGTATGGGCAGTTCTTGTGGAGAAGTTTCTGGGAAATAACGACTCTTACTGCTGCTGTTACCAGATAAGGTGGAACACCCATGTTGATAAGTCTGTTTATGGTCGCAGGGGCATTATTGGTATGAATTGTTGAAAGAACCTTATGACCTGTTAATGAGGCTCTGAAGGCTATGTCTGCTGTTTCAAGGTCGCGGATTTCGCCTACGAGAATAACGTCTGGGTCTTGACGAAGTGCTGTTCTTAAGCCTGTTGCAAAGTCTAATCCAATTTTTTCATTAATCTGGACCTGAGTGATACCAGAGATTCTGTATTCAACAGGGTTTTCAATAGTGAAAATATTGATTTCACTACTGCTGAAATACTTGAGCATACCGAAAAGTGTTGTTGTCTTACCGGCTCCAGTAGGACCTGTTACAAGAATAAGGCCGTAAGGTTCGTCCAATGCTGATTTTAATCTGTTTAAATCATCAGGGAAGAAACCAATGTTGTCCAAGTCAAACTTAGATTCACGCTGCAAGAGACGGAGAACAGCCTTTTCCCCTAAAAGGCTTGGAACTGTGCTGACACGGAAGTCAACTTCTGTATCCTGCATTTTTACCTTGAGACGACCATCCTGTGGCAGTCTGCGTTCTGCTATATCAAGATGAGAAAGAATTTTGATACGGCTGATTAATGGAGCTAGCAGGTTCTTTGGACCTGTCATTGCATCATGCAGTATACCGTCGATACGGAATCTTACGAGCAATATTTCTTCTCTTGGTTCAACGTGAATATCCGAAGCTCTTTTTAAAATAGCCTGCTTGAAAACTGCGTCAAGAAATCTTACCACTGCACCTTGTTCTGATGCCTTTTTGTCTATGTCTTCCAGCTTAGTTGTGTCTTCACTGCCTTTAAGGGTTTCGTCTCCACTTGTAGAGAAGCCTTCCCAAGAATAAAGCTGGCGAATTGCCAGGTCTATCTGGTTCTTTGGAGCCATGAATACTTCTATATCACACTGGGTCATGAAAGCGATATAGTCCTTAGCCATGATGTCGAACGGGTCGGCCATTACTATTGTGAGCTTCTTTCCGTCTAAACGGTAAGGAATCATTCTATTTTTCTTGGCGCTAGCTTCAGGAATTAATGATAAAAGCTTTGCATCGACCTTAATATTGGTTAAATCTACTACCTGGGAATTCAGTATTTCAGCCCATACGTCGAGAATTTGCTTTTCAGATACAAAACCTAATCTAATAATTATATCTTCAAGCTTTTCGAGAGTCTGAGACTGTATGTTCTTGGCTTTTTCAAGCTGTTCGGATGATATAAGCTTTTTCTGTATCAATAGATTTTCAACTGAATTTTTGTCGTTTGGGTTATTAGACATAATTTCCTCCGGTAGATTACTCGACTTCTATTCTGTATGAACGGCGTTCTAGGGAGACGTTCTTGTTCAGGCCTTCAGGATATGCATATAAATCAAATTCAACATGACCAAGTCTCTTCGGCATAAAGCTTATTAGAATGGTATTCTGTTTTACATGGCGGATTCTTTCATCAATACGGTTATCGTTATTTTTATAGACTACTGTCCAAACAAGTTCTGTTTTGCCAGAAAAACGGGGTAATTCTATTTCAAAACACTGGTTCAGGTTCGTTCTAATCGTTTCTTTGGCTACTACAGAAGGTGGTGTCAGTCTAAATTTAACTTCTTTTGAAACTAATCTGGTAGGCGCACTAGTTACTACACCTACGCATCTGTAAGTTCCCTGAAGTAATGGCTGTCCCCATTTGTTTACAGAGACCCAGCTCAGCTTTTCGCTTCTTTCTTCGCCTGGTTTGAGTGGAATGTAGTGTGGCGAAGCATGCCAGGTGAATCCATTGGACCATCTGAAAATCTGCCTTTGAGTGTCATAAATGACTAAGTCCCATTGCTGGCCTGTAGGATAATTTATCTGAATGTTATCTCTACTTTTATTTTTTAGGGTAATGGTAAATGTGGCTATAGAACCTGCTACGATTTCATTTGATTCTGGGGCAATGGTTACTTCTACATGTTTTATGTCGCCAAAGTGATATCTAGTAGCTGCTTCACATACGCTAGAAATACCCAAAAGCAAGGATATAAGAGTTAATACAAATAATTTTAATCTCATATTATTTTTTACACCAATAAACTATTGCTGGTGGCATATTTGCCCACACTATCGGACTCATTGAAACTTCTGTAAAATTCTTTTTTAGCTTGGAACGTATTCGGCAGGCTGCAGGCAAATACAGACTGTGGATGTAGGTGAAGGTTGTAAATATACCACCTGGTTTCAGAGCTCTTAACGTAGCATCTAAAATCTCATCCTGAAGGTCGTTGGGAAATACAGCCCAGGGTAGTCCGCTGATAATAGCGTCAGTATGCTTTTTGCCACGTCGCCTTAGATGCTTGCAGACGTTGGAAGCGGAATCCTTTAATATTTCTATTTCAGGAACTTTCTGACTAGATATTTCATGAAGCTTTTCATCTATTTCAAAACTAAAAAATAGGGTTTTCTTCTGGTTTATACGGTCTGCGACATATTTTGTAAACACACCAGTGCCTGCACCATATTCAACAATAGTCTTTATTTTATCTAGCTTTATCGGTGCAATCATTTGTTCTGCAAGCTCTTCTGTGCTCGGAGCAATGGCGCCAACACTTGTAGGATGCTTTATGAATTGCTTTATAAAATCTATTTTATCCATTTTGAATCTGATACTCTCACTTCATTTTTCTTTTTACAAATTCGTCTATAAAGAATGAGGCAACATCTTCAGAATATTTTCCTGGGCCAAAGCCAGCATCATAGCCAAGCTCCTTCGCCAGGTCATTTGTTATTCTTGGACCGCCGGCTATCAATATAACCTTGTCTCTGAGATTTGCTGCTTCAAGCTGTTCTACAAGGTCAACCATGTTGGTTATATGAATGTCCTTCTGGGTTACTGTCTGAGAAACCAATAAGACATCGGCTTTCATTTCTACTGCCTTTTTGATGAATTCTTCATTTGTAACCTGGCTGCCCATATTATAGGCGTCAATCATTTGATAGCGTTCCAGGCCGTAGTGACCAGCGTAACCTTTCATATTCATGATGGCATCTATACCAACTGTGTGGGCGTCTGTGCCGGTGCTTGCTCCAAGGACAACAAGATTGCGACCTATCTTTTCTTTTATGAATTCGTCTATTGAATGCATATCAAGAACTTCAGACTCAATAGTGCTGACTTTGATTGCAGTAATATCAACAGTATGAGTGAGGTTACCGTAGGCTACATAAAATGTAAAATTTTTGTCCAAGGCCTGATGAAAGCAAACCTGAACATCGTCCAGACCCATTTTCTGGGCTAATTGCTTTGCAGCCTCTAACGATTGGTCGTTATCTGGAACAGGGAGAGTAAAGCTTACCTGAGTCTTACCGTCATTCATTGTATCGCCGTATGGCTTTAATTTGGTAAGATCAAGCTTCTGGGTAAAATCTTTGGCTTTGGTTGAGTAAAGTCCACTGCTCATGCTCTTTCTCCCTTCAGCATCATTTCTATGAATGGATTGTAATAATCCTTATGCTTTTCTGTAACACCATTAAGGCCCTTGCCGCCATTTATTGGACGTTTTACTCCAGCAAATTTGCCTTGTTCAAGTGTTTTAAACAGACCTTCTTCTTTTATCTGAGCCAGCATATTGCAGGCTTTGTTAAGAACTTCATTTGCACGTTTGGCCATGATGCCGTCTTTCTTGAATTCGATTTCATTACCAAGATCAGCCATGGTATTGAAAATATAGCTGGCATTTTCTATTGAAAGAGCACGGTCAGACATGAGCGGAGTATGAATGGCTTCAGTCATCATTCCCAACAGGTGTAGCTTCTGGTTGGTTAGAATGGTAACCATATTGAACAGAGCGTCCTGGACATGACCTCTGAAAACATTGCCTGTCATGAATTTGGTTGGAGGCATGTATTTTAAAGGAGCTTTCGGGAATATTTCTCTGGCCATCTGGGCTTGAGCCAATTCGTAAAGGAATCCGTTTTTAAGGCTTGGATCTATTTCAAATGCATGACCTAAGCCCATCTGTTCTTCTGGGATTCCGGAAATTAATGCAAACTGTTCGTTGATGAACTGCGAGGCTAATACTGTGTGAGCTTCTTCAACTGCGTCTGCTGTTGTAAGGTAGTTGTCTTCACCAGTATTGATGATTACCCCGGCAAAACCATTGATGATGCGTGAAAAATACTGATCAATCAGTGTGCGTTGCATATTTATATCACGGAATAGAATACCATAAAGAGCGTCATTCAGCATTACGTCCAGACGTTCTAAGGCTCCCATTGCGGCTATTTCCGGCATACACAGGCCAGAACAATAATTGCATAATCTTATGTAGCGGCCGAGTTCTTCGCCGACTTCATCTAACGCAGCGCGCATTAAACGGAAGTTTTCCTGAGTTGCATAGGTTCCGCCAAAGCCTTCAGTGGTTGCACCGTATGGAACATAATCTAAGAGACTCTGACCAGTGGTTCTGATAACAGCAATAATATCAGCGCCTTGTTTGGCAGCAGCCTTAGCTTGAGTGATATCTTCATAAATGTTTCCTGTTGCTACGATGACATAGAGATAAGGTCCTTTTTTATCACCGTATTTTTCAAGATACTTATTGCGGTTTTTACGATTATTTCTAATTCTTTCAATAGTCTTGGAAGCAATTTCGTCTATTTTGGCTTTTATTTCAAACATATCAGCCATCGGAAGCTTGGTTATATCTAATTCTCCGGCAGCTACAGCTTCAGCAATCTGTTGTGGATTCTTACCTGTCTGAATCATTGCATTGCCAAGATATACGGACAAGCCTAAAGATAATCCGTTATTGGCTGTCAGGTTATCAACAAGAACATTCGGTAATGGAACACCATTTTCGTTAATACCATCAATGCCCAAAAGTCTGGCACAGGTACGTTCTGTTGTAACAGTTGTGTGTTTTTCAATAAAGCGCTGGGTATCTGCGGCGATGTCATGAGCATATTTTCTAGCTTTTTCGACTACGCCAAAATCTAAGTTAAGCTTGCTGTTCATCAATATTTCCTTGGTCAAGATATACTACTCACAAATTATATTATACAGCCCTATACTAACTTTTTAAACAAAAATTTGTTATAATTGTGGACTTGAAAGTAGGGTAAGCAAATATGGCTGGAAAAATTATCTCAGGAATTTTGGTTGTATTAGTAATAATCGGTATTGCAACTGGAAATATCGGTTTTTTAAACACTAATGCAGAATCGATAAAGGGAAGTGTGTATTATTTGAATTTTAAGCCAGAGCAGGATGGAGCCTGGCAGGAACTGACCAGAATATACACAGGGAAAACAGGAGTTCCTGTGACTGTTGTAACAGCAGCTTCAGGGCAATATCGAACAACTTTAGCTGCAGAACTGAGCAAACTGGATGCGCCAACCTTGTTTCAGGTTCAGGATCCGGCATCCTTAAACGGTAGAGAGGATTTTTGTATCGATTTATCTGAAAGTGATATTTTTAAAGAACTGACCAGTGATGCTTATACTCTGAAATCATCTGATAATAAGCTTTGTGCCATAGCCTATACTGTTGAGTCGTATGGCTTGATAGCTAATTTGAAACTATTGGAAAAAGCTGGATATAGTAGAAACGATATTAATTCTTTTGATGATTTGAAGCGTATTTCTGAGGATATTACAAAAAGAAATAATGAATTAGGCTTTGCTGCTTTCTGTTCCACTGGTATGGATAAATCTTCTAATTGGCGATTTGTTACGCATTTAACGAATCTTCCCATATATTACGAATATAAAGACAAAAATATTTCTATTTCAGACAAAATAGATGGCAAATATATCAAAAATTATAAAAACATTTTTGACTTATATATTAACAATGGCACCTGTAGTTCCAAGGATATTTCTGCAAAAACCTGCGACGATGCCAGAAATGAATTCTTAGGCGGTAAAGCTGTATTTTTCCAGAATGGCTCCTGGGAATGTGCAAATCTTATTGATTCTAAGGCTTTTAACAGTGATGAAATTGTGATGTTGCCTATTTACATTGGCGCTCCTGAAGAACAGAATCAGGGGCTGTGCACAGGCACAGAAAATTACTGGTGTGTTAATTCCAGAGCTTCAAAAGCAGATATTAAAGCGACTCTGGATTTTATTTACTGGTGTGTGACTTCTGATGAAGGAACTAAGTTCATGGCAGACCGAATGGGATTTGTTATTCCTTTCAAAAAGGCTGTTAAATCTGATAATATCTTTGTTCAGCAAGCTAACCAATATGTGGCAGATGGCAAAATACCAGTTTCCTGGAGCTTTTGCACTATTCCTTCTGAAGAATGGAAAAATAACCTGACATCAGCATTGGTAAGATATGGTGATAATCAGACCGAAGAAAACTGGAAATTTGTAGAAGCTGCTTTTGTTGATAAATGGGAAGCAGAATATAAGTTAATTAATGGACGTTAAACTATGGAAAAAGCACTGAAAAAATGGTTCCCATTATTTGTATTACCGACTCTTTGCGCCTTTTTAATAGGCTTTATTATTCCGTTCTGCGAGGGAGTGTATTTGTCTTTCTGTGAATTCACTACTGTGGCAGATGCCAGATGGGTTGGAATATCAAACTATATTGCTGCCTTAAAAGACGTTTCTTTTTGGCATTCTTTTGTTTTTACTGCTGCTTTTGCCGTTGTTGCAACATTGCTGATTAATGTGTGCGCTCTGGCTATAGCTTTTGCTTTGACTGGAACAATGAAAGGAACAAATATATTCCGAACAGTTTTCTTCCTTCCAAACCTGATTGGTGGAATCGTTCTGGGGTATATCTGGCAGATTCTGATTAACTGTGTTCTTTATAAGATTGGTCAGCCGTTACTGGCTTTAAATACTCAGGCAGGCTTCTGGGGGCTCATCATACTTTCCTGCTGGCAGCAGATTGGATACATGATGATTATTTATATTGCTGGAATTCAGAATATTCCTGATGCTGTCATAGAGGCCGCAAAAATAGATGGGACAACTCCATGGCAGACTTTGATTTATGTGAAATTGCCAATGTTGATGCCATCTATAACGATATGCTTGTTTTTGTCTATAACGAGTGCATTTAAGCTTTTCGACCAGAATCTATCACTGACAGCCGGGGAACCTGCTCATGCCACAGAAATGCTGGCAATGAACATTTATTCTACTTTTTATTCAAGATGTGGACTGCAATGGATGGGAATTGGGCAGGCGAAAGCAGTTATATTTTTCCTGATTGTTGTTGCCATTGCACTTGTTCAACTTAAAAAGACACATTCTAAGGAGCTGCAGGCATGAAAAAGCTGAATACGAATCTTATATTGACTGTGTTATTTTCTATTATATCTGCTTTTTATATGTATCCTGTGCTGATGGTTGTTCTTAATAGCTTTAAAAATGAATCTGCAATAAGCACTTCCACAATATTTGAATTGCCGACAGGCGAGGCTTTTAACGGTTTTAAAAACTATATTGATGCAATCGGTGCTCAGGGCTTTTTGTGGAGCTTGTTCTACAGTGTGGTAATTACGGTAACATCTGTTATATTGATACTTGTTTGTTGTTCGATGTGCGCGTGGTATATCAGCCGTGTTAATAGTTGGCTTTCAAAACTGATGTATGGAATGTGTGCCTTTTCCATGGTTGCACCATTCCAGCTCGTCATGTTTACGCTTTCTCAGACTGCAGACCGATTTCATATTGGTGCTTTAAGATTTAATTCGCCTTATTCGATTTGCTTTATTTATCTTGGATTCGGGGCTGGGCTGGCTGTTTTCATGTTTGCCGGATTCATGAAGTCTGTTCCGATAGAAATGGAAGAGGCTGCTATGCTTGATGGTTGTAATCCTTTGCAAACCTTTTTTAAGGTGGTTTTTCCTGTTTTAAGACCGTCTATGATATCTGTTGGTATTCTTGAAACAATGTGGATTTGGAACGATTATCTGCTTCCAACACTTGTTCTTGATATAAAGCAATATCGCACTATACCTATGCTTATTCAATATTTCAGGGGCAGTTATGGCAGGGTTGAAATGGGGCCAATGATGGCTTGTGTTGTTTTAACAATATTGCCGGTAATAATAATTTATTTAATCGGTCAGAAGCATATTGTTAAAGGAGTTCTTGCAGGCTCTGTAAAAGGATAATATAAGTCCTGCTGTAATAAATTTAGAATTTTGTGCCCCATAGATTTTGTGGTAAAATAGTTCAATCCTAATTCGAGGAACTATTTATGACTAACAGATTTTGTCGTTTTTTGCTGATTGTTTTATTTTTCGTAGCTGTTTTGGCTAACATTGGTTATTGTAATTCAAACAATAACAGTTATTCTGTGTATTATTTGAATTTTAAGCCTGAATCAGATAAGGCATGGCAGAATCTGGCCAAGCTTTATACTGAAAAGACTGGGATTAAAGTAAAGATAGAAACTGTTGCTAATAGCCAGTATCAAAAGGTTTTGGCTGAAAAATTGGCAGAGTCCAATGATATTACTTTATTTCAAATCCAAAATGCTCGTTCCTTAAGACAAATGTCTGACCATTGCTTTGATCTTGGCAATTCAGATTTGTATAAAGAACTTATCAATGATGCTTATGCTATAAGAGATTCTTACGGCAAGGTTCGCGGTATTGCTTACGCAGTAGAATCATACGGTCTTATTGTAAATCGTGAATTACTTGAAAAAGCTGGTTATGATATTGATGACATCAACAATTTTCAGGATTTGAAAAGAATAGCAGAAGATATTACTGCAAGAAAAAAGGAATTAGGTTTCTCGGCTTTCTGTTCTGCAGGCATGGATAAAACATCTGATTGGCGTTTCAAGACTCACTTAGCTAATATGCCAATTTATTTTGAACAGCTCAATAAATCAGATAATAAAATGTCTGGTAAGTATCTTGATAGATTCAAAGCTGTTTGGGATTTGTATTTGAATAATAGCACCTGCAGTCCTGCTATGGTTGGTTATAAAAGCATTGAAGATGCCAGAAAAGAATTCCTTTCTAGCAGTGCTGTCTTTTATCAGAATGGTTCCTGGGAATTTGTTGAACTGACAAAACCAAATTATGGTTTCAATAAGTATCAGTTGGCTATGATTCCTATTTATTGCGGTGTAGAAGGTGAAGAAAATCAAGGACTCTGCACAGGCACAGAAAACTATTGGGCCGTTAACAAAAAGGCTTCAGCAAAAAGTATTAGAGATACTCTTGATTTCCTTTATTGGTGCGTAACCTCTAAAGAAGGAACAGAAATCATGGCAAAAGATATGGGATTTTCTATTCCATTCAAAAATGCTGCTTATTCCGAAAATATTTTTGTTCAGCAGAATGCTATTTATACTGCTAAGGGAATTGAACCTGTAGCCTGGTCTTTTACATCTATTCCGTCTGAAGAATGGAAATTAAAGCTGGCTGGCGCATTGAAGGCATATGCTGAAAATCAGACAGATGAAGCCTGGCAGGGTGTTGCAGCTAGATTCGTAGATGGCTGGTAACTTTTAAAGTATTATTTGGCAATAATAATGGCAAATTTTAGCTTAAAGTGGGTAAAGAATAATCTTAAAATAGAATCCGCTTACGGGCAAAAGGCTTTGTCTGAAATGCCCCCGTATAAAAATGGGCAGGAATCAGAAGCCAATGCTTTTTTTGAACGCTTGTTCAGCACTATTGGTGCTCTCAAGGAAAATGCTGGATTATTCAATGAATTTCATAGATTATTTATGGGACTTCGCAATATAAGCGGAACCCTGAATAATCTTCGAAACAGCATGGTTCTTGGGGAAACAGAGTTATTTGAAATTAAGAATTTTGCCATTATTATTTCCGATATTATTAAATTATGTCATAAAGAAAATATCGAATCTAGGCTTTTTGCGAATATAAAAATAGAGCCGGTAATAAAATTATTAAATCCTGATTCTTTAATTACGGGAAGCTTTTATATTCATGAAGCCTGGTCTGAAAAATTAAAAAACATCAGAGAACAGAAAAAGCTTATTGAAGCACAAATATTGGCAACTATGAATGGTGATGAAAAATCTCGTCTTAGGGCCATTAGGGCCAATATTGTGAATGATGAATCTGACGAGGAATTAAATGTCAGAAGGATGCTGAGCGAAAAACTGAAGGAATACCTGCCTTGTTTGGAATTCTGTGCTGAAAATGTCGGAAAATTGGAACTACTGTTAGCTAAGGCTCAAATGGCCTTAGAGTTTGGTTGTGGTAATGTAGAAATTTTTGATAGCGATTCAATAAAGAGTATTGTGGTTGAAAATGCAATAGAACCAGAATTGGCAGAACTTCTGAATAAAAAAGGAAAACTATTTACTCCAGTGAATATTAAAGTTCAGAAGGGCGTTACTATTCTTACTGGTGCAAATATGGGTGGTAAATCTGTTGCTCTCTCTACTATTGCTTTCAACACTGAACTAGTAAGATATGGTTTTCTACCTTTTGCTCAGAGAATTGCAATGAAAATACCTGATTTTATTGAAGTTATTTCTGGTGATAATCAGGATGCTAATGCTGGTCTCAGCAGTTTTGGCGCTGATATTAAAAGATTAGGTGTAGTATTAGATAAAATAAAATCTAGTAATGGCATTGTTATATGCGATGAATTTGGTAGGACTACTAATCCGTATGAAGGAAGTCGTTTTGTAAAAGCGCTTTGTGATAGATTACAAAAATCGAATTCTTTTGCAATTTTAGCCACCCATTACGATGGAATATGTACGGCAAATGCGGCTTATTACCAAGTATTAGGGCTGAAAAGTATTTTAGACAGAAGTTTAAAAAGCGACTCGTCTTGTACCGATAATTTATCAGATTTTATGGATTATCGTCTTGTTGAGAGCACGATGAATAGCGAAGTTCCACGTGAAGCATTAAAAATTGCAACTATTTTGGGACTTCCGGAAGACTTTATTGAAAGTATAAAAAAATACTATAATTAATTTTATGGCAGAAACATTTGTAGATATAGACGAACGATTAGATACTATTCCAGGGACTGATTTCAGCCTGATTCAGAAGATTGATGGAACTGCATTTTCCATAGATACTCTTCTGCTGGCTAATTTTGTTCAATTTACCCCAGAAATGATAACCGCAGCTGATTTGGGTTCAGGGAGCGGAATATTGTCTTTTCTTATCAAATTTAGAAATAATGAATTACAAGTTACTGGTTTTGAGTTACAGAAGGAATTTTCAGATCTTGCTAAGCGAAATCTTGAAATGAATAACCAGTTTGACAATATGTGCTTTGAAGAAATGGATATCAGAGAAATACCTTCAAGAATTTTGCCAGAATCATATGACTTGGTGGTTTCAAATCCTCCATATTTTAAAGTGGGCTGTGGCAGGATTTCTCCGAAGTCCACAAGAGCAGCAGCAAGACATGAATTGAATGGCACTGTAGAAAACTTTGTTGAAACAGCTTCTTATATGCTTTCTTATGGTGGCAGGTTTTGTGTAATTATTCCAACAGAAAGAAACGATGAGGTCTGTAAATACCTGATAAAATCTAATTTCGGCATTAAGAGAAAACAGTTTTTAATTCCTAAAGAAAACGAAAAACCTCATCTGGTTATGATTGAAGGCGAGAAATTCTATGGTGGTGCTTGTGATGAATTGACGCCTATAACAATCCATAAAGAAGATAATTCTTTTACAGACGAGCTTCAGAATCTTTTTTCTGCTGGTCTGAAGAAGGTATGTTTTTAATAAAGAAATGCAGCATAAAAGCCATTGCTTTTCGGCTGATTGCTTGAACCTGTTCCTCGTTCGGGGCGGTTTCCATAAATATACTGGTTTTACCGTCGGCAAGCTTATAATCTGTTTTATTGTCGAAAATAGCATTTAAAGCATCAGTTTGCTTTAACAATTCTTCTTTTAATCTTAATCTGTCTTCTTCTTCTGGGATACTAATCTGAAGCTTATTTTGGCGAGTGGCAACCAGGAACCTGATTAGTCTTGTTGCTGCGACAGATTTTGGAAGACTACCTTCCTTATAGTTTTCAAGAAGCTTTTCCAGATTGATTTCTGCACTGATAGCCGGTTTGAGCCTTAGCATCTGAGAAAAGGTTTTGAAGTCTTCACCAAGCTTATTTTGGTTTTCTTCAATGCTTGCCATTATCTCATCAGCTATTTTTTCTGGGCTGATTATTAAAATGTGAGAATTGGCTTGCAGGAACATTTTCTGACTGTTTACACTGCTTGTGTTTATGGCAACAGAAACCTTGCTTAGGCGGTTATCACTATCAAATACCATATTGGCACCTGTTTTGGTGGCTATGGTATCCATATTGAAGTCACCATTGGCAATAAGAGCGTATTCTTCAGCATTCTTGTAGTAAAAGTAGAATTCCTCTATCTTTAAAAAGCCTTTTATAATGCTATCCTGAAGAAATTTAATACTGAGATTCTTATAATTTTCAGAGGTATCTGAGTCTGGTTGTGCAGTATTTCTTTTTATGCAAAGATTTTCTACTGTGTTTGCTATTTCTTCGCAGGCTTCCTGACTTTCTTCTGCATCGTTGAATATTCCTGAAGAAGAAACATTGACATATACAGCAGCAGCCGGTTTTTCTACTGGGGCAGGGAAAGTACCCTCAGAGGTAAAGCCGCTGAGTATTGTGGCTGCCGCAAGGGCAGACAGAGTATATGCCATTTTTTTGTTCATAATGATTTTATCGGCAGATTGGGTATGTATTCTTTAAGAATTTTTGGTAAGTCTTTCTAAGCTTTTTGTGATAGACTATATTCTTATGAAAAAAGTTTTAAAGAGAATAGCAATTGCGATAGCAGTTATTGTTTTGTTCGCTGCATTCATACTTGTATGGGCTTTCTATATTGAGCCCAATTTACTTTTGGTAAGAGATATTGCAGTAAAAGATTCTCAATTATCTGGACTAAGGATTGTTTATGTCTCTGATATACATGCATGTCAAGATGACGGGGCATTTTTGGAAAGGCTAGTTAGAAAAATTAATTCTCAGAATCCCGATATTATCCTTCTTGGTGGTGATTATGTCGTAGCAGAGATTTATAAGAATAAGACTATGGAGCCAGAGAAAATTATTAGCTATCTTTCTGGATTAAAAGCTAAATACGGCATTTTTATGGTTCTAGGTAATCACGATAGCTCAAGAAAGATTTCTCAGGCAATAATGAATGCTTTGAAGGGAACGAGCATAACACCCTTGCAGAATGCTAATAAAAAACAGAAAATCAATGATAAAGAGATTTGTATAGTTGGCATAGGTGATTATTGTTGTGCTCAGCATCGTATAGACCAGGCTTTTAAGGGGGCTGAGAAACCAATAATAGCTTTTACTCACTCTCCAGACTTATTCCCGCAGATTCCAGATAATGTTAATTATATATTTGCAGGTCATACTCATGGCGGTCAGGTAGCAATACCGTTTTATGGTCCGTTAGCAAGACCAGGGCATTTGGTAGGAGCTTTTGCAAAAGGCTTTTACGAGGAAAATTCGAAAAAGATGTTTGTATCAAGTGGGGTTGGAACAAGCCATCTGAAGGTTAGATTTTTTAATATACCAGAGATTGTTGTTGCTGATTTTAAGTAGTAACTGATTTGTGCTATAATGCCTCTGAAAATATAAAGAGGTGAACAAATGCTAAAAAGAAATATGTTTTTGGTTGGAATTCTATTCCTATTTCTATTTTTTACTAGTTCAAATAGTCTGATAGCCCAGGAAAATGCACAAGCTTCGGATACTGCAGTTGCTGTAGCAATAGATAATATTTCCGAACTTTATCAGAAGTCTAATGAATTAGATGAAGAAGGAAAAAAATTAGAAAGCAAGCTTAACAGCTTATCTGATGTTTCTTCTTTTGAAGAGGATTTTCAGGCTTTAAGAGATTCTCTCAAAAAACATAAACAAACCTATTCTGAATATAATAATGAAATTATTGATGTAGAAAGCCTGGTTGCTCTTCGCGGAAAAATACGTATTGTTGCTGCTGGTTTGGGAACAATTGAAACATCCGTTGTTGAACAATTAAAAAATATTGAAGCCAGTAAAAAGGATTGGGAAAGTAAAAAAGGTATTTGGCAGCAGCTTCAGAAGCAGAAAACCTTTGATGATAATAAAACAGCTAAAGATATATTCAATGATGCAGAAAAAATAATAGACAATTCCATTAGCCGCTTTGTAGGTGTTGATGCATCAGCTCTTGCTTTTAAGCAAAAACTGGATGAAACAAAGAAAGAAGCAGAAACTCTTACTGCTGAACTTGATGCCAGTATTGAAAAATTGCGTAGCAGACTTTTTAAGAAATCTGCACATGCTATGTTCAGTGGCAAATTCTTAAGAGATTTTAATGAAAACGTTAATAGTGAATTGTTTACAGGCATAGCAATGCTCGAAAACGTTGAAAACGATTTTTGGGCTGCAAATGGCTGGGTATTTATTCTTCAATTAGTTTTGGCTGTATTCATTGGCTGGTATTTTAAAACGGTAAATAACGATAGAATTAAAGAGCTTGGCCTTGAATTCCTGCATAAAAATTATATTGCTTCTGGTTTATTCCTTGGTACTTTAATAGGTATGTTCTTCTTGGACAGTTGTCCGGCAGTAATTAAGCTTATCTATAATCTGATCCTGGGAATTGCAGCAGCGGTTATTATTTGTGGTAAATTCGATACAAAAAGAGAAAAAACCAACGTTGCACTGATATTTGTATTATTTGTTTTGGCAAAGGTTTGCAATGCAATAAACCTTCCGGGGCCGTTCCTTAGATTGTTTGTTGCTTCTGCCAGTTTAATCGGTTGCATATATTTCTTTAAAGCTGACTATACTGACCCTAATGAAGGTGAAGAAAAGCCTTCTTTGCTTCCATTCAGAAAAAGAATACTGAGTAAGCTTTTGGGAATCATGTTCCTGGCTTCTTTCATATGTCAGGTCAGTGGCTATTCAGCACTTTCCAATCATATTTTTGATATTGCACTTAAGAGTGTTATTATCGGTGTCTTTGCTATGCTGATTTGGGAAGTAGCAAAGGGCTGTATTGCATTGGTATTAAAAAGCGACGTTGTTTGCAGACATTCAAAGGTTATCAGCCTCCATAATGACGCTATTGTTCGTAGATGTAATTGGTTTGTGACCGTGGTTGTCGTTTTCCTTGCCTTTGCTGCAATGATGGCTACATGGGGATTCTTTGACAACACATGGCATGCAACTTCTTCCATAATGGCTCTTGGATTTACAATTCAGGATACAAAGGTAACTGTAGGCACTATTATTTGGGCAATTCTGATTTTCTATCTCATTATATGCACCTCCTGGACTGTTAGAACAACTCTTGAAACAGAATATTATCCCAAGAAAAACATTGAACCAGGTGTTGGTATCTCTATAAACCGCCTGATTTATTATTCATTCATTTGTCTGGCCATAGCAATTGCAATGTGTATTATGGGAATCAGTTTCCAGAGCTTAACGGTAATAATCGGTGCCTTGGGTGTTGGTATCGGTTTCGGTTTGCAGAACATAGTTAACAATTTCGCCAGCGGTTTGATACTTCTTTTTGAACGCTCAATCAAAGTTGGAGATATTGTTGTTGTTGGCGGAACCTGGGGAACCGTTAAGCATCTTGGCTTGCGCGCGACTGTAATTCAAACCTTTGCTAATGCTGAAATGATTGTTCCGAATAGCGACCTTGTAGCTAGCACTGTTAACAACTGGACTATGACTAATAGGAGAACACGTTTTTCCGTTAATGTCGGAGTTGCTTACGGAACTGATCCTAAGATGGTTAAACAGATTCTTCTTGATATTGCCAATGCTCATAAGAATGTTCTTAAAGATCCTGCTCCAGCCGTTGTATTTACTGAATTCGGTGATAGTTCATTGAACTTCGAACTTCGTTGCTGGGTAGCCGATATAAATAATCATTGGAGTACTCAGGATGACTTGATGTATGAAGTAGACAGGAAATTCAAGGAAAACAATATCGAAATTCCTTTCCCACAGCGCGATTTATATATCAAATCATTGCCTGAAGTTTCTGTGAAGAAATAAAGGTCTAATATAAGGAAGTAAAAAGCGGGCTGCAGGCCCGCTTTTTTTATATATAAATAATTAATAATTTTGTTCTTTTTTTTTGTAAAGAAAACATGAAGTACTTCCGATAGCTAACACAGGTCTTAACTTAGGAGCGGAAACAATGAACACAATAAAAAATCAGCTTTACATCGGTCTTGATGGACACCATGATGCTGTAGAAGTCCTTCGTTCTGTATCCCCATTCAATACAGGGTTTCGCAGAACTGCAGGCGTAAGCTTAGTGAGAGGTCGCTGATTATTATGGGAATGTCAACCAAACCGCCTAGTGGAATGCGCGATTTTCTGCCAAATGAATTGGTCAGAAGACGTTATGTCATTAGCACTATACAAAACATTTATGAAAAATATGGTTTTGTTCCAGTAGAGACCCCATCTATTGAAAATCTTAGTACCTTGATGGGAAAATATGGTGATGAAGGTGATCAGCTTCTGTTCCGCATTCTTCACCGTCGCGACAAGCTAGCAAGAGCTTTGGAAGCAGAAACCATCACGGAAAAGGATTTAGGTGACTTAGGTTTGCGCTATGATTTGACCGTTCCATTGGCCAGAGTTGTAGCAAATAACACTGATTTACCAAAATTCTTCAAAAGATACCAGATACAGCCTGTCTGGAGGGCTGATCGACCGGGCAAGGGCAGGTTCCGTGAATTCTTACAGTGTGATGTCGATATCACAGGAACCAAATCACTCGTTGCAGAAGCAGAAGTCTGCTCAGCAGTATCTGAGGTTCTTCTGACTCTCGGTTTTACAAATTTCAGCATTCATGTCAATCACAGACAGTTGCTCAAAGCATTGATTAAAGCAGCTGGCATAAGCCTTGATAATGAAGCAACAACACTTGTGGCTGTAGACAAGCTTGACAAAATAGGCATGGAAGGTGTCGAAAAAGAGCTTGTTGAACGCGGAATAAATGCAGAGCAGATTGCAAAGCTGGTTGAACTCATCAGAAGACCTGAAGGCAATGATGAAGTTTCTGAGCTTAGTCGTCTGAAAGCTGCTCTGACAGGTTCGGAAGAAGCCGAAAAGGCTATTGGTGAACTTGAAAACCTCTGTAAACTGCTAGACGAATCTCCAGCAGCCGGCAGATACAGCATTGATGCCACTCTTGCTCGTGGACTCGGTTATTATACTGGTCCAATCTTTGAAATCCGTTCATCCGATTTTGGCGGAAGCCTTGGCGGAGGCGGCCGTTACGATGGTTTGATCGGAATGTTCAAGGGGAGTGAAATTCCTGCTGTCGGGTTCTCAATAGGCTTCGAACGCTTAGTTCTGATTCTCGAAGAAAAAGGCTTATTCGGAAAACTAGCATCAGGACCGGATGTAATGCTCTGTCACTTCGCTGATGTGGACGATGCCGCAGTAATCAAAGCAGCAAAAGCAATGAGAAGCGGCGGAGTTAAGGTAGAAATCTTCCCAGAAACACCAAAAATCGGGAAACAGATTTCTTACGCAGAGACCGTAGGCGCTCGATTTGTAGCAATATTAGGCGCAAACGAAGCAGCTAGCGAGTCAGTTTCATTGAAAAACCTTGAAACAGGCGAACAGCAAACAATAAAATCAGCTGATGTCGCTTCTGTAGTAAAGAAATAACTGCCTTTGCAAAAGCGAAAATTCTCTCCGATGATTAGCAAAACCCCATAAAACGGTGAGCATGAAGAGGAGAGGGCGAACGGAAAAACCGTTCAACCTAAAAAGCGGACTACTAAACCCAGTAGCCCGCTTTTTTATATTTTGTTTGTAGCGCATATTGTGATTTTTGCTATATAATCATATTATTCTGTTTCTATTGGAGAATAACTATGAAAAGGACTTTATTTGTTATATTTGCATTATTCCTATGTTCTATTGCTTTTGCACAGGCTACTGGCAATCCAATAAACGGTATTGTCGTATGTGACGCTGATGGCAAGGCTGTTGGAAGATACATAGGCGAAACAAAAGACAAATATTCTGTTGATTTTCAAGACTCCTATGATATACCCAAGATGGGACATCATGTCGAAATGTTCTGTGCAGAAAAGGGGCAGGGCATTGTTTACCTGACTGCAGATGGTGTTGTAAATGTCCGTGAAAAACCAACTACTGATAGTAACGTTGTTGCCAAAATAAAGAATGAAGAAGGGATGATGCCAGAAACCTATCAGTGCTTAGGTTTCGAAGATGGCTGGTTCAAAATCAAGGTTGATGATAATACTGTCGGTTATGTCCGCATGGACCTCGCCAGATGGGATTCTGTGTGCTCTTTCTAATTTTAATAATATTTGGATAAATATATGAAAAATCTTAGACCGGAAAAATTGTCGTTAGAAAGAATGACCCTGTCAGAAGCAGGAAACCCTGGAAATCCTCAGGGAGAATCTGGTGAAGCCATTCTTGAACGAATGAATATAAGCCATTATGATTTTACCGGCTGGGCACTGGAACAGATTAAAATACCCGCTTCTGGTAATATCATTGATCTTGGCTGTGGCGGCGGTTTAACATTAAAGAGATTATCTGCTGAATCCGCTAATTCTAAGCTTTTTGGCTTGGATTTTTCAGATGTTTCTGTAGCTAAGTCATCTGAAACAAATAAAGATGATATTGCATCTGGAAAAATGAATATTCTGAAGGCTTCAATCGATAATATTCCTTTTGAGGATAATCATTTTGACCTGGTTACCAGCTTTGAAACCATATATTTTTGGGCAGATCATATTAAAACACTTAAAGAAATAAAAAGAGTCATGAAAAAAGGCTCTGTTTTTTTGCTAGCTTCTGAAGCATATGATCATGAAGGTCTTTCTCAGACAACACGCGATGTTTTGAAAAGAAAAGGAATTTTTAATCCAAGCTACGCAGAATATCAGAATTTTTATGATAAAGCCGGTTTTTCAAAATATCAGATTTTAACCAAAGAAGGCACTGACTGGATTTGCGTATTGGCAATAAAATAGTTAGCAATAATATGTTATTGAGCCGAAATGCTCTATCCATTTGGATATAATAGTATTACTATTTGCTTCTAGTAATTTAAATATTCGCGGCATGTTCAAAACCGCCTTCTCTAGAAAATTCTATGATTAGATGGGCATTGGCTTTGATTAGTTCTTTTAGTTCTATAATTTTTTCATCGGAGTAACCGAAAATATTTTCCCAGCGATATGATGGCAGCCAGCAAGTTGCATTATGAAAGCCGTCTTTTTCATCAGGAGTTTCAATATATACTTTTACAGAACCGTCTTCTTTTTCTTCTGAATGAGTGATTTCTGTATCATCATCCAAGGTCATAAAAGGATACATCATGGTATTAACTCCAAAATAATAATCTCTTTATATATTATAACATACGAACAGACTAAAACAAAAGAAGCCGAGAAGCTTATTCTCGGCCCGAAAATTAAGGAGGCAAACAAATCCATCACCATTTTCGGCAGAAGTTGTATTTTCTTTAACGAATATTTAAATTTTTTATATATAAAGTAAAAAGTGTGTCTCAATAGGCTTGTAGCTCTTAGCTGTTGACTATTGGCCGTGAGTTTTGCGTTCTAGGAATAGCCAATAGCTAAGAGTTGTTTTCGTGGCAGATGGCTTCTATTATTTTGTTTTAAGTGTTAGAATTGTGATATGGCAAAGATTTATAAATCAGCGTCTGAATGGACAAAAGAGAAGTTTGGAAAACGTGTGCAGAAAATTCCTGTAGATGGTGGATTTTCCTGCCCAAACCGTGATGGAAAGCTTTCTACATTGGGTTGCCTTTATTGCAACAACAAAGCTTTCACACCTTTTTACACCGACGGCGAAAAATCTGTTACCAAACAATTAGAGACTGGTATTGAATTCTTTTCTAAAAGATATGGCTGCGATACTTTCTTTGCTTATTTCCAGACTTATTCAGGAACATATGCGCCAATAAATGTCTTAAATGGCAAATACTCTGAAGTGTTGGCTTTTGATGCTGTTAAAGGTCTTATTGTTTCAACAAGACCGGATTGCATTAATGAAGATGTAATAAACCTGTTAAAGGATTTTCAGAGGAAATTATACGTTCGTGTGGAAATAGGTGTTGAAGCCTTTGACGATAATGCTTTAAAGGCTATAAATCGATGTCATGACGTGCAGACTGCTTTAAAGGCAATAAACATGATTACTGGCGCTGGCATCGATTGCTCTGTCCATCTCATATTCGGTTTGCCAGATGAGCCTGCAGACTGTGCAAAGCAGTATGCGACGATACTTTCTTCCACAAAGGCAAAATTCGTAAAACTGCATCATCTGCAGATTGTTGAAGGAAGCAGGCTGGCAGATTTATATAAACAGAACAATGATTTTATAAAACTTCATACTTTAGATAGCTATGTCGCTACTGTTGCTGAATTTCTTAAAAATATGCGGCCAGATATATACGTAGAACGTTTTATAAACAAAGTTCCTAGAAATATGCTGATAGCGCCAATATGGGGCGGCATAACCGAAAACGGCTTCACCTCTAGATTGATAAATTTTCTCGGCTGATGGCTGATGGCAAATAGCTAATAGCGTTTAGGATTGAAGGTTGGAATATCTATATGCTCATTGATTTTTTTGCAGAGGTAGTCGCTGTCTAGGATTGTGCCGTTGGGACTTGTGGGGTTCACTGTGATTGCTATCAGATTAATGTGATTTTTTACAAACAGCTTTATTCCACGTCTAGTAAGCTGGTCAAATAACTGTGAATTAAATAAATACCTAGTGCCATCCTCGGCAATTATTGATAGTTGCGGAAGCTTGCTAATATTCAGTAGTTGCTTTATGAATTCTGCATTGATAGCGCCTTCAAAAAAAACATTAGCGGAGTCTGTTTGAGATAAATTGGTTGCAAGTTCTTTGGTATACTGTGTTAGAGCGTCATTATCAAGAGTGTTTATGTGCTTTATTTTTGTATAATCTGAGACAGGGTAGGCCGGTAGTGATAGTAAGCGTGTAAAATGCACTGTTTCTTCAATTATCTTTTCTGGATTATGCGAAAATGCCGCTCCTGTTGCCAAAATACAGGCATCGGAAAATGCTATGGCGGCCGTTGATTTTCTGCTGGCAGCGCCATCTATGAAAATTTGTTCTGCACCATAGTTTTGAAGCATTTTTACTATGGCTTCCATTTGAGAACGGGTTGAGGGGCCTGCTAGCTGGACGTAGCCGTCGCTGAGTGCTTTTATAATAATGACTTCACCCATAGGGGTATTAAAGCCTGTATAGCTTAAAAGCTCTCTGGTTATGTCGCATTTGGAAAGAAGGCCGTCAGCAGTTGCTATTAAAGTTCCTTTTTTTACGTAAATTGTGGGCTTGGCTGTGCCAGTGACCTGGTCAGTGTTTTCTCCATCATAGCCAATAGAGGTGACTCCCCTGGTTTTGGAGTTACCATCATTTAAAATGGTGTTCAAAACACAGGTCTTGCCTGTGTTTTTGGCAAGACCTGTTATTGCTATGCAATTATGCTGATTTACAGTTTTTAAAAACTTATCTAGCATTTAAAGTAAAGTTTAATTAGTTTTTTACTAATCTCCGGATTAGACTTTGTGCTGCTTACGTAGCTTTGAGGAAATCCCCCTTAGTCCCCCTTTAACAAAGGGGGTTGAGGAAATATTTCTTTTATTTTTTGGTTGAAGCTTTTTTTAAAGTAATTTTTTGGGCGGCTTTATTTGCTTTTACTACTGTTACTTTTTTTATTGGAGTAAGCTTCTTTGAGGCGTTTGTGCGCTTCTTGCGTTCAAGTCCTTCTGGTTCGAGACAAATCTTGCCATAATGGAGACCTGCAACACCGTCAATCTGCTTTTCTTTGCGGCAGTCTTCACAGTCGCATTTGAAAACATAATTGTGTGGTTCGTCGTAGCAGGTAATAACGCCTTCGTAGTTGCGGAGAACAGTCTTTTCATAGCCTGTAGAAATCAGGTAATTTGGCATTACAGGAACCTTTCCGCCGCCGCCTGGTGCGTCAACAACAAATGTTGGTATGCAGAGACCAGATGTATGACCGCGGAGACCTTCAATAATTTCAATACCCTTAGCAACAGGAGTTCTGAAATGGGAGAGACCGAATGAAAGGTCGCACTGATAAATGTAATAAGGTCTTACTCTGATACGAACAAGTTCGTGAACAAGCTTGCTCATTACATGAACGCAGTCGTTAACACCAGCAAGCAGAACAGACTGGTTGCCAAGTGGGATACCGGCATAGCTGAGAAGCTCACAGGCTCTTTCTGATTCCTTGGTAATTTCATTCGGGTGATTGAAGTGGGTGTTAATCCAGATTGTGTGATACTTTTTAAGCATTTCACAGAGCTCTGGAGTGATTCTCTGAGGAAGAACAACAGGTGTTCTGGTGCCTATTCTGATTACTTCAATGTGCTTGATGGCGCGAAGCTTTTTAAGGATACCTTCAAGCTTGTGGTCATCGAGGAGAAGTGGGTCACCGCCAGAAACTACAACATCGCGGACTTCTTTGTGTTCTTTGATGTATTCAATAGCTTTGTCAACATTGGCCTGTGGCATTGCGCAGTCCTTCTGACCTGCAAAGCGGCGTCTGGTGCAGTGTCTGCAATACATTGAACACTGGTCGGTGACGAGAAGGAGAACTCTGTCGGGGTAGCGGTGAGTTAAACCTGGAACAGGGGAGTCACCGTCTTCATGCAACGGGTCCAACAAATCTGCTGGTGAGCGGTAAAGCTCATTCGCTGTTGGAACTGCCTGTTTTCTGATTGGGTCATTAGGATTTTTCAGATCAATGAGACTGAGGTAATATGGGGTTATGGCCATGCGAAGGGTTGTAAGACATTCTTTAATGCCTTCTTCTTCTTCACGACTTAGCTTCATATATTTCTTCAGGTCTTCAAGAGTTTCTATCCTGTTTTTTACCTGCCATTTCCAGTCATTCCAATCTTTATCTGGAACATTCTTAAACAAACCGTTTCCACGACACTTATTCATTCCATTCTCCTGTAAATTTCTGTTTAAAGCTAATTAATATCTGAATAGATTATACATACTTTTCGTCGAAAAGCTTGCGTATTTTAGCACTTTCGCGAAGAACGTTCAGAGTGATTTCGGCATGATCCTTGGCATAGCCGTTACCAATCATCATGTTGATGTCTTTGCCAACGCCTTCAGCGCCAAGAGCTGCCTTAGTGAAGCTTGTTGCCATAGAGAAGAAGTAAACGGTTCCCTGTTCTCTTACTGGGAGAATTGCTGACATTTCACAGTTTTCTACGTTTACGGAACAGATGGAAACGTAATATTCCTTGCCGTTATTGGCTTCAAGGGCTTTTTCAAGAACAGCGACTGGTTCGGTAGCAGAAGCAACGATAACCTTGCTGTAAACGCCAAGATCCATTAGGCCAGCAACCTGAGCAGGATTGCGGACTACGCCGACAACATTCCCTGTCGGACCAACAGCCTTGAGAGCTTCGTAACCGCAGAGAACACCAGATTTACCATTGGCACCAAGAATAAGAACAGAATCGCCCTTCTTCGGCAATCTGCGTGCCTGGGCTGGAGCGCCGGCTACGTCAAGAGCAGCAAGAGCAAGAGCTTCGCTCATATCGTCTGGAAGCTTAGCGTAAATGCCGCTTTCGAAAAGAATTGCCTGGCCTTCGATGTCAACGCGGTCAATTTCCGGGTGAATAGCTTTGATTTTGTTGATTTTGAGTGGAGTGAGAGAAAGGGAAACAAGAGAAGCAATCTTGTCGCCGACTTTGAGGTCAATCTTGCCTTCCAGGTCTTCGCCAATATAAGCAACCTTACCGATAAACATTCCGCCTGAACCGGTAACCGGGTTCTGCTGCTTGCCGCGTTCTGCAACGATGTTCATAATCATCTGACCAATTTTTTCAACATCATGATTGCATGCTTCTTCAATCTGGGTGAAGGAAGCAGAGTCGATGTTCAAAGAAATAACGTCACAGATTATTTCGTTTGAATAGCGCTTAGTCATATCGTTATCGATTTTATAAGCAGCCTGAGTAAGAACTCCCTTTGGTTCTATAACGCGGTGGGTTCCGTATTTATTGCCTTTTAATGCCATATTCTTTTGTTCTCCTTGATCAAAATTGTGTATAAAATTTTTGTAAAAAGCTTAGCGGGCTTTTAATCCGAGTATTTCACGTGCTTCTGCAGGAGTTGCAACTTCTCTGCCAAGTTCTTTGACGAGTCTTACAGCCTTAGCGACAAGTTCGCCATTGGATTTGGCCTTAACGCCCTTAGAAAGATTTACGTTGTCTTCAAAACCAACTCTGACATGACCGCCAAGAAGGATTGCGCCTGCAGCCATTTCAAACTGGTATCTGCCGATACCGGCTACTGTAAAGGTGCTGCCTGCGGGGATGCTTCCGGCCATGAAGACTAAGTCGCGGAGGCTTGCTGAAATACCGCCATTTACGCCCATTACAAAGTCAAAATGCATTGGGGTAAGAATGTGACCCTTCTTTGCAACTCTGATAGCCATATCAATCATACCTTTATCGAATACTTCGACTTCTGGTTTGATTCCAAGCTTAATCATGCGCTGACCGAATTCGATGATTGTGTTTTCTGTATTAACGAAAATATCGTCGCCACCAAAATTGCAGGTTCCGCAGTCTAAGGTTGCCATTTCAGGAAGAAGTTCAGTTGGCTGTAAACGTTCGTCGTTGCTCATTCCTACAGCACCACCAGTGGAGGGCTGAATGATAACGTCTGGACAGCGTTCTCTGATTGCTTTCATACAGGCTTCAAAGCGTGCTTTGCTCTGAGTTGGTGTGCCATCGTCTTCTCTTACGTGAAGATGGATGATAGCTGCGCCTTCTTTATAAGCTGATTCTGCTTCTCTGGCGATTTCTTCAACAGTATATGGAACTGCTGGATTGTGTTCCTTGGTAACTTCAGCACCGCAGATTGCGGCAGTAATAATGACTTTTGCCATCAGTGCGTCTCCAATCAATATTTCTTTTCATCTATGAAGCAAAGAGCTTCGTCAATTGCGTTAAGAGTGTATTTCAAATCTTCCATTGTGTGGCGGTAGCAGATGTAACCGTGATGATATGGCTGCAGGAAAACCTTGCGGCGTATGAGTTGAGTATAGAAGTCATTTCTCTTAGCCTTGTAGGTAAGGTCTGCAGTCTTTTCAAAGATTACATAAGGCATCTGTGGAACAGGAGAAGCTGTTGTGATGGTGTTCGGGTGTTTAGCAAGAATCTTTACTAGTTCAGCATTGAACATTTCACCTTTGGCCTTGATGTCTTCGATAACATTGTTTTTCTTCAGGAAATCAAGTGTTGCCAGAGCTGCTGCAAATTCAAGACTGTTGGGGAAGAAGGTTGAAGAAACAAATACTTCCTTTTCAATCTTTTTCATGAATTTTGCTTTGCCAACAAGGGCGCCTATTGGATAACCATTGGCAAGAGCCTTACCAAAGGTAGAAAGGTCTGGAGTTACGTTGAACAGAGTCTGAGCACCACCCATATTTACTCTGAAGCCAGTTCTGATTTCGTCGAAAATAAGAACTGCGCCGTGTTTGTCGGCCAATTCTCTAACGCCTTCCAGGAAGCCAGGCTTTGGATATTCAACCTGATGAGCTGTTGGGTGACCTATTGGGGTTACGATGATACCGGCTACATCGCCGTCATGCTTCTTGAGTAGGTCTTCTAATTCTTCAAGATGGTTGTAATGGAATTCAAGAGTATCTTCGTAGGTCTTGGGAAGAACGCCGCCCTTAACTTCAACGCACCAGTCATGCCAGCCATGATAACCACAGCGGATGATTTTGCTGCGTCCGGTATAACCACGTGCAACGCGGACAGCGAGGCTTGTTGCATCAGAACCTGTCTTAACAAAAACGCTCATTTCAGCACATTTAATCATGCCTCTGAGGCGTTCAGCCAAATCGTTCTGGATTTTCTGGGTCAGTGAAAAACAAAAGCCTTTGTCTCTTATCTGGGCTATTGCAGCTTCGTCAATTTCGTTTTCTCTATAACCAATGATTATAGGACCATAAGCGCAAAGGTAATCAAGATATTCATTGCCGTCTATATCTGTAACTCTGCCACCCTGACCCTTTTCAAAATAAACAGGATATTCGCCTTCAACAAAATTGTATGGTCTTCTGATACCAAGAACTCCGCCAGGAGTGCAATTTTTGCCGCGTTCAAATTCAGCAAGTGACTTGGTTAGATTAAGCTTAGGCGCATCATATTTATTTGTCATTGAAATTCCTCCACATGTAATACTCAGAAAATAAAAGCTTATCTTTTCTAGTCTAACATAATTTGTTTTACAGTTGTAGTTATTTGTATTCGCAACAAAAGAAACCCTCAAAAGAAATTTTTGAGGATACTTGCTGTTTGTTTTACTTTAGAAAAACTTGACATGACATAAAATTCTAAAGCGTCTCAGGCTTGGTAATTTTCAGTTTGATTATTACAATTATTACTTAGTTTTATGCTATAATAGCTGCATGTCTGAATACAGGGCAGAAAAGCGAAATAAAGCTGTTCCCTCTCAAGGTTTTTGTAAGCACAAATACAGGCAGAAAGCATATTCGTTTGCAGCATCCGAGAAATTTCTCATGAGTTCTTTGACTGTTTCTCCTCCCATCATAAGTAGAATTGTATTCTCATGGGAAGAATCAACATATAAAGTGTAATGCTCGAGATCATATTTGTTTTCAACATCTTCAAACATTTCTACTTTCATATTCCGCTCTCCTTTACGTTTCTGATTATGCCAAATAACAAAATTAATATCATTTGAAAAAAGCTGCGAAAATATCTTAAGCATTAGTTACTTGACAAAAAATTGGAAAAAAGGCATAAGTAAAATGTACACTCATCTTTTTCGGCCGAAAGGATACCCGAATGAATAGTAGTCTAACAAAGCTTATTGCCTCTACTCTGTTGTTTCTAGGCGCATCTCAGCTTGATGCTGCTACTGTAACCGGAATGATTCAGGCTACAAGAGACGCTTCCAGAAGCATAAATGGTGCTTTCATTATTACTGAAAAACGTGATGCTGCAGGCAAACAGATTGCTCTTGCCCTCGTTATGGACGAAAACGGCAAGGCTATTGCACAACAGTATGAAAATAAAACCGTTAAAATTGAAGGTAATCTGACAGGCAGAAACTTAACTGCTGATACCTGGAAGGAAATAAAGGAAGATTACGGTGGAAGCAGTTCATCCTACAGTGATTCGTCAAGCTATTCTGATGATAGCTATGAAGAAGAAAGCAAGGACGAAGAAGAAGTTGAAGAAGATGAAGAAAGCAGCAAAAAGTCTAAAAAAAGTAAGTCTTCTAAGAAAAAATCAGATGATGATGAAGAAGTAGAATCTGAAGACGAAGAATCTTCTGAAGAATCTGACGAAGAAAATTCTGATGAAGAAAAGTCTGACGAAGAAAATTCCGACGAAGAAAATTCTGATGAAGAAAACTCTGATGAAGAAAAGTCAGAAGACGAAGAAGAATCAGATTCCTCTGAAGACGAAGAAAAAGAAGAATCTTCAGACGAAGAATAACTTTAAATTTATATTAGCAATAAAAAAGCCTCACCATGTGAGGCTTTTTTTATGTCGATTTTACAGTTTGAGCATGAAATGAAGGCTGATTTAATTAGCGTGTTGGAGCGGCATTATTTTGATTATCTTTTACAGGTAAATATGCTTCTGATAGGGGCGGGTAAATCTTCTATTGTTTTGCTTGAATCATTAGGATTCAGCCAGTTACCAAGGGATTCACTGGTCATCCATTCTGTTCTTCGCTGTTCAAATGTAGTTGTGGCGTATTTGTGGACTAGCTTTATGTCTGTAAAGCCAGCCTTTTTGAGCCATACTATCATTGCCTTGTCTGATGGGAAGAAATAAACGTTTTTCATGCCTGCATAACGGTCTTCTGGCACAAGAACTGTCCGTTCGTCACCTTCGACGGTCATTGTTTCAAATACCAATTCTCCGCCTTTTTTCAATAGGAATTTAAGGCTTCGCAAAAATTCGAAGGGGTCTTTCCGATGATATAAAATGCCCATGGCAAAAACGGTATCGAAAATTCCACATTCGGCTGGCATATCTTCCAAACCTATTGGCAGGTAGAAAACGTTCGGATATTTCAGGTATTTCTGTGCTGCTTCAAATTGCATCCAGCAGACTCTCGACGGGTCAATCCCAAGCACCATCGCAGGATTATGCTCTGCCATGCGGAACATATAATAACCGCCACCACAGCCTAAGTCGAGAACTATCTTGTCTTTTAAATCAGAAATACCGGTTGCTACATGATTCCATTTGATTTCTGCACGCCATTCTGCGTCTATTTCTAATCCGCAAAAATTAAAGGGCCAAGTCGGATCGTAGCCATGTCGTTCTGTGAG
>JAZUDR010000342.1:0-13151 GCA_045639725.1 Candidatus Avigastranaerophilus sp. | reverse complement strand
ATACAGAAAAGTTATTGCTCAAAGAGAATTAGACATAATTATTTTTATAGATTAAATATATTTTGCAGGACTTAATGCAATTTCTGTTTTTGCAGAAGTAAATGCAATTTGAATTGCATTTAAAATTTCATTTGAGGTTTTCACAAAAATTTCAAAAAAATAGTTGACATAGAAATCCTATAGTGATAGTATATGCAACATAAGCCAAGGGGTTAACCCGAAAGCGACGATGGGGTATCGTCTAATGGCAGGACAGCAGTCTCTGGAACTGCTTATTGGGGTTCGAATCCCTGTACCCCAGCCCAAGAACCTAGTATATACTAGGTTCTTTTTTTATATACAAAAAAAGAATAAAGGAACTGACTATGTTTATTGATTTATTACTATGCGTCATCGGACTTGCATTATTAGTATATGCTGCTGATAAATTAGTAGAAGGCGCTTCAAACCTGGCTCTTAATTTTGGCGTAAGCAAAATGGTTATTGGCCTCACAATAGTCGCAGCAGGCACTTCACTTCCTGAATTTGTAGTCAGTCTCAACTCATCAATAAAAGGTAACCCAGCTCTTTCATTGGGTAATGTTGTTGGTTCAAACATAATGAATGTGGCCTTAATTCTAGGCATTACCGCACTCATTCTGCCAATCAACTGCAATAAAGCCATGATAAAAAGAGAAGTTCCAATAATGATTGCCGTAACAGCTATGGCTTGGATTTTTGCCCAAACAGATAAAACAATTACTCCCAATGAAGGCATAATCCTTTTTGTGATATTTATTGCCTACAATATAATGAGTTATATTATCGGAAAGCGTGAAGGGCAGATTGCAGAAGAATTATCAGAAGAAGCTGATAAAATAGTAAAACAAGAAACTGAAGAAGAAAAACCGCCGACAATGACTTTTAATATTTTTTGCATAATAGGTGGTCTTGTTGGTATGGTTGTCGGCTCTGAATGCTTAGTAAGAGGTGCGGTAAGCATAGCAACAGCCTTAGGCGTCAGTGATGAAGTTATTGGGCTTACACTTGTAGCAATAGGAACATCTCTTCCAGAGCTTGCAACATCAGTTGTTGCAGCCAGAAAAGGACAATCTGACCTTTCCGTTGGCAATGTAGTCGGTTCTAACATATTCAACATCACAGCTATTGTTGGGACAGCAGCATTAGTTCCAATGTTTATGCCGAATTCAACACCTTCTCAGTATCTTCAGGTTTCTTCCGATATGCTTTCTTTGCACATTCCGATTATGATGGTCGTAGCAGTAGCACTTCTTCCAATTATGTTCACTGACATGAAGATAACAAGAAAAGAAGGTGCTTTTTTTACTATTGTTTACATAGCCTATACAATAATGCTTGTTCATACCGCTACAGCAGGAAAGCAAGTCCCAGAACAAGCAAAAGCCAAGACTGTAGTAGAACAGACTACAACTCCAAGCACTCCAATCGCATTACCCGAAAAGTAATATAATATCTACAAAAAATTAATAATACTTGAAGATAAAGCCAAATTCGTTTAGCATATATCTAAAAGAAATATGTAGGGGAGATAAAGCATACCAATGAGCACTGCAATAATTATATTAGTAATATTCTTAGTAATAGTAATATTTAATTGTTTAAAAATGATACCATGGGGCATTTACATGCAATGCCAGTCTGCTGGTGTTCCAGTAAATGTAGGCCAACTTTTCGCCATGAAGCTTAGAAAAGTAGATATAGATACTATTGTCGAAGCTTATATGAGAGCTAAAAAGGCTAATCTTCCCGGCATAGAACTACCCCGCCTTGAAGTGCATTATCTTTCTAATGGTAATATTGGTAGTGTAATTTCAGCATTAATCAGTGCTAGAAGTTCACAAATCGACCTTGATTTTGAACAGGCAGCAGCCATTGACCTGGCAGGTAGAGATGTAAACGGCGCTGTAAGAATGTGCGTTCAGCCCAAGGTTTTAAAGGCTCCAGAAATCCAGGGCGTAGCCAAAGACGGTGTTGAGCTCAAAGTTAAAGTCAATATCACAGTCAGAGCAAATCTTAGAACCATGATTGGTGGCGCTGGTGAAGATACAATTCTAGCCCGCGTATGCGAAGGTATCGTTTCAGCAATCGGTTCCTCAGAAACACATTCTGAAGTATTAACAAGCCCCGACATCTTAACTAAGCACGTAATGAGCTGCGGTCTTGATGCTGGAACTGCTTTTGAAATTGTTTCTCTTGATATAGCAGACATTGACGTTGGTCGCAATATCGGTGCAGCCCTCAAGAACGCTCAGGCAATTGCAGACAAGCAGGTTGCTGAAGCAAGAGCTGAAGGTAGAAGAGCAACAGCAGAAGCTTTGACCCAAGAAAACAAAGCTGCAGAACAAGAAGCAAAAGCCAAATTAGTTGAATCAGAAATGAAGATCCCGTTAGCTCTTGCAGAAACCTTTAGAAAAGGCAAGCTTATAGTAAAAAGAACTCCTCGCAAAAGAACTAATACAGCAGAAACTGGCACAACCCGCCAGGATATGGGCTTAAGTTTCGGTGATGACAACTGAGGTTCCAGAACCAACCCTTGAACAGTTAGAGAAAATGAACCGGCAGCACCGGAAGGATCTCAAACTGCTCAGTCATATGACAGATGCCCAATTCCATGTTTTCAGAAAAAATATATCAATAGGTATTTTTGATAACATGGACAAAGCAGAGGCTTACGACATACTAATGTCTATGCTGGCTCTGAATCAACATCTAATTGAAGTCGCCAAAGCCAAACAAAGAGATAAGAATTGAGAATTTTCATGAATATAAAAAGCTTAAAAGCCATATTCTTCTCAATTCTTATCTTTTTGTTTATAGCAGAAACAGCAAACGCTAGACATTACCTTCCCCCAGTAAGAGTCATAGCTCGAGCTGATGTTTTAAGATTAAGCTATAGTCGTTATAGCATTGTTGAATTTCTCGATGTATACAATGATGATTTTAATGACCCGTTAGTCATTGAAGCAATCACCGCTGATTCATGGCATATACACAGGAAATTTAAAACCGATGAAGATTGGCTTGAAGACCGTGGTCCTATTACCATAGCACCAGGAAAAAGTTTACGTGTTGCTTTACGCAAACGAATCGTAGCCGGTGGCAGCCAAAATCATAACTGGTTTTACAAATGGACAAAATTCAAAATAAAAACCCAGAAATGGGGGGAAATCTATTCTAATTTTGTTTCATCACCATATCAAATTGATGAAATTATTGAAATACTCATAAACGAAGATTTGGCAGATCCTACAACTCAGCCACAATATCTCAGCCCACAGCAGAGAAAAGAAGATAATCATTACAGATAAATTTTATATTTTCCATCAAAACTCGCCTAAGTAATTTAGAAAAAATATTGCATAGTTGGGATATAAAATATAGAATATCCCCATACACAAGAGGAGAGCAAGTAAATGGCACAAGCATTTAAAATATTAGCTGAACGTCCTGATTTTATAAAAGATAACAACTATTTCCATCCTCAGGATTGTAAAAGCATAGAATCGTCTGAAGACGGTTTTAAACTTCCTGGCATCATAGACGCACATTGCCATGGTGCCTTTGGTTGGGATTTTTCCTTTGGTGATTCAGACAAGATAAATAAAATGCTAGATCAGATGCTTTGTACAGGCATGACTGGTGTTGTTGCAACTATAATAACCAGCCCTGAAGACCAAACAATTAAAGCAATAAAAGATATAGTAAAAGTAGTAAAAAACCGCAAAGCGTTACCAATAGTTCATGGAATTTATCTTGAAGGTCCGTTCCTTTCTAAGGAAAAATGTGGTTCGCACCCAGTCGAATGCTTAAGAAATCCATCAATTGAGCTTCTAAAAAAATATCAGGAAGCAGCAGAAGGACTGATAAAGGTTGTAACAGTAGCTCCTGAGCTTCCTGGCGCAATAGAATTCATTAAAGAAGCTGTTGCAATGGGCATAGTAGTAGCCTTAGGCCATTCAGCTGCCGACTTTGCAACAACAATAAAAGCCGTTGAAGCAGGTGCTACAGTAGTAACTCACCTCTTCAATGCAATGCCATCACTTCACCATAGAGACGCCAATATACTCACCTATGTACTTTCTCACCGTGACTTAGCCATAGAATTGATTGCAGATTGTGAACACGTTTGTCCAGAAATGCTTTCATTTGTATATAGCTTCTATGAACCATCACAGATAATACTTATTTCTGATTCAATGGCAACAACAGGTTTAAAAGACGGTGAATATAAATTTTACAATACAGAAATTGTAAAAAAAGCCACTAGGTGCCAACTAAAAGCAGGTGGTTTCTTCGGTGGTGCGCTTACTCTTCCGGAAAGCCTGAAAATAATGGCAGAAAAAACACCTATGTCATGGGGTCTTATAGGCACAAGTGCCTGGAGAAATCCATTAAATCACTACAACCTTAAATCACATGAAACAGAAGTTTACTTTGATTCCCATATGAATTGGATTTGTTCTCTTCTCGACAAAAATACTTGGTTTGTTAAAGAATAACAGTTACTCACCAGTATTCAATAACAATCCAACAAAAGCTTCTATATCAAGTAAAATAGCCTGAAGTTCGTCATCAATAATATTAAGATTGATGACGTTCTTTTCTTTAGATTCAAAATAAATCTGTCTTAATATGTGTTCACCCGATTTGAACATCATGCCTATATCTGGTAAAACACCACCGAATTCAAATCTAATGTGATTCATTACCCTTGAAATTTTACTGATTCCTGCTTTTGAAGCAAGAATTCTGATTTTACTAATAGCGAACAAACCTATAGAAGCCTTTGGAATACGCCCGAAACGGTCTTCGCATTCATCTTTGATATCGTCCAGCAATTCAAGGTCATTGCATCTCGCAAGTCTTGAATACATTTCAATCCTGATTTCCTGGTCAGCAATATACTCGTTGGGGAAGAAAGCAGTCATAGGAATTTCAACAGCAGTTTCAATCTTTTCTTCGTATTTTTCACCACGCTTTAAACGTGCAACGGCTTCTTCCATCAATTCCATATACAAAGAAAAACCAATACTAGCTATATGACCGCTCTGGGTTTCTCCAAGAATATTACCAGCACCTCGAATCTGCAGGTCCTTCAATGCTATTTTAAATCCAGAACCTAAGGCAGTATGCTCTTCAATAGTTTCAAGACGTTCTGTTGCTTCCTTAGTAAGACATTTATCTTTTGAATAGAAGAAATAAGCCCATGCCTGTCTTGTAGAACGCCCTACCCTTCCTCTAAGCTGATACATCTGAGAGAGGCCATATCTTTCAGCCTCATCAACAATCAAAGTATTAACATTTGGAATATCTAGACCAGACTCAATAATCGTTGTAGCAAGAAGAATATCATATTCTTTTTGGACAAAAGCAAGCATTGCTTTTTCAACTTCGCCTTCATCCATTTGCCCATGCGCAATAACAATTCTAGCTTCTGGAACAAGTTCTTTTATAAAAGCAGCCTTTTTATCAATAGATTCAACCCGATTATAAACGTAGTAAATCTGGCCGCCACGTTTCAATTCTTCAATTAAAGCCCGCTTAACCCATGCTGCATCGAAAGGAGCAACATATGTCTGAACCGGTAATCGATCCTGAGGAGGAGTATCAATAATACTAATCTGCCTGATTCCAGACATTGCCATCTGCATTGTTCTTGGAATAGGAGTAGCAGTTAAAGTCAATACATCTATCTGGGTTTTTAGCTGTTTTAGCTTTTCTTTATGCTTTACCCCAAATCGTTGTTCTTCATCGATAACCAGAAGCCCAAGATCCTTAAATTCAATATCAGAAGAAAGAATTCTATGAGTTCCTATCAGAACATCAAGAGTTCCATTTTTTACTTTTTTAAGAGTTTCTCTTTGAACAGCTGGCTTTCTTAAACGACACACCAGGTCAACAGAAACCGGGAATCCCTCAAATCTTTTTGCAAAGGTTTGATAATGCTGAAATGCTAAAATAGTAGTAGGAGCAAGAACAGCAACCTGCTTACCAGAGCAGACCGCTTTAAAAGCAGCTCGCATTGCAACCTCAGTTTTACCAAACCCCACATCACCGCAGACCAATCTATCCATCGGAATATTGCTTTCCATATCAGCTTTTGTATCGACAATAGCTTTCATCTGGTCAGGAGTTTCAGTAAACAAGAAACGTTCTTCCATTTCTCGCTGCATATCGTCATCCGGAGAAAAAGCAAAACCGACATTGGCCATTCGCTTGGCGTATAACTCAAGCAATTCCTTAGCTATTTCTTCAACATTCTTTCTAATCTTAGTCTTCTGAGCTATCCATGTTTTGGTATTCAAACTATGAATCTTAGGAACAAAGCCTTCTGTTCCAACATATTTTGTTACCTTATGGACCTGGTCTGTAGGAACGTAGAGCTTATCTGTTCCAGCATACTGCAGTAACAGATATTCACGTGTAATACCAGCTGCAGTAACAGTCTGAATGCCTCTGAATTCAGCAATACCATGATCAGCATGAACAACAATATCACCTGGAATCATCTGTTCCAGCTGCAAAAGATTCTGTCTTCCCGAATGCTTTCTTTTTCTTCCTTCAGTGTCTTTACCAGTGTAAATATCACTTTCAGTAAATATAGCCAGTTTATGCTTATAGTCTTTAAAGCCTTTGGTAGCATAACCCTTCAGGAAAAGTACCGAACCGTATTGGGCTCCAAAAGGTCTAGAGGCAGAATGAATCTTGATTTTCCTTTCCCCTAATAGACCTTTTAAATTATCTAAGCGATTTTCACTATCAAGAACAATCACAACAGCCCAATCAGAAGACATTAGCCGCCTAAGGTCATCAACCAAAGATTCCCTTGAAGAGTCAGTCGGTGGTGGTAAAAATTCAATATCCTTAAAAATACTGTCTTCGCGGTCACCGAAACGACTAAAATTAATAGCATGTCGTTCTTCTAAACATTCTGAGATTCTATTGTAATCGTGATAATAATGTCTCGGAGGCCTTAGTGGAGTTAAGTCTCCTAATTGCCTGTAAAGAGTTTCAACCTTCTTAGTAAACTCTTCCATAGCAAGAAGAGTCTGTTCTGATTCTTCAACAATTATTCGTGAATCCTGCCAGAACTCCCACAAAAATCCATAACCTTTTTCAACAAATGGTTTTAGTTCCTTGAAATCAATGCTATCTGGATTCATCATGAAGTGTTCAAGACGTCGCGACAGCAAAGTTCCACGTTTTTTATCAAGCTTCAGGATTTCTTCTTCCAGCCGTTGAGCAACAAACTTCAATTCTTCCTGAGTAGCAACATATTCGTTTACAGGAATTATCGTAAAAGAATCACATTTTTCAAATGTTCTTTGGTTTTCAGTAGAAAACCTTTTCACGGAATCCAGGTCATCACCAAAAAAATCTAATCTGACCGGATATTCACTATTTGGTGTGAAAAGATCAAGCAAACTTCCTCTTATAGCAAAAGTAGCTGGTTCCTCCACAATATTAGTGCGTCTATAACCTAATGTAAGTAGTTTTTCGACAAGCTCGTCCCGGCTTATTTCATCACCTGAGTAGACCGTGAAGCAAGCTTTGAGCCATTTACTAGGGTCAAAAAATCTTTCAAGCAAAACTGACGCAGGTGCAATAATCAATCCCCCAGAACGCATGTCTGCAGACAAAGCAGAGAGTCTGGAAGCTACGACTTCACTATCAGTAGACGCTTGTGCATATATTGAATCTCTTTCTGGCAACATGCAAATTAGTCTTTGAGTGCCTACTTCCATCCAGACCGAAACTTGTTTGTATACTTCCTTAGCTCGTTCAGCCGAGCCAGTAACAAACAGGGTTACGCCTTTCTGCCTGGCAAGGCTGGCCAGAGTTACTGCACCTAATGAGCCTGTATAACCTAAGAATGATTTTTTATTCTCAGGTGCAATCGCAGATATTAAGTCTGCAAAAGCCTCACCTCGTAATTTTGTCGCCATCGTTGAGTCCATTCAATAATTAATCATTTAGTAAATTCGTTGCACCGTTTTGATTGCACGTGTATAATATCATTTAGATAGTTTTCAGTACAAGAAGATTTATATTGATAAACCAGCTTGTATAATCAGAATTACAGGGCCGTAGCCCAGGATAGGAAAAGTTTTGAAAGAAGAAAATGTAGTAAAAAGCAAGAAGCGCAACGCTTATTTGTTTGTTAATTTAGTTCTTATAGCTATACTTTTGATTGCTATCTGGACAACAAAAGGCAACGAAATACTTGCCCAGAAGCTTGATGTTGGAAATCTTTTACTGCTAGTAATAATTTTCAATACTATTCTTTTGTTTAAAAAATTTATTGTAAGCAGTCACTCATCTTCCAAACATCAAAATAGCAATAAAAGCACCAAAAAATTGAAAAGTCTCAATCCATTGAGAGCTTTCGTTAATTCATCTTCCACTTCTAATCCAAATCTCTTGTCTGAAACTGTCGATAAACTGAAAGAAATAGCAGATTGTGAATATGTTGAAATAGCAGTTATTGAAAACGCTCTTTCCAACACGCTTGTTTCTTCAGGAAATCAGCCACAACTGCTATCAGGAACACGTCTTTCATTAATAAACAATGTATTATCCATAAAGCATTCTGGTCAGTTAGGCTCTGAAGAAATCACTACCTTGTCTGATGAATACAAACCAATAAAATTCAAATCAGCAGTTACACATCTGCATCTTGTCATTGTTCCTTTAAATCTTAGCCATGCAAGAACAGGACTTTGCCTATTCTTCAATAGTAAAGCCCCTTATAGACCTCAGGTATCCCTGAACAATCTAGCCGTTTTCTTTGAATCACTCATAGCCATGATTGAAAATACTCAGAATTCTCAGGGTGGCTATAAAGACAAAGAAACTGGTCTTATTCTTTATAAGAATTATGAAGAATTGGTTGATAACGAATTGGAACGTTCAGAACGCTACGAACAGGAAATGAGTCTTCTCACCATCAAAATTACAGATTTTGACAAGCTCCAGGACTCAGAAAAGCCTGTTATAAGCAAAAACATTGCTTCAGCCATGAAGCATTCATTGAGACGTTTCGACCTGATGTTCTACGGCAAGGAACCCGGTTCATATTATGCTCTTCTAACAGAAAGTGGTATAGAAGTAGCTGAAGGTATTGCACGCAGACTTCAGAAGGAATTTAACAAGCTGATAAAAAAGCTTCAATTTGCAGACGAAAAGAAGCCTGTTCTAGTAATTGGTTCAGCCACTTACCAGACAGATGCTACCCATAGTGTCGGATTAATAGAAAAGAGTGCTGATGCTTGTGCGAATGCCATAGAAAACAAAGTTGATTTCAAATCATTCTCAGAAGTACCAGAAACCAAGAAGAAAGCAGGAGTCGAAAATGAACGCAGAAGAAAAAAGGATTGAAATCCAATTTACTCTGAACGGTGAAAAGGTTAAAACAGAAGTTTTACCTGGTATGACTGTATTAGAAATGATTCGCAGAAACTTTAAGCTTACTGCAGCCAAAGAAGGTTGTGGCAAGGGCGAATGCGGAGCATGTTCGGTTTTGTTCAATGGTCTTCCTATAAACAGTTGTTTAAAGCTTGCTGCAACTTTAACTGAAAAAGATAGCATAATTACAGTTGAAGGTCTTGCAAACGATGAACTTATGCAGAGAATCCAGAATGCCTACGTTGAAGAAGGCGCAGTACAGTGTGGTTTCTGCATTCCAGGCATGACAATCAGCAGTTATTACCTCCTTAAAAAGAATCCTCAGCCAACTATGGAAGAAATCAAACATTCATTAGCAGGCAACATTTGTCGCTGCACTGGTTATAGAAAGATTGAAGCAGCTATAGTAAAAGCAGCAGAAAGGGGAAATAAGTAATCATGAGTTTTGAATTTTTTAAGCCCAAATCAGTCAAAGAAGCTTCTGAATTACTCAAGAATCCTGGTTATATTGCTGTTGTAGGCGGAACCGACACTGTTGTAAAGGTTAGAGGCGGCTTCTACAAAACCCTTAACGCTCTTGTTGATTTAAACGGTCTCTTCAGCAATGAAATAAGAACCGGTGGCGATAAGTGTATAATTGGTAGTGCCTGCACCATGAATACAATTGCTTTCAATCCAGTAATTAATGAATATTTCCCGGCTCTAGCTCAGGCAGCAGCTTCAATTGCAGCATTTCAAATCCGCAATGCTGCAACTATAGGTGGCAATGTAGGGAATTCTTCACCTGTTGGGGATACAATTCCAGCACTATACTCTCTTGAAGCAATAGTAAACATAGTAAGTGCAGAAGGTAACAGAGATGTTCCTATAGATGAATTCATCACAGGCGTAGGCAAGAATGTTCTTCAGCCTGGCGAAATGATTGAATCATTTACAATCCCAATGAGAAAGACTGTTGGCTCATTTACCAAAATTGGTGAACGCAAAGCCCTTTCAATATCCAAGGTAAATCTTGCTCTCAGCCACTGGGACGACGGTAAGCCACATTATCGCATAGCCATGGGTGCCGTAGCCATAAAAGTTCTCAGATGTCCAAAAGCTGAAGAACTTCTAGAAAATGCAAAACATCCTCTGAGCGATGAAACCATAGAACAGGCTGCTCAGTTTGCTATTGAAACAGCAACCCCAATAACAGACCTACGTTCTACTAAGGCCTATCGAAAGCAAATGGCCGGTGTTCTTTTAAAAAGAGCATTAAACGCAATAAAGTAAATAATTAATAAATACAAAAGCGAAAACTTCAAAGTTTTCGCTTTTGTATTTTTTTTAGTTAAATAACATTAGGTCATTGTCGATACTTGCCACAAGAAAAGTCGTAATAGACTACCATCAGGTACGTTATTTGCTTGATTTAAATCGAGGAAGATCAAATGTTTATAAAATTATTAAAACTTAGTGTTATAGCCATTCTTATTGCCAATGCCAACGTATACGCACTGGACCCAAACAGCATGTTTGAAGATGGCAAAAGGGCATTTGATCTTGCAAATTGGGAAGAATCGCGTGAAATTTTAACACGTTTTATGGAAACCTGGCCACAACATGAAAAATGCAGCGAAGCACTTTATTTCTATACTTTGGCTTCAGCAAAGACTATCGACTCTAGAACCGAAGAATATCGTGCTGAATTAGGAAAAGAATTATCAAGCGCTATCGCCAGTCTTTCCAACGATCTTCCCGACAAAGATATTAGCGAAGCTCAGGCAGCTTTAAAAATTGCCCAGAATACAAACAAGCCAGAAAATTGGAATGACTTAGAAAAGCTTAATCCAGTTGAATTAAAGCATTATCTTTCCAGAAATTGGCACCCAGAAGCAGCAGACTACCCGTTTGAAACCATAGAGTGGACCAACAAATGGCTAGAAAAGAATAGTAATATTGATTCAGAATTGAAATCTGACATAGCTCTTATTAAGTTAAGTGCATTATGGCAGATAATACGTTCACCTCTTATAAAGGAAAGTTCTGAAGAAAAGCTCAAAGCAATAGAATGCTTTCCAATAGAACCAGCCTTCGGCAGAGCCTTAAACGAAGCCTTCAGGAAAGGCAATCCAGACCAGAAAAGAAAGGCTGCTATCTTTGGTTATCACTTTGATTATTTTTGCGCTAACAGATTAGACACTCATAAATCAATAAAAAGTCCATGGTTCCGTTACCTCAAATCACGTGGGATTTCTCCACAGGATACCTGGAGTCCAAGATGAGCAATCAATTACCTCTAAAACCTCAAACCAAATTTTCTTTCAAGAAAATTTGGCCAACAATACAAAACATACTAATATTTGCGGCAATCGTCGGTTTCTTATGGTTTATCACATCTTTGCCGAAGACAACTTCAATCGACTTTGCCATTATGAGACATACTCTCACCAGCTATAACGGCCACAAAAGAAATCTTGATTCAGACGAAAAGCTAATAAAGCACAAAAACGCCTCTGAAACAATTCAGCTTGAAAAGAAGGCCCAGGAAGAACGCAAGAAGTATGTCAATGAAAGCCGCGCCAGAATGATTGTAGAGTCAGCAACCCTGGATTACTACAGAGGCAGTTATGACGATGCCTTAAGAAGACTAGAACGTGCGCGCCTTTATGACCCGTGTAATTTCTCAGCCTTTAAACTCAGTGGTCAAATTTTCTTTGAACACAACAAGTATCGTAAGGCATTCAACAATTGGGAAAGAGCCAATGAACTTCCAAACGATGATAAAACCATTGCTCGTGACCTTGATGTATTGCGAAAGCTATTAAGATATAGTCGTAGTGAGATAGATAAACTACGTCATACTGTGAATACCAAGCCAGAAGATAAAATAGCACAAGCCAGACTAAAAGAACTGGAAGAACGTGTAGAAGATTAATTTCGTTGGCTCATATCAACAGATTATAAACACTAAGATTCAGAAAAGACTTATATTGTAAAATAATGGGATGTAATATGAAAACAGCCGCAAAAGGTAAAAAGGTATCATCACCAGCCCCAATAAATCAATTAGAAGTGTTAGACAATCGTCACAAGCTAAGGATTTATTGCGCTCAAAACAATATAAAAACCCCAGATTATTTTGCATCGGAACAATTTGCTCCTATCAGTCTTTGGGCAATGAAAAAAAATACTTTTCCACTCTGCATAAAGACTTCAGCAAATCTCAATCATAATCAACTAATATACGTATTAAAAGCCTTTCGTGAACTGCCTGAATTTTTTGAAGCTATTCAGGCTAAGAACAACAAAGGTGAAGTATTAATAGAAGAATTCGTTGAGGGTAAAGCCAGACTTGAAGTTACATACTTTAATGGAAAAATAAGATTGATTTCTCAGGTCTCACTCAGTCAGGCCATGAAAGTCCAAACAAAATGGAGAGGCTTCCCTATAACCCTACCAGATAGTATATACAAAAAAATAACTGAGATAATATCTGTTTTCAACCAAATAACAGAAACCACAGAAGAACCAATAAGGTTTTCTTTTGTTATAAAAAACAGTGAACCAATTCTTATCTCAATAAACAAAGACAATAATCGTCTTGAATACCATGACAACTGGCGCAATCAAGCTGATCTAGAAAATTTGTCAGAAGCTTCATATCCATCAAAAACAAAACGCATAAGTAAAATCAATATTTATCGCGGAATAAAGAATCCCAATATTGATTTTTCAAAGATTGA
>JAZUDR010000341.1:0-45676 GCA_045639725.1 Candidatus Avigastranaerophilus sp. | reverse complement strand
GCGAAAGTTTGCTGGTATTTTTGCAACGGATAACATGATATTGACGGATGAAGCATACCAAACAGCCGATTTACAGACCTTTTTTTACCTCGGTTTTAGATGGTTGGTGCTTTGCTCGCGTAGACTTCTGCTAAGCGAAAGTGCTCAGGAAACGGTATATTTTGCTGGTGCAAAATTCGATATGTCAGCTATCACTGACGCGATATATGCTGAGCACTCGATATGTCGCTGGCGCGACGAGAGTTATCGGCGTAGGTTTCTGCTCAGCGATGGTTTATTAGGAGTAGGTCCTGCCAACAATTGCATAGTAAACCCTCCTAGTTGCAAAGCGACGCCCTCTTAGCGACAGCGCCCTTCCTCCCTCTTAGCGCAGCGCCCTTATACCGTCTTTACAATTCTTAACAAAAATATTTCCTGAGTAAAAATACTAAAAATATTAAAAAAAAATAATTTTTTTTGTCTAAACTCTTGCGGAAAGTACATTTTTCAGTAAAATTAGAGTTAAGATATTGGTACACATAAGCCGTACTATATCTATAGAGTTTCTATAAGTTTATAAGGAGTTTTTCACATGAGAAAGAAAACGCTTAGAATGATCAGTAGTATTCTCACTCTCGTTTTCCTCGTAAGCCTTTTCCAGGCTCCGATGCCAGTGGAAGCAGCTAACACAGCTACTATCCCTGTTACCGTTGGTGGTCAGACCATTAACGTTACCCCAGGCCAGTGGGTTACTGTAAATACCCCAGGCGGTTCTACAAGTTATAACGTTCGTTTTGTAGATGGCAAACCAGTTGCCCTCGAAATGAGCCAATACACAAAATTAGTATTTGGTGACGCAGCTTCTGCAGCTGGCACCACTACAAATGCCGGTTCTAATACTACCGGTAACAATACTCCTTCAGGCGCTGCTGGCAGCAATACTGGCAATGCTGGTGCTATTGATCTTGGTGGTTCAACTTCTGGTTCAGCCGCTCAGACCTCTACTGGCGCTGCTCAGACTTCTTCAACTCCAGCTCAGCAGACTTCTACTGGTGCTGCTCAGACTACAACTACTACCACAACTACTACTTCTCAGCCAACAACTTGGAACGAATTCCAGAAGGCTAATGCTGGTAAGGGTATGTCTAGTGCTGAAATGAGTCAGGCTTGGAAGGATTATAAGCAGACCAATGGTATTACCTCTGGTTCTTCTTCTTCTGCAGCTCAGACTTCTGGCACTGCAGCTCAAACTTCAACTGGCGCCGCTCAGACTACAACTCCAACAACTTCTGTTGCTGAAGGTTCTGCAGCAGCCGCTCAGACTACTACAACTACGACTTCAACTCCAGCCGCTCAGACCTCTACAGGCGCTGCTCAGGCTTCAACTCCAACAACTTCAGTTGCTGATGGTTCTGCAGCTACTTCTCAGACTTCAGGCTCAAGCAATTGGAATCCAGCCAAGCACCCAAGAGATCCACAGACTGGTAAGTTCATATCTCACGAAGAAGCTGTAGCTCGCGGACTTATGGATCCAGCCGATGCTAACATTTCTTCTTCTGGTTCTTCTCAGACTGCTCAGGCAAGCACTGATTCAAGTGCTGCTACTCAGAACGCTGGTGCAGAAACAGCAGCAGCTTCTACTGAAACTACTGCTACTGGCGGAACTGCAGCAGATACTTCTTCTGCTCAGGCAGCTCAGGCCGGCACCGATGTTGCAGCAGCTTCTGGTGACAAGACCTCTAAGCCATCAATCGGCGACAAGTTCAAATCTGGTTATGAAACTGGTAAGAACCTGACTAATCAGGGCTTCCAGAATGTTAAGGACAGCCTCAAGTCTGGTTTCAGTGCAAAGAACCTTCTCGTAACTGCTGGTATCACTGTTGGTGTTGACCTTGCAACTCAGGTTATGCGCGGTGAAAACCCAAGCCTCAAGTCAGCTCTCAAGACTGTTTGCTGTGCTGAATTCGTAGGCGGCGTAGCTGGTTCAGTAATCGGTTCTGCAGCAGGTTCATTCTTCGTTCCATTCTTAAGCTGCATCCCAGTTGTTGGTGGTGCTCTCTCAGCTCTTGCTCCAGCATTTGGTTCAATCGTAGGTTCTTCTGTTGGTGCTTACACTGCTGGCGATCTTAAGAACGGCAGATTCTCAATCAAAGAAGCTTTCAAGAGAATCGACTGGGTTGGCGTAACTGGTCAGGCTATCGGTTCTACCGTAGGTGCTGCTCTTGGTTCTTGCTTAGGTCCAGTTGGTACCGTTCTCGGTGGTATGGTTGGTGGTTACTTCGGTAACTGGGCAGCTCAGAAGATTGCTGGTCTCTTTGGTAAGGGCAATGCAAATCTCCCAGTTGTTGCTATGCCAACAGGTTCTAATGGCAATGGCGTAACTGTTGCTGGTACTGTAACCCTCGGTGGTACTGATGTAACTAGCGTAAGCGTTTCTAACGATATTCCAGTTGTTGTTTCTGACAACGATGACGAAGAAAAATCTGAAGGTATGACTGGTTCTGACGTAGAACAGGCTATTACTGAAGCTTACGAAGAATACACTGACTACTACACTGAATACAGCAAGCTCATTCAGGCTGGTAAGACTCAGGAAGCTATGGACGTAGCTGAAAAGATGAATGCAGCTAAGGCTAAGTATGACGAACTTCGCAAGAAGGGTTGATAAATAAACAAGTCCTTATAAACAAGTTCTAAGCGTAAAAAAAACTACCCCAGAGAAATCTGGGGTAGTTTTTTTGCATTTAGCTGGTGGCTATTAGCTTTTGGCTGAAAGCTTAATTATGATACACAACCCTGCATAGGGTAAAGCACAACCCCTCTAAAACCGAGGTTAAAAAAATGGCCTGCTCTATCGGCCTGCTTGGCCTGCTCCATCCGTCCTTATCCCTGTTATCCGTTGCTTACTTCAGCATTTCTATCAGCTCTGGTATCGCTGTCTCGAACTTAGCTCCATACCAGTGTGAAGCATCCTGATAGGTGTTTTCAATGCATTTTACAGTGTAATCAGCGGCTATCTTGGCAGAATCGAACATATTCTTTTCTTTGAGAAGCGCACCAACAAATGCTGATGCATAAACGTCACCGGTGCCATGACTACCCTTAGAGATCTTTTTGTGTTCATAATAGTTTTTTATACCATTTTCATAAACCATAACGCCGGTTTTATCACTCTTGAAACTGACTCCTGTTAAAATAACTGCTTTGGCACCAAGCTTTACAAGCTTTTCCAGAAGCATATCAATATATGCTTCATCATAGCTTTCTTTGTATTCTGAATCAGTTAAGAATGCTGCTTCTGTAATATTGGGAAGCAAAATGTCTGCAACACTGCAAAGAGATTTCATTGCATCTACATAATTCTGGTCAAAGCCTACATAGAGCTTACCGTTATCAGCCATTGCCGGGTCTACTATATTCTTGCAGCCTGGCTTACCAACTGTTTTCATGACATTTTTGACCATGTCAATCTGCTTAACACTGCCAAGATATCCTGTATAGATAGCATCGAAGCTGATGCCGGCTTTAATCCAATGCTGATTGATAGCCGGGATATCATCTGAAAGGTCTCTGAATGTGAACTTACCTTCAAATCCGCCTGTATGCGTTGAGAGAACTGCAGATGGAATAATGGCTGTTTCATGGCCGCAGGCAGATAGTATTGGAAGTGCAACAGTTAATGAACACTGTCCTACACATGAAATATCTTGTATGCTTAAAACTCTTTTGTATGACATAAATAGTGACCTTTGCTTTATTTACTCAGATATCAAACAGACCGAGTGTTGAAAGATATCTATCCCCTGTATCTGGGAAAATTACAACAATGTTTTTGCCTTCGTATTCTTCAAAAGCAGCTATTTCTAAGGCAGCAGCTGCAGCAGCGCCAGATGAAATACCGACAAGTATTCCTTCTGTTTTGGCAATTCTGCTCGTCATTTCGTAAGCTTCTTCATCACTTACGGTGGCAATAGCATTGTAGATAGAAGTATCCAATACTTCAGGAATGAAATTGGCTCCGATGCCTTGAATAAGATGAGAACCGCTTTTCCCATATGAAAGCATTGGGGATGCGGCTGGTTCTACAGCTACAATCTTGCAATACGGATTCTTGGACTTTAGAAACTGACCTGTTCCTGTGATGGTTCCACCAGTGCCTACTGTGGCAACAAGCATATCTACCTGACCATCAAGATCGTTCCAGATTTCAGGGCCGGTTGTATCGAAATGAGCCTTGGAATTGGCCGGGTTAGAGAATTGGCCTGCAATGATTGAGTTTGGAATAGCCTGAGCTAATTCTTCTGCCTTTTCTATTGCACCCTTCATGCCTTCATGACCAGGTGTTAAAACAACGCTTGCACCGTATGCTGCAATCAGTTTTTGGCGTTCCACAGACATTGTGTCTGGCATTACTATAATGGCCTTATAGCCTTTAACTGTGGCAACAGCAGCTAATCCTATACCGGTATTGCCAGAAGTAGGCTCAATGATTGTAGCACCAGGCTTTAAACGGCCGTCTGCTTCTGCGTCTGCTATAATTGCTCTTGCTACGCGGTCCTTAGCAGAACCGGCAGGATTCAGATATTCTAATTTTGCAAAGACCTTTGACTTCAAATGAAGAAGCTTTTCAAAATGTGTAAGCTCCAATAGTGGAGTATTGCCTATAATCTGTTCTGCAGATGTATATATTCTGGCCATAATGGCTCCTTTTGTCTACAATTCATTGTTTGAGCGAAATATACTCTATAACAACTCTCTTGTCAACGCTTAATACTTATATTCTCATAGCTTTTTTACTATTATCATAGTCACGTCATCCGGACGCGGACCTGTTTCTCGGAAGGCTTCCATATGTTGGTAAAGCGTATCCAGAGTTTCCTTAGCTGTTGCATTATTCTGCATCATTTCTGTGAAAATTGCGTAGAAGCGTTCGTAACCGAACATTTCGCCGTTAGATGCGGTGCATTCGATTATACCGTCCGTATACAGTATTATTGCATCACCTTGCGCCATCTGTTTGGTAATACCTTTGTGTTTTCGTTTTTTCATACCACCAAGAGGAAGTGACGGCATAGCTATTTCTTCACTTGTCTTGGTCGAAGCGTTGTAATAACAAGGATATGACTGACCGGCGTTATCAAGCATTAATTCGCCTGATTTTGGATCTATGACAATGGAAATAAGTGTCATCAGCTTATTTCTTGGTTTCAGTTCTTTGTTGAACATAATGTTCAGCATATCAAGCAACTCTTCTGGGAATTTTACTTTTTGTGATTTTGCATAATTAAAGGTTGCTTTTGCCATCGCTGTTGCTAAAGCGGCTGAAATACCGTGACCAGAAACGTCACCAAGGATTATTGCGCAGCGACCGTCGTCTAAGACTGTGTCGTCATGGTAGTCACCAGCAAGGTCTGTGGCAGAAACATTGAAATAGCTGATATCATAGCCGTCTATTTCCAAAGGCTTCTGAGGCATGAGACTTTCTTGTATTACTTTACCATATTCAAGCTCTTCAAATTCGCTTATAACGCGGTTAAACTCATTGGCCAGTTTACCGAATTCGTCATTTCTTCTTACTGGGATGCTGAATTCCTTGTCACGCTGTCTGATGGCCATAATGCCTTTACTAAGGTCTCCAACCGGGAGAATGATTAAGTTGGTGATGAACCATGCTCCGAAAATGGAAATAACTAAGGCAAACAAACCAACCAATGTTAATTGCCATTTGAATGGTTCAAGAACGGCTAAGCGTTTATTCTTGGCAATCAGATGCATTAATACATGACTGCCTACCTGTTTTTCGTGCTTACATGTTATCCAATATGGTTCGCCCTCAATGTTTATGCTTCTGAAAAGAACCTTGTTGGTATCATAGCTTGCATTGCATATGTGGAATATTTCATCTTCTGGAAGATTTTTTCTGTTGGTAATAAGCCTGTAAACAGAGTGGGGACCACACAAATGTGCGGCAATCTGGAAGCTGTCACTAGCTGCTGGTGTTGATCTTATGTAGTTATCTATATGCCGTTCAAAGGTAGTAATCATCTGAGTAACAACGCAGATGAAAGCTGGTCCTGTTGCAAGGTCTGGATATGTATCCCAATACCAGGTTGTTGGAAAAGCTCCAATTCTGAATAACCACTGTTTGCCACGTTGGCGTATTATTGTTGCAAAGCCAACTTCATCTGTGGAGACAACGGATTCGCTTATCATTTCACCAGGTGAAAATTTCAGATTTTGTGCAACACGTTCTGGGGAATGAAGCTTGAGAACTATTCTGCATATAATATCCAGAGTTTCGGCGGCACCGTGTATTTCGCGGTCATCAAGAGTCAGTATTGTATTGATTCCACCGTCTCTGATGTCTAGTCGGCTGAGACCTTCGGCAATCTGGTATTTATTAAGATATCTGTAGAATAACTCTGTATTTATTGGGCGATTGGTGAGATATGCCTCTTTTACGCCTTCTCTGATATCATTAGACATTTTTTCTGTCTTTTCTAGAAGCACATTAGCCTGGTTTTCAAGATTATAAATGGCGGCCATGCTTTCGCTTAATATGTTCTTTTCTATTACAGATTGCTTATCCGCCAATACTGAAGTTCCTATGATTGCAGTCATCAAAACCGGGAAAACAGAGGCCATTGTGAATATGCCAATGATTCTATATCTTATGGACAGGCTATCCATAAGCATTACTGTATTTCGGCCTGGAGTTACGTTGAATAGAGAAGTTACATATAATATAAAGACAAAAACGAATAAAATACTTGAAAAGATTTGTGTGTGTTCGGCCCAATCATATTCTACTAAAGGTTTATTAGACTGAGGAATAGTGTAACAAACTTTGTTGCCTAAGTGATTTGTCTGAAAATACCAGTAATTGTCATTGGAAACAATAAATGGCTTGTTGGACTTAGTTGTTTTCACGTAAGCAAGCAGTGTCTGGTCTTCTGTAAATCCTTCCGGCGGAACAATATTCTTGTTCTCGCTGCTTATTGCACCATAACTGTTAGGCTCCAGTTTTTTTACAACATTCTGGAAGCGTTCAATAAAGCCTGGAAATCTGGTTGAATATACGAATAAACCTAAGCCATTTTCATAAGTGTTCCAGTAATAATTCTGAGTGTAATTATCTATTTTAAAATTGGTGTAAAAATTCTTGCGAAGCTTGAATAATTCAAGACGGTTTCCAGTCCCAAATAATCTTGTAAGACCTGAATGAGCGGCTCTGTTTGCCTCTGAATAGCCCGGTTCTGTTCTTTCGAAGGCCATATTCTTAAACAGGTCTTTAAAATCATTTATGTCGTCTTTATTGGTATTTATTGATTGGACTAATTCATTGTTTTTATAAAAATACGCTTTTAAACCAATGCCTTTTTCGTAATAGCATTCTTCTACAACATGTTTCAGATTGCTGCTTTCAGGACCTTCATTCCTGGCTGTTTCAATTATTTTTGCGATGCCATTTCGCATATATTCATGATTAAAGGTTTTGGAAATAATCTCATCCAATTGCGATGACATGTATTGTTCCGTGGCCTTTTCATTTTCTGTTCTTAGCTTGTCGGCGGTTTGCATAGAAATAAAAGCCAGGGCCAGAAGCATAATCATCAGGAAAGCTAGGAAAAGCTTACCAAATGAGGCACTGACAGGTTTCTTTTCAGAGTCTGACATATGAGCTTTCCCTTTCCTGAAGCGAAATCACTGTAAACAGAGTTATGTCGTCTGTTTGTGCTGCTTCATGTTCTTTGCACCATTCATGGAAACAGTTATCTATTCTTGTCAGCCAGCCTTCGTTGTCGCCTTTCATACAATCGGTTGCCCAGGCTTCAATCTGCTTGTAGCTAGTAGTAATACCTTGATGCTTGTGAACTTCGACTAAGCCATCTGAAATGCATAGCAGACGTTCACCTGGCAATAATCTGGTTTCCTGTATCTGGGTTTCCCGCTTTTTTCCTATTCCTAGGGGTAATCCGGGTTTACCAAGCCATTCTGTGGTGCCGTCATTGCGTAAAAACAACGGGTAAATATGGCCTCTTGTTACAAATTTTAATCTGCCATTCTGAGGATCTAAGATTCCACAAACGATACCCATAAACATATGTTCTGTATGATTGTCACGCAACAGTTTGTCTATTTCTTCTGCAAGTGAGGCCGGGCTTGATTCCGGATTCTGGCTCCAGTTAAAGGTTACAGCACGAACAAATGCCATCATTAAGGCTGAACCAATACTATGACCTGTTAAATCACCAACCAGGAATAATAGTTTCCCGTCTGGCATCAGAAAAGAAGTTAGGCAGTCACCACCAAGATTTCCCGCAGGAGTAGTTATTCCTGTAACATAGTAATTGTCTAGTTTTGGAAAATTGGTTGTTATTAAGCCTTCCTGAACGTTCTTGGCCATCTGCATATCATAGTTTTCACCCATCATGAAGTTGAATTCTTTGAAAAGTGTGACTAGTTCATCTTTGCCGGAGGGAACTGGAAGCCTTGTTTCATATTTGTGTTCGGCAAGCGCTCTTATGCCTGTTTCCAAATCGCTCAATGGTGATATTAGCTGTTTCATTAACCAGCTTATGATGCATAGAAGTAATACTATGGCTACTATGGCACCAAGAGATATGTATTGTTTCTGGCGTCTTATCTCGTCTTGAAAGTTATCTGTAGCTAAGGAACCGAGATAGCAAACATCGTCATAATCAGAATTGGGAATGCATATTGAATATATCTGCTTGCCATTTTGATTGATTCTTCTAAAAATCGCTTTGTTCAAAACATATGCAGCCTTTGCCTGCTCAAAAAGCTGACTTATAGATGCTTGTGGAGCTATAGACCATCTGAATTTCCTGGGGTTGAAGGCAGAAAGATTTATCTGCTGATGGTTGGTTACAAGTGAACGCTGGTCAATTGTTTTTATGTAATCCTTCATCAGAAGTGTTAGATTTGGCATTATATCAAGCGTTGCTACTCTACCAACAGTCTTTGGATAAAGGCCAATAAACCAGAACATTGGTTCTTCACCGTTTTTTACAAATTGCATCTGGTTCGGGTAATTGCAGATAGCGTTAAATCCCATGTCGTCTTTGTGTAAAAGTGTTGTTGTAAACGGATTACCTTTGTAGTCAAATTCATCAAGACGTGAAGGCATGTATTTTTCTATATATCTGTGAACGATGTCGCGGAACAAGGTTTCCTGACCTGCTGAATTTGATGGTTTGTTGGAATATATGGGCACAGAACCAGCATCTCTGGCAGTGACCTTTGCATTTGGAAAATAATCTGTTACCTGTTTTACAACAGTTTTTATATCTTCAATAGTGTCTAATCTGCCATTTGGTGGGGTAGACAGTTCTTTTAGCTTGTTTGTGCAGTTGGTTTTATAATTAACAAACTTTTGAATTATGTTATCTATAGCTTCTTCCATAGAAGAACGCAATTCATTTCGATGAATGTTTTCCAATGCGTCAATGCTTTCAAGACTGGCTGTTCCCATAACAGTCAATGGCAGTAGTGATGAAGCAAGAAATATAAGAATAACCAGCTTTCTTAAGCTCATGATTGATTCTTTGGGCATCTGAAAAACCACAATAAGAGTCAGTGGAACTAAGACCATGAACAATACTTTCAAATAGAGAAAAAATCTGTGGTAAATGCTGTTGGTATGCTTATAAGACATATAATAACGATTATTATATTTGTTTTTTACAAAATACCAGTCGTTATCAGCATAAAGCCCGTGTTCCATAGAATCCTTGGAAAAATATTTGTTGGCTGCAGCGGCCATCATTTCTTCTTCTGTAGCAGGTTCTTCCTTTAAAATGCCAACATATTCAAGATTCGGCAGATTAGGTAGCTTAGCTATTGTGGCTGCCAGAACCTTTTCAGGGGCCGGCAAACCATTACTTACAATTATTACACCGTTATTTTCTCGTTTGCCCCAGGCCGCAAATGATTCTTTGCCTGAAATTACTGTGTTTATTATTGTTTCAGGATTGTTTTTTAAGCTAATCAGGTTTTTGCCATAACCAAAGGTAAACTCAATTTTTTTGTCTAAATCTTTACGATTTTTTTCTATTGTCGGGATGTCAGTCTCATTTAATGCCGGAAAAAGATTTTTCATGAGCCACTGATTGCCGGCTTTCTGTGGTGCAGTTTCAATTAGTTTGTTGTCTTTATCGAATTTATATATGGAAATATCTAAACCATATTTCTGAAATAAATTATCTCTTGTGGCTATTATGTCTAATTCTGGATTTTCGCATATATGGCGCAATAAAGGTAATATTTTATTATTTACAAAATATCGGAAATCTACATCTGTAACAAGTTTCTCTGTCTTGACAATACGAGCTTCAGTGCGGGCTTCCAGATATTCATGGTCTTTCATTTTTAACCATGAATTCAAGGCAATATAAATCCCTGCAAATACAGAAATAATCATAATAGTAATGATTAATTTCTCTTTTATGCTGCTTTTATTTGGAATTGGATTCATATGGCCTCTCGCTTTTACACTCACTATTTTACTCTATGTAACCCTTATGAGTAAACAAAAAAAAGCTAGAAAGCGGTAGGCTGGAAAGCTGGAAGCAGGATATTTGAATTTATACTAGACGAGTATAAAGTATGTTCCAATAGGCTTGTGGCTATTAGCTACTGGCCGAGAGCAAACTGCCGCAATCAGCTATCAGCTTACGGCCGAGAACAAGCAGACCGATATTTTAGCCTCAGTATTAGTTTGTTTCTACTGCTTCAAACAACTCTGTGCCAATTCCCTACCGAGCGCAACAGCTCGACTTAAAGGCGAAGCGATCTATAAGTCTGTTTAGCGAAGCGTATTAAAACGATAGCCGCAGGCTCATTCATAATCGGCGAAAGCCGATTCATTCACATTTGGCGGTAGCCAAATCATTCACAGGCCGAAGGCCTCATTCATTCCATAATGCATTATGAATTTTGAATTGTGAATTATAAATATAAATTGTGAATTCGTACACATTTTTTGTTTTACCCCTTGCGGGGTCGGTACATTTTCATTATAATTGAGTTATAAGTTTACAAGCACATGGAGGTTACCATGCTACACAAGTTATCTCGTCACACAAGTCTCGTTTACGTTTTGGTTCTTTCTTTCGTATTCTCTATTTTCGCTCCAATGACTGCAAGTGCAGGTGTTCTTGGTAGCATAGTTAATTTCATTAGCCCATATTCTAAGATTCTTGGTCAGATTGGTGGCGCTATTGCAGGTGCATCAATCGGTTCAGCTTTCTGCCCACCACTCGGCACTATCGGCGGAGCCATTCTTGGTTACGTTGTTGGTGGAACCCTTGGCAGCTATGCTGGCGGCGGACTTTCTAACATAGCAACACTCGCTGGTGCTACAGCTGGTTATGTTGCTTGCGCTTCAATGGGTCCAGTTGGCATTATCGGTGGTGTTTTTGTTGGCGGTCTCTTAGGTAAGGTTGCTTACAACCTTGTAAAGAAGCTTGATAATTCTCTTACCGGCGGTCTCGTATTTGCTCCAGAAGTAAAAGAAGAAGCTGATACTACCGTAACAATCGGTAATACCACTAATGTAACTCTTAACGATGATATACCTGTTGCCAACATCAACGAAGTTAAGGCTCAGGGTGCAATCACAGAAGCTGATATGACTGTTCAGGAAGCTACTAAGGCTTACCAGACTGCTTATCAGAAATATATCTCTGCTGCTCGCGATGGCGCAAACAATGAAGACATCAATAAAGCTTATGCAGAATATACTGAAGCTTACAATAACTACAAGAAAGTTACCGGTAAGTAAGTTAAACAATAACTGACAAGTACTCGTAAACTACAAAGCCCTCAGGTGCTAAAGCATCTGAGGGCTTTTCGTTTTTTCAATACGAAGAAAGTATAAGGTTTGTTGCAATAAGCTTGAAGCTGGAAGCAGGGCATTATTCAATACGAAGAAAGTATAAGGTTAGTTGCAATAAGCTTGAAGCTGGAAGCTGGAAGCAGGGCATTATTCAATACGAAGAATGTATAAGGTTTGTTGCAATAAGCTTAAAGCTGGTTTTCACTACAGGCGAAGCCTGTTCTTCACGCCGAAGGCCTCTTTATTATTGTGTCGCCTGTAATATCCAGTTAACCTTGCGCGGAGTGATAACCATGAAAAAGGTCTTTACACGCGGGTCATCATCTGGATTAGCAAGAATAGCTGCTTTATCTTCTTCGGTTAAGGCATCAAATTTTTCAGAATAAAGAATCTTCATTGATACCTTGAACCAGACTTTTGAATTAAGTGTCAATTCTGATTCTACAAATGCATTTGAATCTCTATAGCTAGAGTCATAATCAAAAGCTAATATCTGACCATCGTTAAACATGAACTGACGCATTTCAGACGGATCTGGATCTGCATCAAAGATGTTTCCCTTTTTACCTCTGAAAAGCCTTCTTGTTTCTTCTTCATAATAATACAGAACAGTTTCAGTAGCAGAGAGCGGAATGTTCAATCTATTGTTATATACTTGAGGCTTGTCTGCAGCATTACGAAGTTCGTTTCTAATACCAGACATAATAATACGTGTAGTCTGCAAAATATCCAACTTGTTCTGAGAATGCATAAACGACATGTTAACAGATTTAAAAAGCTGATAAACAGAGCCGGAAAGCAACACAAAAATACCCATGGTAAAAACCAGTTCTACCATAGTAATTGCTCTTCTATTTTTATTAAGTCTGCTCATAATTAATAGAAATTATACCTCGGGTCTGTCAAAATAGTTACGAAGGTCAATACAGGAACATCGTTTCCAGATTGCTTCTTATGCTTTGATGCAACTGTAATTTTTATCCTGAGCAAATAAAAGGGTTTTGCACCGGCGGCCAAATTAGTAACGGGCTGTAAAACAGGCTCAAAGCCTATTTCGTAACCGTTCTTATCGGCAATATGCTGTAATTCCATAAAATCGTCGTCTTTATGAAGCTTTTGAGCCTTGTCGTAGCCAAGTGTTCTGGCAAGTTCAAGAGCAGAAGCACCAAACAAGGTAGCTATAGTTCTGCTGTCAGCTCTAGAAATACGCTGCTGGCCTGAACGCATCAATGAATATACAGGCAAAAGCCCACAGGAAATAAGAACTAGTACAACTAGTATTTCCACCATTGAAAAGCCATGTCTTTTACGTTTCATCATTTTTCATATTTCCAATCAAACTTACCGACACCGCCGGTAACAATTTTAGCTACATACAAGGAATCAATCAGGTCACGTCTCTGATTTCTGAAAACACCATTAAGAGGATTATAGATAATAATATTTTCTTCCTTGCACTGTGGTAAATCTGTTGCCATGTTCAAATAAGGTGTAACAACAGTTCCTTTTATGGTAATAGGCTTATCGCCCTTAACTATCAATGGTTCGGAAAGAGAAATCAAGTTAGCTTCTACAAAGCAGCGGCTCCTTTGCGCATAACTTGTATCGATTACAATCTGAGGAGCTATGATAGTAAGCATATTATTACCAACAAAATAGTTGATAGAAGACTCATCAGTGCTTGTTCCAAGCTTTTCATCAGTATCAACTCCCAAGAGGTCACCAGCAATAACGACTTTACCACCGCCCAGCATTGGACTAGAATATATAATCCCATGTCCTTCATACAACAAATTGCGTAAACCAAGTGGTTCGTTGTCATTCAAGGAGAGAATACCATTGAGTTGCAAATGAACATTATTTGCACCGCTACGATACCCCTGGACGTCATTCAGATACTTATACTCGAATCTATCGTATGAAACTCCGCCAATGGCAACTGTGGTTCTGCCTCTGAAGAAGTCTTCAGTACATCTTGGCATAAAATAGAAATCAAGACGAAAGGTATGCGAGCGATCTGGGAAAACATAAGAAAGTGGTCCTTCAAAGTATTCTCTTATCATGCTATTAGGAATAATTGCTTCCATTCCTTTCGGAGTTTGGCCATATGGATACGGATAGTTTTCCAGGAATCCTTCCATAAAGCCCTCAAGCTTACCTTCGTATTCCCCAAGATTGCCATTAATTCTATTCAGCAAATTAGCAAGACCTCTATTATAGACTTCTGCACCAGAATTGCTCATGAATTCATAATATTTTTCGTATTCACGCAATCCGTCAGGTAATTTATCCCAGTTATCGACAAGCAATTTAACATGGTCTGAGCTAACCCCAGAGTTAAGGAAAAGAAATTCTGCCTGAGAAGCAGTCATTTCTTTGTCATAATCCATACCCTTGAAAAGTTCAACAGTATTACCACTATCCATCAATGACTTAAAGGTTTCAGAAGCAACAAAAGGAAGTTCAATATCAACACCATCTTCAGTCCTGAATTGAACGGCTCTGAAATATTGGCGCATAGCCGGTCCATAAACAAGAGTTGGAGAAAGCTTTGTAAAATCAGCAGAGCCTTTCGGAGCCGGTGTACTAGTTGGCGGAGCAGCTCCCCAAGGATGGAATCCACTATATTCCAAACTAGGAACCATACGGCTAACCATTTCCCTGCCAGTATCATCTAATTCAGGATTTTGAAGCAGATTCTGAGTATGCGTCAAATAACTCTGAAAACAATTGATGAAGGATGGTGCCCCACCAAGAACTGGCTCTACAAGTTCCTTACCAGAACCAACGTTAAAAACTCTCAGTTTATTTTTATTACCCCAACCGGTAAAAAGCCAACCTTCCTTGGTTTTTTGCTGTCCTTGAAGTTCCATGTATTTTTTTACATAGTCCTTCATACCAGTCCATGGAACGTCAAATCTTAGAAAAGCGTTTTCCTGGCAGTTCATCTGATTTGCAATTTCAGCATTCGGATCAAGATTTTCTCCATACAGCATCTTTGCACCGTTTGTAGAACGGATTACCATACCTGGACCAGAAGACAGGTAAGTTCCAAGTTCCTGACCAAGATAAACACGACCAGGAGGAGTTACAGCAGATTCACCAAGAAGCGACAGCTTTTCTTCCCAGAATTGAGCATTTTCTTTTGTTGTTGGGTCAAAGCCCTGCTTATAATAATGCCAGCCATTATCAAGACGAAGGCCCTGACTCATTGTAACCGCAGATTTATACGGAGTGAAGTAAGAACCGCCAGGTACGGTAGCATCTCTAATAAACAAAGTAAAATAGTTAAATGGAGGGAAAAATGTCTTTACAACACGAAGGAGGAAGCTCAGACTTATCTTAGCCTTATGCCCTTTATATTCAACGGTTGCAGTAACAGTAAGCTGTCCCTGTTTTTCCATCTTGTCTTCGACATATGAATAAACAACAGTTTCTCCATCTTTAGCCTGTGGAGCATACATTTTGTCAAACTTCAATACAGCTTTTATATCGAAATCATCAGATTCAACAAGTCCGCGGTTGAATTGTATTCCATAAATCTGCCTTGCTATGTCTCTCGTGTAAGCAGTCAAATCAGCTACCTGTTTTGAATCAAGAGTAATTTCTTTTGAGAAGTCTATTGATGCACTTCTTAATACTTTATAAAGCTGACCGGTATTATCATCATGATTAAGAGAATTCTTCAATCTGGCAACAAATTCTTCAATGGCAGATTCAGCAAGGTTAAAAGCTACTTCTGATTCATAGGACATTGCAGAAGAATAATCTTCATGACCAGTAAAGAATGTAAAAGCAAAACCAATAATAAAAACTACAGTCAATAAAGTAAGGGTTATAAGAAATATTGAACCGCGCTTATTCGGTAACATACTGCTTATCTCCCTTCGTTTTAGCGTCTTCTATGAGGTCCTGGCATATTTTGCCATCTTCATAGGCTTTTTTATATCTAGGGTCCTTCTGAACTGCTGTTACAGCTTCAATCATTTTGTTATATGCTCGTTTACGACGACTGGTTTTGCCAGTTTTGTCATAAATCATTGCAGCAAGACCCCAGGTCTGCATTTCAAGATAAGGGTCATTGTTGATTTCTAGCTGAATGCGTTCTACCTCTCGTAAAGCACCATCATAATTGCGATTTTTATACATCTTATTCGCATGATTCATCTTTTCGTATAATTCGTTAGTATGTTCATCTTTTTCTCTTAATGGCAGTTGACCAGTAAGATCAATATGAACGTCATCGAATTCGGATACTTTATTAGAGGTTCCCTTTTTACCCTTCTTTTTGATGTTTTTTATGGATTCGGCAATATCTACTTTTCCAGTTTTCTTTGCGTCTTTCTTCTTGCGCCTACAGCAGCCGACAAGATCCAAAGCCACTAACAGCATAAGAATAAAGCAAATACAACGTAATCTGTAGTTTGTTTTTAAGGTCATAATTCCATTCAAATAGATAGGGTTATGTAACATTTTATTCTATAGAATAAATTAAGTCAACTTTACTTTGGTGAATCTTTGTAAACTCATATAAACTTGACATTAGTGGGCATAAAAGCTAAAATCACTCATTATGAAAAGTAAACTGAACAAGAGAGTTTCTATATTTCTGGCAGCCGCTTTGCTTATGGCTTCACCTATATTTGCCCTTGACCTATTCGGCAAGAATAAGAAAAAAGAAGAAACAGAGCCAGCAAAGTCACGTAATTTCATCTCTTTTGATGATGCAACCTACAATACATCTCCCGACAAACGCATAGGCGCAAAAATCATTGTTGATACCAACAGCGTTGGTCCATCAATTGCTGCTTTGACTCACCTTACTTATCTTCCAGGCGCTCATGTTCCCAGTCATAGACATGTTTATGTAACTGAGATTTTATATGTGCTTGAAGGTAATCTTACAGTCAGAATAGCTACAGAAACCAAGGTTCTTGGTCCCAATGCCACAGCGTTCATTCCTCCGAAGACCTTCCATGAACTGATGAATGATTCTCTTGATGTTGTAAAATTCCTTCAGTATTATTCTCCATCAGGCGCTGAAGAAGAATACCGCAACTGGGAAAACCCCAAGACTGTCGCAGCAAAGGAAGCAGCCGCAAAGGCAGAAGCTGCTGCTGAAGCAGAAAAAAAGCGTCAGGAAGAAATCGCTAAGGGTCCGCAGGAAATAGAAGGCCCTGCCCCATTAACAGTTCCAGGTAGTCCAACTAATGTTACGCTCGGCACTGTAAAAATCGAAGAAGACACTACAGAAAAAGCTGAAGTAGCTGAAGAAACTGAAGAAGCTAAGGAAGCAGAAAAGGTTGAAGAAAAGTCTTCTGTAAGAAGTGAAAGTTCCAAGAAAATAAAGGAAATTCTCCTGAATCTCAAAAAGAAGAAAGCTGAAGAACAGAAATAACGGTGGAAACAATGACTGATAGTTACTCTAAATCATCATATTACAGCGAAGGTCTTCTCGAAGAAGCTATAGCAGAAAATAAAAAAAAGCTGGAAGCCGATCCTGGCAATCATATGCTTAGATGTAGTCTTGCCAATAGCCTTCAGCGCATGGGTAATCTTGACGAAGCAATTGAAGAATACCGCAAATGCGTAGAAACAGCCCCTACCAGTGAATATTGGAACAATCTGGGCAAAGCCCTTTTAAACGCTGGTCAATATGAAGAAGCAGCAAATGCTTTTACACAGGTCTTAGCCAAAAACAAATGGCCTGACGCGTATTTTCACCTTAGCTTAGCCTTAAAGAGCCTTGGTAAAATAGAAGAAGCATTAAAGCACTTAGACGAAGCTATCAAAATCAACCCCAAATATAGAGAAGCTCTCAACGAAAGAGGGCACATACTGGAAGCTCTCGACAGAAAGGATGAAGCTCTTACTGAATATAAAAAGGTTATTGCTTTGTTCTTCTCTGAATATCAGGCAAGAGACACGGAAGACTACTGCTACGAAACAGCTGTTCTACTCGACAACAATGACCTGATTGATGAGCTTATCAGACAGTTGCGTCAGCATATTCAGAAGTTCCCAGGCTTTGCAGATGGTTATTACAAGCTTGGCCAGGCACTTGAAGCCAAGGGCTTGCGCAACGAAGCCATGATGGCCTTCAGACGTGCACTTGAAATCAATCCAAGCTACGAAATAGCAAGAAAGAGTTTCTGGAAGAGATAAGGATAAAAAAATGGCTTTACAGCAGGGGAAACAGCAGAGGAAAAGACTTGGCGACATTTTAGTAGAAGCCGGGGTTATCTCTGCGCAGCAGCTTCAGGAAGCTCTTTCCAAGCAGAAAATTTTAGGTAAACGACTAGGCAAGGTTCTAGTCGACACGGGAATGACCACAGAAGACAGCATTGCAACTACACTTGCTGCCCAGATGAACATTCCTTACCTGAACCTGAATGAAATAACCATTACCCCTGAAGTTCTGACCACCATACCAGACGGTATCGTAAGAAGCCATAACCTTTTACCTGTAAAGCTTGACGGCAACCGTCTCCAGATAACAATGGTGGACCCTCTGGACGTATTCATCATTGATGAAATTACATTCCAGACAGGTTACGAACTAGACGTCGGCATAAGCCCCGAATCTCAGATTGAAGCAGCAATCAAGCATTATTACGGCAACAGTGAAAGTCTGCAGAATGCTGTTGATAACCTTGCAGCCGAAAGAAAAACTGAAGTCACTCTGGACGAAAGCTTTTTTACTACCTTCGACCTTAACGAAGATGAGCAGAATGTCCCAATCATTAATCTTGTTAATACAATTATCCAGCAGGCAATTAATGACAAGGCTTCAGATATCCACATTGAGCCAGACGAAGAAATAATCAGAGTCCGTTATAGAATAGACGGTATTCTCAACGAGCTTATGAAGGCTCCGAAAACAATTCAGAGCGAACTTCTTTCACGTCTCAAAATCATGGCCCAGATGGATATTTCTGAAAAGCGTCTGCCCCAGGACGGTCGTATCAAAGTTAAAGTTCAGAACAAGAGCATAGACCTTCGTGTTTCCTCTTTGCCGACAGTATTTGGTGAAAAGATAGTTATACGTATTCTCGACAAGAGCCGTATGTCACTGACTCTTGATCAGGTAGGCTTTGACGAAGACCTGCTCTCACTTTTCAAAACCCTTTCTTCTGCTCCGAACGGTATAGTTCTTATGACTGGTCCAACAGGGTCAGGTAAAACCTCTACCCTTTATGCTGCCCTGAATTTTGTAAAGAGCCCGGAAATCAACATTACAACCGTTGAAGACCCTGTAGAATATTTGATTCCAAGTATAAATCAGGTTCAGGTAAGACCAGAAATAGGTCTTACATTCGCGAGAACACTTCGTTCTATTTTGCGTCAGGACCCGAATATTATTCTTATTGGTGAAATCCGTGACTTTGAAACAGCTCAGATTGCTATTGAATCTGCCCTTACCGGTCATCTGGTATTCTCTACCCTCCATACCAATGACGCAGCTTCCGCAATTACAAGACTTATAGAAATGGGCGTAGAACCTTATCTTGTAGCTTCAGCAGTAATAGGTGTAGGTGGTCAGCGCCTTGTAAGAAAGATATGTCCATCCTGCCGCATACCAATGGAAGTAAACGAAGAACACGCAGTTCTTCTCGCCGAAAATGGTTTTAAGGACGCTAAGCTGTTCAAAGGTAAAGGTTGTCTGACCTGCCGCAAGAGCGGTTATTCCGGCCGAACAGCAATACACGAAATAATGACCATCAACGATGAAATCCATGGTCTCATATTGAATTCAGCTTCAGCAAGAGATATTAGAACCGCTGCAGTTAATGCAGGCATGAGAACAATGCGCGTAGATGGCTTACAGAAAGCATTGAAGGGCGTTACAACAATTGATGAAGTATTGCGCCTGACCCGTGGCGAAGAAATAAGAAGAGTAACAGCTTAGGAGCCAGAATATTGTCTACCAGATATTCCTATAAAGCTCTTGATGCCAAGGGCAAAGATATAAATGGCTTTTTGGAAGCCGAAAAGCCGGAAGACGTCGGAACCTGGTTATCCGATCGCGGTTACATTGTTGTAGAAATAACCCCTGCCCCTCTTCAGGCCATCACAAACCGTTTCGGATTCTTTTCAAGCAAACTGAAGATAAAAGAAAAGGATATGAATCTTTTATTGATTCAACTGGCCAATCTCATCAACTCTGGCTGTCCTTTGCTCATGAGCTTAAAAGCTCTTTCCAAACAGATTTCAAAGCCAGTAATAAAAGCTGTTTTAAAAGATATTAAAGAAAAGATTGAATCAGGCAAGTCTTTTTCAGAAGCCCTGAAATCTCATAGTCAGACATTTCCACCACTTCTCATTACCATGGTAGAAGTAGGTGAAATCGGTGGCTTGCTGGATGAAGTCCTTGAACGCTATTCACATATTTTTGACGCAAAATACAAACTAAAAAAGAAATGTGTGCAGTCAATGATTTATCCGGCAATACTTTTAGTCTGCACTATTCTAGTCATTTGGGCATTACTAGTATTTGTATTCCCAGTTTTCATTGAAGGCACCAAGAAAAAAGGCACAGAGTTGCCTGGTGTAACCCAGTTTGTTCTGAACATTTCTAATTTCCTTTCTGGCTACTGGCCTCACATTGGCATTGGTTTAATACTGGCTTTCTTTGCATGGTCAGCCATCAGACGCACAGAAAAAGGTAACAGAATCATAACTGAGTTCTTTCTTGGCATTCCATTAATTAGCGAAATAATAAAATCATATCAGATTGCACTCTTCACCCGCATTCTAGGTACCCTTTTACGATGTGGGGTTCCGATTCTCACATCATTGCAAGCTGTTGAAAAAGCTTTAGGCAACATAATATACAAAGAATCGGTAGCAGAAACACGTGAAGCAGTCAGTCGCGGGGAATCACTTTCCCAATCTATAGGTAAGCATCGCGAACTCTACCCTGAAAGCCTGATTCTGATGGCTGATGTAGGAGAACGTGGTGGTAATATTGGCGACATGCTTGAAAAAGCAGGTAATATTTATGAAAGAGACATTGAAATGGCTCTTGAAACGGCAGTAACCTTCATACAACCGCTGATGATACTAATCCTTGGCGTTATGATTGTTACAATAGCATTTGCAATGTATTTGCCATTATTTGACATTGCAAAGACAGTAGGATAAAATTAGTCTTTAGCCATAAGCTATTCATTTGAATATAAATTCAAAATCAATAGTTGTTGGCGAGAACGTGGAGGCGATATGCGAAAAGGTTTTTCTCTTGTTGAACTTTTGATTGTTGTCCTTGTAATAGGTATCTTGGTATCTATTGCTATTCCAAGATATCAGAGCATAGCATCTATTGCTCGTGCAAAATCCTGTCTTTCAAACCAGAAGGGTATTGAAAGCCTGATTTCTCTCTGGGAAGCTAAGAATTACGAGCTTGATACCGGCAAAAACCGCTGGACATGGATTGACCGTTCCGGCAATATGCGTTGGAAATATTCCAATGCACTTCTTCAGTTGAACGAAACTGCTAAAGATCCTAAGCTTTTCATATGCCCAGAAGCAGCAAACAGATGGGGCTATACATGGAATGGTTCAAGCTATCGCTTCTATAATACAGACAATACTTCACTTTGGATTATTGGTTCCGACGGCAAAATGGGCGGCCGTGGTGTTGTATGCGGTCTTAGACTCGGCACCAGATGGATTGGTATGAACGGTCAGATGGGTGCTGATGGTTCTAAGGACGGCGCTCACCATTACTGGTAAAAAATTATCATGCTGATTTGCTGCCATAAAAGCAGCCATGTTGAATCGGAAAATAGCCGCTTTTTCCGTCTCCACGTAAAAGCTAGCACTATTAATAGCGGTTCAGGGAAATCTGGTTTTACTCTTCTAGAGGTCCTGGTAGTTGTTCTTGTATTAGGCATACTTTCTGCAACAGCAGTAGGAAGCTATTCAGGAGTTATTCAGGACACCCGCATCAAATCAGCATCAGACCGTATTGAGACTTTTTTACGCGCCAACCAGGACAGAGCTCGACTTCGAAAGCTTGATATAAAGCTAATTTATAATGAGCAAGCCGCAATACTTCAGGAATCAACCTCCACGACTAATTTTTTAAAGGTTCCAGAGCTATATCCGGCAAGTGTTCCAAAGCTTATCGAAATCGACAGACAGGGCAAAATAACGGTCATGGGCAAAGAAGCAGATAGCCTAGATTTATCTCTACAGTTGCCCGGACAAAAGCTAGCCACGATAACCATAAAGCTATGAAGAACATTAGACAGGTAAAGATACAAAAACAAGGTTTCAGTCTTTTAGAAATACTTGTGTCTTTATTTGTCTTAGCAACTTCATTATCGGTTATTTTTTCTGGTTTTGAGGTTTCCAAAAAGCTCAATAGTCAGGCTGTTTTTGAATCAGAAGCAGCATTTCTGGCCGAACGCGAATTAGAACTGGCAAAATCAGAACTGTTGAACGGCAATTTAAAAGCAGGTCAGGCGAGACGCCTTAAAAGCCGATTCCGCTTAAAACCAGGTTGGAATCTGGTAACATTACTTACTCCTCCAGACAATGATGACGCAGTAAGACTTCAGGTAAGAGTAACTCAGGAAGATAAAGAATTACAGCTAGAATCCTTCTTATTCTTACCGGCACAGGAAGTGAAGCATGAAAGCTAAAAAAGGTTTTTCACTCCTGGAAGTCACTGTAGCAATGATTGTAATGGGAATGACAACAGTAGCTCTGCTGAATATACTTCAGTGGAGTAATGGCAACTACAAAGCCATTTCCACCGGCTGGAGAGAAAGAGCAATGTTTACGGATGTCAGAACATGGCTGAGGGACCAGATTCTAGACAAAAACAATGCTGATATAAATCTGGCAAAGCTTAATGAAAGCGTAAAATGCCCAGACGGTTATCGCTATAATGAATTAACAGTTTCTAAGCATGACGAGAATACATTTTTTGTTAAGCTTGGCATATTTGAAGACAGAAATAACAACGGGAAAGCTGATTCAGACGAAATCACCAACCGTTTGTTCTGCTTCAGAAGGAGGACAATATGAACAAACGCGGATTCAGCATTTACCTGACTGTCCTGGTTACAACTGTTGTATTCATGATGGTATCAGCCACAAATGATATTAGCGTTCTATCATTAGATATCAGTCGTTCTGATGCAATCGATGTCATAGCATTCCATGCAGCAGACGGCGGTCTGGAAAGAGGTCTGGCCAAGCTTCGCAAGAACTACGGTCCGTTCTCCTTCAGTTATGTTTCAGATTTGAAACCATTCCGCAGCATTACAGTAAATGTAAATGCAGTTAAGGATGGTAGCTCTATAAACCTTACTTCAGAAGCAATTCTAAAGGAAGGCAACAAAGAAGTTTCACGCCGCACACTTTCAAGATTGGGTGTTGTCTCAGACAGCAATAGAAGTGGTTGTGGCAGGTTCACGGAGGCAATATGAAGAAAAAGGTAGCTTCAGGCTTATATGCATCAATAGATATCGGTTCAACCTCAGTTAAAGCTGTTGTTGTTGAAGTAACCGATAAGAATAAACGTCTTTTAAAGGCAGAAAGCGAACCGCTTAATCCTGCCAATAGCTTCGGTTCAGAAGAAGAATACAACCAGCATGTTTCCGAAGCTATCGCAAAACTCGCAAAAAGCCTTGAACTGGACAAATGCAAAAAGATTTCTTCACTTTACAACAGCCGTGAACTTCAGGTAAAACTCATTGACCTGCCCAATCAGGTTACTGTAGACCAGCTTGACAGTGTCCTGGTATGGGAAGCCAAGAAGCTTCTTTCATCACACTACAAAGACCAGGAATTTGCCTTTGCTTATAGTGTAATAAAAGAAAATCCTATTACAGTAGCTCTAGCAGTAATACCTCAAAATTTACTGGAACAGCATTTATACCTGTTTGAAAATTCCGGCATCAAGCCTGAATCTGTATATTCTGACGTTTTTACAGCAGATGCCTTGCGACCCATAGTGGACCTTGCCGGTCTTCCAGCATTATCAATAGTTAACTTTGGTTATACCGGAAGCCATCTGCAGATTTTCTCTACTGGCAAGCTTAAATTCTACCGCTTCATTCCTAGTGGTGTAGCAGAAATGTCTGACCCACCAACAGAAAGCGAGCTTGAAATGTATTCTCAGAAAATACGTTTCAGTTTTGACTATTTCAGAGCTGTCAGCAAGCTCAGCCAGGTAGATACAATGTATTTCATGGGTGGTGGAAGCCAGTTCAAGGAAGTAATACCTTATGCCCAGAATTATTTTTCTCCAACTAAGGTATATCCATTAGATATTTCCTCTGCAATAGACATAAGTCCGGTAATTTCTTCAGTAATGAACGAAAACACCACTGCCCAGGATAGTTCAAGCGGCATACTCAGATTTATTCCTGCGATTGGAGCCTGTTTGACAGACCTGAGTGAAAAGGCCGAACATGCAAACCTGATGACCCAGCTTAATTACGCAGAAAAAGAAAAGCAAAAAGAAAAGCTGGCCCAGTCACTTCCTATTTTCTTCGGTATTGCAGCAGTTATAATAAGCGCCGTAATACTAGGCACCATGTATACCCAGAGAGCTAATGTCATAAAGGAATACGAACAGCAAGCGACTACCTTATCTGCTGAAAAGGATGCATATAAAATCAAGTTAGCTAGCCGTGCCCCCAAGGAACCGGAACACAACATGAAACTGTGTGCCAATTCCCAAAAGGTTGTTGAGCCAGCTATTCAGAACAAGAGAGCACTTCACACACTGTTCTCAATGATTATGCGCCTTAGAGAGCCTGGCATGAAAATTACTGATATTCTTATCAGAAACCGTCAGGAAGCAGACCAGATAGTTCTTAAAGCCGAAGTAAAAGATATATTTGGCGAAGGCTTCGAAGACGTTGAGGAAGATAAGCTTGCACCATTTACAAGCAAATTCAGTTCAACCATTACAGAAGACCAAATCAAAGAAGACTTTGACGGTAAGATTGCCATAATCCGTGGTATCGCTGAAAATACAAATCAGGTCAGCAAATTTACAGAAGGCCTGTCTGTTTTCCCAACAGATTCAAAAGGGAAAAAACTTCCAAGAGCGATCAAACGAGTATTAAGCATTAGCACACAAAAAATCAGTGGAAACAAAGTGGAATTCATGATGAAAGGAGAATTAAAATGAATGGTAAAATAGCCGCTAACATAGCATTTATGGTCATTTTAACAATAATTTTAGTTTTTCTGGGTAAATTGTTTGTAATTTCACCGATGGATACAAAAATAGATAATAAAATGCAGGACCTTACAAGCCTCAGAGCAGAAATAGCTAATTACAAAGTTCAATTAGCAGCTCTACCTGAAAAATCAGCCACACCACAGGAAAAAATCAGTCTTCTTTCTGTAGGTGAGGAAGGTCAACTTATGAAACTTTTCCTAGACAAAATTCTGGAAAAAGGTTTCAAAATCAATACCTATGATTTATTCAGCTCATATCATTACAAGTCTGAAGTTAGTGACCAGGACAACAATATGCCTGTTCAAGAAGCTGCTCAGCCAGAAGCTTTGGCACAGCTCGACGAAAATGGCATGCCTCTGAACGCTTATGTAGAAGCAGATGAAGTTGAATGGCCCGGTGTTGAAGTAACACCGCTTAAGATTACATTCACAGCTAGAGCCGAAGGAATGAACACAGCGCTCAAGTATTTCTGGAATCTTCCTGCAAATACCATAAGAGCTGCCGATTTCATTCTTGATGGAAATATTATAAAGGGAACGATGATATTTGCATTCCCAATGAACGAGTAAAACAGGAAATTAACTAATATACGGAGACCGATTTATGCAAAAGGGTAACGAAAACTGGAAATGGGGCGTAGTAGTTTTACTGCTGGCCATATTCCTGATTACAGCAAATCAGGCGTATCAGCATCTAGCAAACCAAGAAACCTTTGAACCGCCGGATGATTATCTGAAGGGCGACTCGTGGGACCTTGAACACCAGAATGGTCCTGGAGCCGGTCAGCCAATGCAGCTTACAACAGATAACAATCCTCAAACAACTCCAACAGTCAATACAACAAGTTCTGTGGAATCCAACAACACTCTGACAGTCCCAGAACCAATCGTTCTTGATGATGACGTAGACTGGAGCCAGTCAGACACCAAGTAAGCAGCTAAGTTAGATTTCATGATTCATTCAAAGCCGTTAGTATTAGCAAGTATTTTAGTAGCACTGCCGTCATTTGTAAGTGCTATAGAAATGCCACGCTCACTACGTGATGCAGAGCGCTTATATGCAAACGGCAGATATGCTGAGGCCTCAGATAAGGCCAAGGAATTTCAGAAACTGTATCCGAACAATGTTCAGGCTCTGATAATTCTAGGCATGAGTGATTTCTATCTGAACAACTACAAAGACTCTGTAAGATGGTTTAAAAGAGCAGATCAATTGTCTCCGAAACACCCCATTGTTACCCAGTATATGAACCTTCTTAAGGAGTTGGAATATCGTAGTGGACCATTCAGCATAGAACCATCTGAAGCGGATTTTACAGATCCGGAAACCACCGCTGAATTTTACAAAAGAGGCTATTTTAATACTGCCTACCCTTCTGAATCCCAGAAAGACGAGCCAGGCGCCTCAACAAAGCTTCTGGACCCAGTGCTTATTACCGAACATATAAGTACACCTACCCTACGTCTAGAATCAGAGCTTGCATTGCCAAATCCTGGCGAAGCAACAGCAAGCTTATTCTCTGAAACCTACATGGAAAAGATGGCCAGAGAAGCTCTTGTAGACAAGAAATACGAAAAGGCTTACCTGTTCTATTCACAGCTTTCTGCGTCTGATCCGAATAATAAAACCTATAGAATTGAACAGGCTGAAGCAGCGTTTTATCTGAAGCGATATGCCAAGGTAATGGAAATCCTACTGCCTATTTCATCAAAGACTAGCCTTGATTCGCTCACAGATTTCCAAAAGGATAAAGCAAAGAAGTTGCTAGATATGTCAGCTAATAAGCGCTTCGTCCCCGGAAAAGAATAAAAAGAGCCTTCGGCCTCATCATTCCTTATTCTACAAATATAAGTTTATCAGGTATCTGAGAGTGACCGAGAACCTTGATATGTCTGTTAATTCCCTGACCTGTGACAGAAGCTTCAAAAAGCCACTGGTTATTTTCGGTCTTAGAGCAGTTCACAATCATATGAATACCAGGCAGAATGTCTTTTTCGAAGGATTTTGGCTCGTTGTCAGGATTATTTTTATATTTCTGCATCTGCAAGACAATGGCTGATTCCATCTGATAGTCGGCAGAAATCAATGTTGTAACAGGAACCATGGGATTCGGCTTTAATGAATTGAGATACAGAGCCAGACCAATGGAAACTAGAGTCACAACAAAAGACAAAAGCATTATACCAATAATAGATATACCTTTTTTATGACCGAGAGAGTTATTGCATATCATTGTTCAAACCTCTCAAAGCAAAGGAAGTAAAGAACGGTATTTCCTTTTTGTCAGCAGGGAAAATGCGGACAGTCAGCAGATTAGGAAGTGTCTTCTTTGTGGTAAAGCTTGCAGATTCAACACCTTCAAGCAATACGAGGGATTGATTATTCTTATCTAATCTGACAAGATTATTATCCTTGATTTCGTATTTGCTGATTCTGTCAGCGTTCTTATCAAGCAGTTCTGCTGAATCAGAAGCCACAATCACAACCGTAGCCTGATGTGAATCAAGTCTTATATTAGTAAGAATATTATTGTAAACAGATGTAATACTCTGTTTTTCAGAAACAGAGCCGGTTCTGTTGTAGAAGAACAGACCACAGGCTGCAATAACCAGAAAAATAACCAGTGTAAAAGTAGCAATAAGTATATTTTCAAAGCTGGTATCGTTTTTCTTTTTTACAGAATCTGCCATCAGAATTCACCTTCACTTTCATAAAGTTCGGTTTCGGGCTGAGGCAGTAATCTTTCGAAGAATACCTTCATTTCGCGTCCGTCTTTTTCATAGGTAATATAAACAATTACCTTAAACATATTTTCGTCTAAGAAATAGGTTTCAGTCTGGCATTTGAATTTATTGAGAGCCCAATACAACTGCGGATCGATATTTTCCATAATCGGAGCATTATATTCGGGTAAATCCCTGAAATATTCACTTACAAGCTCAGAAGAACCCACGACATTAACAACAGAGCTCTTAGATGTCATAGATGGAAGATAGGTCGGATCTTTCGCACGTTTAGCAACGATAGTCTCTATAACATGATGAGCAAGCATAGTAGCTAAGTATTCATCATCATTATGAACTTTTTCCGGCATAGCAATATTCACTATGTATACTAATGGATACATAGATATTGATAGAATAGCCAATGCCAATAGCATTTCTATGAGGCTGGTACCAAATTTTCTTCTGTGGTTAATCATAGGTTAATTCAAGTATAAGATTATACCATATTGGCGATTTGGCAATGTTATTTTTTTTATTTTATAAATCTTATTTCCTCTAAGATAGAGTTACAGATTTGCCGATGAATTGTGAAGGAAATATTAAGCCTAAAAAAGGAGCGGAATATGTTTAAAAAATTCCAAGTATTGATGGCTCTTGTATTAAGCCTTTCACTACTAACAGCAGTAGGTTGCGGCACCAAGAGTTCATTAAGAGGTTCCATTGTTGGGACTGTTGTAGATTCACAGACAGGCATTGGTGTATCCGGTGCCACAGTAGTAACTTCACCAAGCACAAGTTCAGTAATTACTGATATAAATGGTTGCTTTACTATCTCAGACGTTGAAGCAGGTGTTTACACCCTGACAGCACACGCAAGTGACTTTAACTCAAATTCACTGACAGTAAGTGTTGACAGTGGCACATCAGCAACAACTAACGTAGTTCTTGTTTCCACTGGCGGAAGCTTCTCACGCAATGTACTTCCAATATTTACAGTAAACTGCGCAATTTCAGGTTGTCATGATGACAATTCTGCAGCAGCTTCACTTCGTCTGAACAGCTTTCAGAATGTTCATAAGGGTTCAAAATCAGGCGCTGTAATTTATCCTTATGATTCATCAACCTCTAAGTTAATTAAACGCATTAAGGGCACAGAAACCCAAAGAATGCCAAAAGATAGATCAACCCTTTCCACTTCAGACCAAAGTTTATTGGCTAACTGGATTAGCGGTGGTGCCAGAAACAACTAACAATAGGAGCTAAACAAAAATGAAAAATACTGTTCTTTGCCTTGCTACTTCAAGTTTAATGCTTGCTTCAACCTTAGGTATCGTTGCAGATGCCTATGCATCTAGTGATATTCAGTTGGTAATGCCACCTGAAGAACAGCAGTATTATCAGATGAATAATCCTGGAAACAATGAATATTCCGCTCATTCCAATGTCCAGGTAGCTGCAGTAGATGCAGCCACTCAGGCACAGATTCAGGCAAAAAAGAACAGTATTCTTGAAAAAATAGCTCAGATAAAAAATAGTAGCTCTGGCAAAGGTGGCTATGTTGCACCAGCAAATGGCAATACAGTAATGGGTAAAACCCCTTCCGTATTATACAGTTACGCAAGACTACTAGACTATTCACCACACCCAAGAACAGAATCTATTCTCAAGGATAAGCCGGTTCTTTTCAAAGGTAAAAACTATTATTTCGATGTAACCTATAAAGAAGACTGGAAGGACATAAATTCTTCAGAAGCCCGTATGACAGGCCTGAGCTTTACTGTTGATGTATTTGAAAATGGTAAGAAAGTAAGAAATCTGACCACTCCAAAGGTTACAATTAGCGCAAAGAAGATCAAAAAAGGCCAGACTATCGGTATAGCCGAAGTTTCGCCATTTAAGTTCAATATCAAGGTTGACAGTATAGTCAGCGATTCTAAGGGAGTAACAGAGCTTACCTTCAAGCTTGATTTGGTCGGCTGACAAAGATTACTCTAGTCTGGAGAACATATTGTGGATAAAACATCGGTAATAGGAACCGTCCTAGGTTTATTGCTTGTTATTGCAGGTATCGGGTTCGACAGCCTGATAAACTTCCTCGACTTACCATCAATCTTCATCGTTGGTGGTGGTGCCGGTGCTGCATTGCTGGTTGGCTACAAAATGGAAAGATTCAAAGCAGTATGCACTGGTTGTAAAATGGTTTACAAAGCTCCGAAAGAATACAACTACATGAAGCTTATCAGCAATATTCTTACACTTGCTGAAGCAGCCAGAAAAGAAGGTATCCTTTCTCTTGAACCAAGAATCGCAGAAATTGAAGAACCATTCCTTGCAAGACTTATGCAACTGGTAGTTGACAGTGTTGACGTCAAGCTCATTGAAGAAGTCATTGATACAGAAATATCTTCAACCTCTCAGCGTCACACAGACGTAAAAGACGCCCTGGACTTCCTGGCATCAGTTACTCCAGCATTCGGTATGGTTGGTACGATTATTGGTCTGGTTAAATTGCTCAAAGACTTGAGTGACCCGTCTACAATCGGTCCAAACATGTCAGTTGCTCTTATTACAACATTCTACGGAACAATTGCAGCTAACCTCTTCATTCAGCCTTTCGCAAAGAAGCTTGAAGAACGTGCAGCCGCCGAAGACATGTATAACGATATCATCGGCCGCGGCGTATGTCTCATCGCTGCAGGCACTAACCCAAGAATTGTTCAGGAAAAGCTCCTCTCTTACGTTTCTGAAAAGAATAGAGCTACATTCAATGAACTCCACCTAGCAGAGGAACTTTCTAATGCGTAAAAGAGTCAGCACAAACCCTGGCGTTGGTGTTTGGTATGCATCATACGGCGACCTGGTTACCAACATGCTTTGTTTCTTCGTTATGCTGTTTGCATTCGCAACCTTGGATTCAACTCCAACCAAGAAAGAAACAAGCCAGTCCATGGACCAGATGTTCTACGCTGTATTCAGCATCAACCAGGCCCAGGGTGCTCACCAATGGCTTACTCAAGGTGACAAGGGCATTCTCATGACACCTGCCACACAGAGAAATGAAGCCATCCGCATTGTAAAGCACGTTAAGAATAAGCTTCAGAAGGTCACCATGAATGACCGAATCAAGGTCACAAGTGACGACCAGACTATTAAGATTCAGATTCCGGCAAATGTTCTGTTTGAAAGCGGTAGCGCCAATATGAAAAAGGGTGCTGAAGATGTTCTTGTAGGATTAGTTCCAATTCTCGGAACAATCGACAACTACATAAGAATCGATGGTCACACAGATGACCTGCCACCGAACGTTAAATCAAATTTCCCATCGAACTGGGAGCTTTCGGCAGCACGTGCCTGTTCTGTTGTCAGATTCTTTGTTAACGATATGAATCTTGATCCGGAACGTTTCTCAGCTCAGGGCTATGCTGATTGCAGACCTAAGGTCAGCAACACAACTGATGCCGGACGTGAAATTAACAGGCGCGTTGAAATCATCATTCTGGCTCAGAAGAAAAAAACAGTAAAAACAGAAGCTTGGTATTAATAATATTCGCAATAGAAGCCTGGGTTGTTACAAATATACAATTCAGGCTTTTATTAGATTTAGATGCTTTTTGTGGCGCAAAACCTGAAAAGTAGCATGTTTAACAGAACGCCCATTATTCTTTATCACCCAGAGGTCGTCGATACGCTCTATCAGACTGCGATTAATAGACTCGCCTAAGCCGTTAGCTTCAAGCCATATTCTTATAACCTCCCGGCGAAGGGAGGTTTCTGGTTTTAAGGAAACTAATAAATCATTCTTTTCTTCGTTAAGATACTTCTTTAAAAATCTCTGAGCCCTGACGTGCAGATCTCTCTGAAGCTGTGCAGCATCTTCACCAAGAGCAACCACATGCTCAATAGAGCCATTATAAAGCTGTTCCATCAATGGCATTAACTGATGACGTATTTTGTTCCTCAGATAAAGGTCAGTCTGGTTAGTTTCGTCTTCACGCCATGTCTGCCCGATGGATTTCAAAAAACGTGACAAATCAGACCTAGAAATGTTCAATATCGGCCGCCACATTTTCAGTTCTGTATTTTGAAAGCAAAGAGTCACATTGCTCTTTATTCCATGTATTCCTTTCCAGGAACAGCCACGGAGCATGCGCATCAATATAGTTTCTGCCTGATCACCGCTATTATGGCCGGTAACAATAACATCCGCCCCGGATTCACGAAGCATTGAAGCAAAAGCGGAATACCTGAAATTTCTGGCCCATCCTTCAGAGCCCAACTGCCTATTTTGAGCCAGGTCCTCGTCAGATGCTTTTCTGGAATAGAATTCTATTCCTTTTTCACCGCACAGGTCTTTAACCCAGGCTGCGTCCGCTGAGCTTGTAGCACGCATTGAGTGGTCAACATGAAACACACATATGGACTTATGCTTCATGCGGCACCATTCCAGCATAAGAAGAAGCATTGCTACTGAGTCAGTCCCGCCGGAAACTGCTATTGCAAACTTATTGCCTTCGGGGGCCGGAGTCAGCCTGGAAAGTAATCGCTGAAGATTAGGATTTTTTTTGATAGAGGGTGACATCCTACAAAGATACGGCTCTGCTTTTTGTGCTTGGTTTGTTTTCGGAAGGTGCCGGAGCAGAAATAACTGCTTCAACATCTTTTATGGTTTTACCGGAGCCATAGCCGGTAATCTTTCCGTTTTCATCTATTGGCCAATAACCGCATAGACCGAAGTTAACTTCAAAATAGTTATCTACCCTTCTCAAAAACAGGAGAACCTTAGTGCCATTCTGAAAAGTGGCATTATCTTCCATCATTGCTCTGGTTTTAAGCTTGAGGTTTTCCCCGACAGCTACTCCGCCCTTCAGAGGCTGGTCTACCTTTACAAGGTTTGCAACAACCTGGGCGCCTGAGGGAAGGGTTCCGACGCTTTTTGTAGCTATTACGTCAACAACTGCTATTACATCTGATTTTTCTACCAGTTGTTCAAGGGAAACCTCGCGCTGCATAGCGTTTGCGGGAATAGAAAGTATTATAAATAGAAAACAGATGAGTATGGGCATGATTGTAATTGAGAATTGAGAATGGAGAATGGAAGATTTTTATTAGATAGTTGGGTGCTTTGCCAGACAGATTTTGTGCTACGCGCTGGTTTGGTAGGAGAAATCCCCCCTACCCCCCTTTACAAAAGGGGGTCTTTTTAGACTACACCTTTACGAAAGGGGGTCTTTTTAGGGAAGCTATAATTACAGAGATTCGAGCTTCTTGCGGGCGGCACGAGCTTCGAGAGCGTTCTTGCCTTCGTCCTTTTCAAGAACCTTGTTATACCACTTGGTTGCTTCTTCTGTTTTGCCAGCTTCAGCAAGGGCATTACCATATTCGAGAGCACGAATCATATAAGTCTTTGTATCTGGTTCAGGATCCTTCTGCCAAAGTTCTTCATAGAGCTTGATTACCTTTGTGTAATCACCAATCTTCTGGCATACAACAAGCATTCTGTTCTTAGCATCTGGCATAAGTGGAGTATCAGGATACTGTTTAAGAAGATGTTCAAGAACAGCAATAGCGTTTTCGTATTCGGCTGGTTCAACACCAAGCATATAAAGGTTGGAAAGTCTCCAGCAGGATTCCTGAGCTCTGTCAGTCAATGGGCATTTTTCAATAACCTGAGTATGAAGTCTAATGAAGTCAGCAGTAGCCCATTTATCAAGAGAAACCATTTCGTCATAGCACTTCTTTGCAAGGGCTTCCTGTTCAGCCTGAGGAAGTTCATTGGAAACATTAAAGGTTGCAGTGCCAGAAGAAGCTTTCTTAGAGCCAGAAAAATCTTCATTACTGAAGTCTTCAGTGTCGGTTGCATTCTGAGCAACACTTACAGGAGAAGCCTGAGCAAGCTTTTCCTTGCGGATTTTTTCAAGCATAGTCTTAGCATAAGTATTTTCAGAATCCTTACCTAAAACCTGAGAGAAAATAGAAGAAGCTTCAGACAATTTGCCATTCTGATACTTTGCCTGACCGAGGGCGTTCTTAATTCTAAGACTGTCTGGATAAGTAACAACAGCCTTATCAAGCAATTCTTCACATTCTTTATATTTCTTCTGATTAATCAGTTCTTTGGCCTGATTAACAACAGCTAAATCTTCATTAGCAGCAAAAGCGCCAGAAGTTAACAAAAGACCCATAGCAACAGCAATAACCAAATTAGACTTTTTCATTATTCCTCCAAAAAAAAGAAAGATTAACTAGTTTTCTTCTTCTTCAAGTTAAATATTCTCAACTCTGATTCTACACAAGTTGAGTAAAACTGACAAGCAATAGAAAGAGTCGAAGCATCTTTTTCTTTGTTACTATAATCATTTGCTGCTATTTGCATAGCGACATTCAAATGATTAAACTTTGTTTTTTCTGTTTCGTCATCAAACACAGGAGTAAAAACCAGGGAAATAACCTGCTTAGCTCCGTGGAAATCTGAGTTTTTAGTTTCCCCATCAACCACTTCAGTTCTATAAAGGGTTTTTTCTTCTAGATTAAATTTATATGTGATGTTAGCTTCTTCACCGTCTTTTATAATAGTGAAATCAAAGCTATTTTCATCACATTCAGCTAAATTAACACGCTTAAGGGAACGGACATCTGTTCTTATACGTTCAACAATGTTATCCATAAGACGCTGAATGCTAATCATGTCATTACCTTTTTTGAACTGGCGGTTGCTTCTACTCATCATAGCAAAGCCCACACCAAGTATAACGCTGGATAATATACCAACGATGCATATTTCCATCATTGTTACTGCAAGTCTGTTTTTTCTTCTTATTGCCTCAGCCATTTTTATCTCCAAATTTAAGGGCAGAAAGCTTTACAGACTGCTCAGTCTTACTATCGTTTTCAACAACACGATAAAAAACTTCAATATTTACTCTCAATATTTTTTCAGAAGCGGCATCGCTGTCATCATAAGTAAAAGTATAATAGAAATTTCGGAAAGAGGTTTCCATATCATTGGTGGCTGTTTCGCTTTCCAACCCCTGAACCATTGTCATAAGCTGTTCGTTATCCAGAACCTTTGCCTTTTTACCCTTCAGGCTTTTCATTTCTTTATAGCATTCATCAAAAGGAAGCTTCAGTTTTTCGTCAAGGAAGCTTGTGGCAATCTGGCCTGCCATCATATGCTTACCGACAGAGTAAGCCCCCTTAGTTTGGTTACTGCTCAACCAGATAAGAGGAAGTATTGCCAGACCGAAAATACCTATACCCAGCAAAAGTTCAACCATAGAGAAAGCTTTTCTTCTATTTCTATTCATCAGTCAAAAACCTTCCCTGTGTTGAGTTTATAACCACGCATGTTTTCCATTATCTGAACGGCCAGAGAGGTTGTGCTGGTAGCCATTTCCGGTGGATACATAAAGAATGGGGCATCAAGAATTTCATCATGAACCTTGGCTTCGTAAAATTCCTGAACCCTCTTTGTCAGATTCAAACGACTGCATGCTATGGAACCGTAAAAAATAATACCATCTTTTGCCTTCCATGAAATCTGGTCGCCGGAACCATTGTGGTCTGCAAGTGTTATAAGCTGAACCCCAAGCAGTACGTTTCCGTTCAAGGTTATTATATTGCCATTGAGACTGACAAATGTAAGCATTTTATCCTGAGCAATATAATCTTCATGGGCAGGATCGTTCCAATGCTTAAAACAGTCTTCTGCAGAATGGTCTTTCAGTAAAAAACTACTGGCATCAATCTTTTTCCCACGGTAGATATTTCCAAGAGTAATGTTGCCATCAACTAGGACTACACCACCACTACAATCATCTGGAGATAAATTCATATCGCCAAGGTTGAGGTTACCTTTAACGTAGACAATACCGTTTACTTTGAATTTTTTAGGATAACCAACAGCTTCTTCAAATTCCTCCTGGCTGGTAAAAGCTCTCCCTATTCGCTGTTCTATCGGAGATTGTTCTTCTGAAGAATTTTTAGATACCCTGAACCAGGTTTTTCCAAAATCGTGGAATTTCAAACTACCGTCAAGAGAAAAGCCATCGGGCGCAGTAAAATCTGCTTCAGAATAAATATCATGGCTATTATCTGCTACATTCAAAGGCATGAAATATTTATATTGGCTTAGATTATTCTTTTGGGTTTCCCAGTTAAAACCAGACATGATTCTAGACTGGAAGAACTGATAGCCAAGATTGTCCTGAGGCACGAATTTTCTGACACCATTTCGATAGTCCCTTGCTTCAGGAACCTGATCAATAGTGAGATGCGGATCATAAACAAGAGGAGTGCCCTGACCTGAATATGGATTCCAAAAGGTCAACAGCATAAATCTCGCAAAAACATTACCGTAAATACTGCGTGCTGTAGTAATCTTATCGCCAACGTTCAAACCATACAACTTCAATGCGGAAGCATAGTTCATGGCCTTTGCGGCTTCGTTGCCATATTTCTTTTTCATGCTTCCCCAATATGTACTAGCATCATCGCCTTCACCTAGAAAGTGTTCCGGCTTCCAGGCCGTTTCTTCAAATACTTCACTGAAGTCTTCGCCGAAGCCCATAACACCCATATTGGCAGTATCATCATACATAAGAGGGATTACAGAACCTGGTAGAGAAATATCAGAACCGTCTTTTCGTTTGAAAACAGGAACATCAGATAAGGTTGCTTCAGTATCCTGACCAATATCCTTTTCCCATACAAGGAAGGTTTCGTTCACGCTGCAGTCCGAAGAACCACCGGCAAGGTTAATATAAATAGCCCTGTCAGACGGACCAAGATAAATCCTGCCACTTGTTTCCTTAGCATCATACTTCTGGTCTAGAGGCTGAAGCAATACAAAAGGCTTTATATCATAATTACCGCTACGCTGGCCAAGGTCCTGAGTTTCAGCTATTTTATCCTTACCTATTTTCAGGATATTGATAGTATCGTTTGTCGCCTGTTCCTTAGCCATGTTATCAACAAAGAGCATGAATTCCTTAAGAACAGGTGTAACTCTAAATACAACAATAAAAGGATACTGAACAGTCAGCTTATATTCTCTTTTTCGGAAAACACATTCGCAAGTAAGTTGTAAAAGCCCCTTCTTTTCTTTCCCGTTCTGAGCACCGGCATCAATGCCTGCAGGATAGTTTAAAGGTTCTGTATTGATAATTTCCAAGGTTGGCTTAGATTTTGAGATATCTATTTCAAGTTCGTGTGCAAGAGTTATAAGCTGGTCAGAAGCATTATAAAAACTAATGCTTAATTTTTTGGAAGTATCAGCATCGCTAATAGAATCACATATTTCCTTAGAAAATGTGGACTTTGGATCGTTTGAAGCATAACGCATCTGCTGCATAACATCGCCAATGTATGATTCAAGAAAATAACGGCTTATCTGGGTGTAGTCACCAAGTGTAAGCAGCTGGGAATGGCCGGACATGCGTCGGGACATGGCGGCAACCATAATCAGCATTACACTGATGAGTCCAACCAGGACTATAGTGATATTACCTTTTCTTGAATAAAGTTTGTACAGCATAGCACTAATTATAGCACATTATGTGTACCGAACAAAGAAAAATAGAATGAAGTCGGCCTTACGGCCTAATGCGCTTCGCGCCGGAAACACAAAACATAGAATAAAATTAACAAAGTATAAGTTTGCATGCAACAAAGTGCCATCAAAACGATATCTGTGGAGCTTCGATTAATCTATAGAAACCCACATTGCTGGGCGGACACCGTAGCGACCGGAAGAAACATCCACACCAAAGGCAAAGACGGCCCCTTCTGCGTCAACACCTGCAGCAAAGTTTGGATTATCGCCAGGAGAGCGCAACCACCACCATGAATTGCCCTTAGGACTTCTATAAGCACCCTTGGCCTTAGCATAAGATGTTGTCTTGGCTTTTCTATCTTCCACAGACCTCAGATAAACATTAACTTCAGAAAGACTCAGACAGAAAGCGCTATCATAGCAGAGATCGTCACTATTCTTATCGATAATATTTGCTCTTTCTAGTATGAGAGACCTATCGCTGTCGTTAAAAGCCTTTTTGAGGAATTCACCATTAAGCCATTTTCGCAAATCAGAATTCTTCCAATCTGTTCCTGAAGAAGACCTACCTAAGGCATCCAAGAAATTTACAGCTATCTTGCTAAAAGGTTTACAATCCAAAACATTTTCGCTGATTATCAACATTTTCTTAGCAGTAATGCTTAAAACCTTCCAGGTAATAAGATCTGTTAAATTACCAGTCGAATCATCCTGCGGGTATGAGCCAAAATCAACAAGCTCACCAATCTGATATCTATGATAGCCCAAACCAACATAAGGATGAGCTGACTTAAAGGTATTTTCATCGGCTTCCTTGTCTTCTGCGCTTGTGTTCTGTTTGATTTCAGGAACAGCTTCAGGTTCTGCAGATACAGCAGGTTTTTCTTCCACAGTTTTTTCGTCAGCAACTGCAGTATCAGCATCTTTTTTTACATCAGTGCCTTCTGCTTCATCATCGGCTGCTTCAACTGGCGTATTGGTTGGAAGAGCAAAAGCATTTACTTCTTTAATAATATCTTCCAAAGCGCCTTCCTTAGAGAAATCAAAGGACTTGAAAGGAAATAGCTGGTCTGGTAATTCAAATGCTTCAATATTCATATAGCATGGAATAATAAGCTTCTTGGCACCACGATTCAACACTTCAAGGAATCTTGTCCAAGCGCTCTTTACCCATACATCCATGAAGGCTTCTGGTTTTGAACCAAGAACAATCATTACCTTTGCCATATTTGTAGCTGCAAAGACAAGTGGTTCCCGTTCCCCATGGGACATATCTTCATTTGTAACTTCTGGAGAAAAGACGGTATAGCCAAGCTTTGTCAGGTTTTCGTAAAGTTTCACAGCCATTTTGTGTTCCATGGATTCCTTACCGCTGAAGCCTTTTTCGCGGCAGGTTATGTAAACATCGTAAGGCGGCTGCAGTCTTGTAGAATTCAATTCTGCACGGAAAGCCTCTTCAATTTTCTTGGTTTCCTCTTCCATAATATGCTTCTGATAAAGTGTAGCAGATGCAAAAGCTTTAAAATGGTAGGTTCCAGGAGTTTTCAAGGGACTGAACTGGAGCTTATGCACATAAAGCTTTTCTTTGTCATAGCCTATACCGAACTGAGCCAGCATCAATGACCATAAAACTGCAGGATCGTTTTCATTTCCAGCCTTAAGCAAACCATCAAAGATAGAAAAAGCCTTTTCGAAATAGTGCTTACGCAGAAAAAAATCGCCTCTTTCAAAATCCCTCAAAAACTTTTCATCTCTGTTTGTTGGTAACAGATATTTATGATTACACTTAGGACAAGTAGCATAATCTTCAGAGCGATATACGTCGTTTATTGCACCACAATGCTTACAGTTAAATTTCATTTATTTTTCTCCAGTTTATTTACTATAACATGGGAAAAGGCTGAAATGATAGTATCTAGCAACAAAAGTTACAGTTATTCTTTTATGCGGAAGCCGTCTGCTATGGTTTCACCGCGTAATTCAAGACCTGGTTCAGGTTCTGGGGTTGCAAGCAGGCCGGTATCCCAGGTCTGGTTATTAAGAGTTGGTTTCAGCAGAACAAGTCCTGATTTTGTCACAAATTCCTTTACAGGAACCCCATGAAGAGCCATCATACCATCAATTCTGAACTCATCAGAAGAATAGCCGATGTCAAAGCACCAGATCAATATCACAACAGTGTAAAACATCATGGCTTTCTTAATGCCTGAAGTCAGTATCAGCTTTGGATAAGCCGCTTTAACCATGAGCAGGCATGTAATAAATTCGCAGATAAATATGGCATTTGCAAATCTTGGTTCCGGCGCAACAAGTATCCAGAAAACAATACCAGCAACAGAAACAAGGAACAGGTAGAATAACAGGCTGCTCTTTTTCCAAAGGCTGGATTTTTGGCGAACCAAAGCGCAGAGCCAGATTACCAGAAGAACTATCGATAAAACGAAAAGGGTCAGACAGCCCATTCCCCAGCTATACATGGTCATCGGGAAGACGATTAGCAGGAAAATAGTAAAGAAATTCTGCACAGGGTCGTCTGTAAGATGCTGCTGGTCATTGAAGAAGAATTCCTTAAACCAGGCGTCAACCCAGCCGCCGTTCTGCAGCACAGGTGAATCAAAATTTGTAATAAGACCGTCTGTGCGGGAACCGGCATAAACGTAGGTCTCGGTGTATTTCGCAAGTCTTTCGGGAACAGTCCAGTCAAAGCTGATGCGGCCGATTGAAGATGGGAAAACAGGATATCCAGTCTGAATATAGCCTCTGGCCAGCCAAAGAGCGACGAAAACACCGATAAATATGAATGCTCTTTTGATAATTATCTTATCAATTGCTTCAAATGTGTGCTTTCTCGCTATTATGATAGTAATGAGCCCAAGGCCAAGCGCGAAAACGACATTACTCAGCTTTACCGTTACCAACACAGCAGAAAGTATGGCCGCCAGAGCAATAAGGCTCCAGCGTTCAGGATTAGCTTCATTTCCGCCAGATGTGTTAAGTTTATCGCCCAGCAGCGCATCGAGGAAAACTCGGAATGCAATTATCTGCAGGAAGCAGGAAGCCACGTCTGTTGTTGGTGAAACAACCCAGAAATATGGAACAGGTAAGAAGAAAAACAGAATAGTTAAAATCAGATCAACTGCAGTGCCGCTTACAAGGCAACCTAAGCAGAAGGCAAAATACAAAAACGTATTCGCAGCATGGAAACCGTAAGCGTTTAAAAACGGATGGAAATTAAGTGATGCACAATACAAAAAATAAAGCTGGTTAAAACCGAGTCTAGTATGAAGGTTGCCGAGCCCCTTCACTATATGGTGCTCATTTGCCCATCTTATTGAATTCAGGTGATAAAGCCCTGTATCAAAATTCATTGGGAGCTGTATTGCTACCACTGCAATTGCGAAAGTGGCAAGAAAAATAGCCGTTAACTTAAGTTTATCAATGGATTTTATAAATGGGATTATCTTTTTATGATATTTGATAAAGAAATAAACGATTGCCGGCCCATAGAAGATGCTGCTGGCAAAGGCATTTATTGGGAAAAATAAATGATAAACAGCAAAGAAAAACAGGCAGAAGCACCAGCCCAGCCAAATATTGGCAAAATGCTTTTTGTTGCCATTAAGCTTTATGCCTATTATTTTTGCCAGGAAGTTACCCCAGGAGTGAAAAGCGCATGCTAATAAAATCCATGAAAGTATTATCAGCAAAGAATCTCTAAGGAAATTAAAAACATTTATTTCAAAATTCATTTTGTTTCCAGCGTTACTAACAGCAAAGTTTACTGTATTCTATCATTCGAATTCACAATTCACAATGCATAACACATAATTGTTTGTTAGTTTCTGCTGCTTCGACAAGTTTTGTGCCATTACCCTAATCCATAATTCATAATGCATAATTAATTGTCTGCTGCTTGAACCGACTTTGTACCCATTCTTAATGGAGAATTGAGAATTGAGGATTGAGAATTGGTTGATAGCTAATAGCCGACAGGTTGGTTTACATAACAATTATTATTTATTCACGTATTCTAAAACCGTCATCAATAGAGGGTCCGCGCATTTCCAGGCCTTTTTCTGGCTCGGGTGTCGACGGAATTTCACTATCCCAACACTGATCACTGAGCACCGGAACAAGAAGCTTAACCCCTGAATCTGTTACGAAAGTCTTCATTGGAACCTTTTTCAGAGGTATCATACCATCCAGTCTGAAGGCATTTACGTTGTAACCAAGCCAGAAAGCCCAGATAAACATAATAATCGGGAAAAACATCAGACCAAGCTTAAACTCTTTTTTCAAGGTCATTCCGGGGTATGCTGTCTTCACTAAAAGCAGACTTGCGATAAAGTAGACAATAAAGCTCCCATTAGCAAACCTGACTTCAGGTGCAACGAAGAACCAGAAAAGAATAGAGGCAAGACCGACAAGCTGCAGGCAGAAAAGATAGCTTGTTTTTTCCCAAACGCCTTTGTGCTTAAAAACTGCTCTAAGCCATACTACAAAGAGACATATAGAAAGAATGAACAGAGTAACCGAGCCCATCCCCCAGTTAAAGATGACCATAGGCACAAAAATCAGTGTCAGCCAGGTTACCAGGTTGCTCATCCAATCGTCGCAAAGATATTCTTTTTCGTCAAAGAAATTCCATTTTACCCAGAAATCAAGCCAGGCCCAGCTTTCCTTGAATATCGGGGAATTGGGGTCATAGACCTGACCATTGGTGCGAGAGCCGCAATAGACACAGTTTTCGGTGTAGTTAGCCAGCCTTTTTGGAACAGACCAGTCGAACCTGATTCCGCCAATGTCTGAAGGAAAAGCAGGATAACCGCTCTGAATGTAGCCTCGGCAGACCCAGAGAGCGAAAAAAAGCCCAATGAAGACAAAAGCACGACCGATTACCTTTTTATCATCTGCCTGAAATGCTTTTCTAAGACTTGCCAAGATGGTTATAAGACCCAAACCTATGGCAAAAACAATATTACTAAGCTTAACAGTTATCAGAACCGCCGAAAGTATAGCCGCAAAAGCAATGTAAGATTCCTCCTTCGGAGGAATGGGGTTGGGGGTTGGGGACTGGGGGTTGGGAACAGCCACAGCAAGGCCATTCTCCTTCGGAGGAAGGTGGCACGCAACGCGTGACTGATGAGGGTGCCTTACAGACTCTACAAAAAACCTGAACGCCATTATCTGTAGCAGTGTAGAAGCAATATCCGGTGTCGGGTTGGCTATCCAGTAATAAGGCATCGGCAGATAGAAAAACAGGCACAGCAGAAGCAAATCCACTATTGTCCCACCCATAACACAACCGACAGCGAACAAAGCATACAAAAAGCTGTTAGCAGCATGGAAAGCGCAGTCATTCAAGAACGGATGAAAATTCAAAGAAGCGGCATACAGAAAATACAACTGATTCAGCCCAAGCCTTGTATGTATGTTTCCAATGCCTTTAATGATATGATGCTCATTCGCCCATCTGATGGAATTAAGGTGGTAAAGGCCGGTATCGTAATTCATTGGCACCTGAATAGCTATTGTGGACGCGGCAAACAGCACAAGAATTATTACAGAAACCTTAAGAGCACCGACAGACCTTACGTATGCAGGTATTTTTCGGCCATATCTGATAAAGAAACAGACTATTCCCGGCAAATAAAAAATGCAGCTTGCAATAGAGTTTATCGGCCATAAAAGATGGTAAACAGCCCAGAAAAACAGGCTTAAGCACCAGCCAAGCCAGATATTGGCAATATGCTTCTTATAACCGGAAAAGTTTATTCCTACCAGCTTCGTTAAAATGCTTCCCCAGCTATGAAAAGCGCAGGCCATAAGAAACCATGCCACCAATAGCAGAAGAGAATCCCTTATAAAGGCAAAAACATTTACATCAAAATTCATTTACTTTTCTTCTTGTGAAGCTTCTTTAATATTAATTCAGCAGCCTTGTCTGCTTCTTCAATATGCATCAGACGTGAAACAACATACAGAGCTATCAGACCGGCAATACCACCAACGCAGAGAGAAGCTACCGCATTAGTAAAGCTTCCAGCGGCGAGAACAGACCAAAGCGTTGCCATATAGCTTGCAGAAGCAGTATAAGAATAATAAGTTACTACACCCGATATGGCAGTGGCAATGATAATCTTTGCTATTCCGCCAATAAGGCCGTATTTTCCGAAGCCCCCTACTTTCTTCTGTAACATGAAGAAAAGGAACCCGGCGTTTACCATGGCGGCCATACTACTGCTGAAAGCAAGGCTGATGTAACCAAAATGGCTGATGAGTGAAAGGCTCAATATGATTGAAACAATAATAGAAAGAATACTTGCCTTCACAGGAATCTTAGTGTCGTCCAAAGCATAGAAGGCAGGACCAAGAATCTTTATCAGAGCGTAGAACACAATACCAATGGTATAAGCCCTCAGAACTGCTGCTGTTGCCAGAGTATCTGCTATTCCAAAACGGCCATGCTGATAGATAATCCGTATCACAGGTTCAGCCAAAGCAACTATTGAAGCTCCTGCCCAAAGATTAATAAAAGCAGACAAGCGGATTGAACTGGCTAAGGTGCCGGCCATTGCTTCCTTATCATCACTGGCAGCCTGTCTTGAGATTACTGGCAGAGTTGCCTGAGCTACAGCAACGCCGAAAATACCGATAGGAAGCTGCATTATTCTGAAGGCATAGCTTATCCAGCTTACTGCCCCATCCCCCTGAGAAGTTGCAAGAATGGTATTAACGGCAACGTTAATCTGAGTTGCAGCAAGACCAACAGTTCCAGGAATCATCAGCTTCCCGATTTTCTGGATACCAGGGTCCTTAAAGTCGAGACACCAGAAAAACTTCCAGCCCTTGCGAACCAGTGAAGGCAACTGAACGGTGAACTGTAGCAAGCCGCCAAGCATTGCACCGATAGCCATCCCAGTAATAGAAGGCATTCCCATCTTCACAGCTATCGGACATATAAGCCAGCCAGAAAGAATCATAGACAGATTCAATGCCACAGGTGCGACAGAAGGAATAAAAAACTCGCCGAGGGAGTTTAGCATTCCCATTGATATGGCTGCCCAGGAAATAACCAGCAGGAACGGGAACATGATTCGGGTCATTGTAACAGTTACTGCAAATTTTTCGGGGTCGTTGATAAACTGAGGTGCAAGAATCTGTACAATGTACGGGCTTATTATCATACCCAAGACAGTAAGTGTACCAACAATAACAAGAATTGCACAGAAAGTTAGATTTGTTAACCTGAAGGCTTTTTCCTGACCTTCCTTCTGCATAATACTATTGAAGGTCGGTATAAAAGCGGCGCTCATGGCCCCCTCGGCAAAAAGATCCCTCAAAAGATTAGGAATCTTGAACGCAACATTAAATGCGTCTGTCCATTTCCCTGCCCCAAACAGATAAGCGAAGGTCTGTTCACGGACAAGACCAGCGATTCTGCTCAGGAAAGTGGCAATACCCATTACAGCAGCGGAACGTGCTACCGAGGTTTGGGGCGCCTGTTTTGTTTCAACTGTCTTAGCAGCTTCTTCTGTTTCCAAGATATAGTTTCCCCGAATACGAATTTGCCTTAGTATCGGCTGATTTTTACAAATAATGAACGACAAGAAACATTATTTTTGTTTCACGAGAAACAACCACCACAAATTATTAAAAAACAAACGTAAAATATCAAATATTATGTAAACATAATATTGTTTTTAACAGATTTGTTTGAGAAATCCCCTGCCCCCTTTACAAAAAAGAAGTGAAAAGATACACTTAGAGCAACAAAAAGAAGAGGTTAAATAATGAAAGTATCAGCATTTGCTCCAGCTTCAATAGGAAATATCAGCGTCGGCTTCGATGTACTTGGTGCAGCAGTGGCACCAATAGACGGAACTAAGCTCGGAGATACAGTTTCTGTAAGCGACTCCGATAAATTTGAGTTTACTATGACAGGCCCTTGGAGCAGCAAGCTTTCTGATTCAACGAAAAAGAATCTGGTTCAGGCCTGTGCTGAATATTTTCTGGAACAACTCCCCGAAGAAAAACGCAAACCGATAAAAGTAGAGTTATACAAAAACATGCCAGTGGGAAGCGGTCTCGGCAGCAGTGCCAGTTCTGTTGTTGCAGCCATAGTTGCTTTAAACCAGTTCTTTGCCAAACCTTTTGATGATAAAACCCTTCTTCTGATGATGAAGTCGGAGGCCAAGCGGTCTTAGGAAGACAAGTTGCCCCCCCAACTCCTTGGCTCACAGAACGACATGGCTACGATCCGACTTGCCAGTTCTGTTGTTGCAGCCATAGTTGCTTTAAACCAGTTCTTTGCCAAACCTTTTGATGATAAAACCCTTCTTCTGATGATG
>JAZUDR010000340.1:0-11691 GCA_045639725.1 Candidatus Avigastranaerophilus sp. | reverse complement strand
TCGAGCTTCGACTTATTAACAGGGATCATCTTCACTCTTTCGAGTTCTAATGACCCGCTTGGCGTCATATTCAAAGTCAATTTGATCTTATTCTCAAATAGCTTGGTCGCTTTCGCGACCCCTCCACCGAAGTGGATTATTTTTTTGCCTTCGCTTGAAGGCGAGGAGTATCATACCTCTATGAAGAAATAATGTCAACAACTTTTTAAAATATTTTTAGAATATTTTAGAAATAAAGTAAAAAGTAGGTTTCAAGACTGCTGGTTAAGGGCGCTGCGCTAGAGAGGGCGGCTGCGCCTAGGAGGGCGCTTACGCTAGGAGGGCGCCACTTCGTGGCTAGGAAGGGGATTGTTTTTGTTTCTGCTGCTTCCAGCTTCCAGCTTCTAGCTTCCGGTATGATACACCCCCCTCATTCGTCAGTGCTTCGCACTGCCACCTTCAGCAGTTTTATGCTACATCCTGTAGCAACTGCACGCCGCCATCCATGGCGGCAGCCCCTAAAGGAGGAAGGCCTCGCAGGGGCGACTCCCTTCCGACAGCCTGCTCTCTCGGCCAGCAGCCAATAGCTACCAGCCAAAAACCTATTGCAACACACCTTATACTTGCTTTGTATTAAACAATGTCCTGCTTCAAGCTTCGAGCTTCTAGCTTCAAGCTTGTTTATGGATTTGGTATCTTTTATTAGAGATAAAAGCATGCTACAATTATCTAATCTTAAGCGTTATGGAGCGAAGCGATGACTATTCTTGCCTGTGGTTTCCCAGAAAATGAATTATTCAAATCAGTATTTGAAAGTAAGAAGCTAAATGTTCTTCAAGTAAACCAGGACAAACTCTTTGAGATTAATGGACCAAACAAGGATGACATTTATTTTATATATGGCGAAACCTTCTCTGCCAATCTGTTAAAATTCCTTAATTACTTAGGTCAGTATGGTAAAAAACTTCCCTTAGTAATTTACGGAGAAAACTACAGTCAAGAATACATTGAAAAGTTGTTTGTCAACAAACCTTTTACCTATATAAAAGGTCCGTGTCCCAAAAAAGATATTATAAAAGCTCTCACAGACGCAGGCAAAGGGAAATGTAACCATATTCCATATAGAAATTATGCAAAAGATCTTCATAGTGCAAGATTGAATCTAAGGGCACTTCATGACGTTGGTGTGGCTTTGACCTCCGAAAGAAATATGGATAGATTGTTAGACCTGATTCTAACAAGAATACGTCACTTAGCAGAAGCAGACGCAGGTAGTCTTTATCTGGTTGAAAATGGCAATTCATTAAGATTCAAGCTTTCCCAGAATATTTCGCTGGACTGGTCGTGCAAGCAGAATGCCTTGATGCCGATAAACCGTAAATCTATCGGCGGTTACACTGCAGCAGCTAAAGAAACAGTTAATATATTGGATGTATACACTATACCAGAGAGTTTTCCTTTTACTTTCAATAAAAGTTACGACAAAAGTTCCGGATACCGAACCAAATCAATGATAACTGTTCCAATGTGTAACGTAGACGGTGAAGTTCTTGGAGTCGTGCAGTTAATAAATAAGCGTAAGGATTACGAGAACAAAATCCCAGGCAAAGCACTTGAAGAAGAAAACATTATTCCGTTTAACAAGCACGATATAGAATTATTAACAGGATTGGCATCACAGGCCGCTGTAGCCTTGGATAACGCCAAGCTTTATCATGACATAAGAAATCTTTTCGAAGGCTTTGTAAAAGCATCTATCGTGGCAATAGAAGCCAAAGACCCTTGCACCCAGGGTCATTCAGAAAGAGTTGCAGACCTTACAGTAGCACTGGCCAAGGCTATCAACGAAGAATACGAAGGACCTTTTGCCAATGTAGAATTTACAGAGAAGCAGCTTCTTCAGATTAGATATGCTTCATTGTTGCACGACTTCGGCAAGGTAAGTGTAAAAGAAGAAGTTCTAACAAAGGCCAAAAAGCTTTTGCCACCTGAAATGGAAGAATTGAAATCACGCTACAAGCTTATAAAAGAAGCTATTGAAGCAGATCATTACAAGGAATGTCTTGATTACATAGCAGATAATGGCATTTCTAAGTATGAAAAAATCAAAGCAAGAATGGAAAACGACTTAAAATCACGCCTTGAAGAAACAGATGAAATACTTCAGATGATTATCAAGTCTAATGAGCCAACAGTCCTTGAAGAAGGCAATTTCCAGCGACTAACAGAACTTTCACATCAGAAATATATTGACCACAATGGTCATGAAATCCCTTATCTGACCGATCATGAAGCTATGCTGCTTTCAATCAAACGTGGTTCCCTTTCTGAATCAGAACGCCTGGAAATAGAATCTCACGTTAGACATTCCTACAACTTTCTTACCAAAATTCCGTGGACAAAGGATTTATCAAGAGTTCCAGAAATAGCTTATTCACACCATGAAAAGCTTAATGGGCGCGGATATCCGAATCATCTGACGTCAGAAGAAATACCTTTTGAATCACAGATGATGGGCGTTGCAGATATATTTGATGCTCTTACAGCCCAAGACAGGCCATATAAGCCAGCTCTGCCACTACAGAAAGCATTATCTATTCTGCAAATGGAAGCCAAGAACAATGCCTTGAACCAAGACCTTGTAGACCTGTTTGAACGCAAGCAGGTATATAAGTGTCTGGAAGCCTGAAGCCGAAAGCTTGAAGCCTGAAGCAGGGCATATTATCAATACGAATAGAGTAGAAAGTATATTTCAACAGGCTTGTAGCTATTAACTACTGGCTGCTGGCCGAGAAAACAGGACGACATATTATACAATATAAATAAAGTATAAAGTATGTTTCAATAAGCTTTGGGCTACTGGCTATTAGCTTTTGGCCGAGAGACGTGGCCTTCGGACTGAACTTTCTGCTGCTTTGCCAAGTTCTTAATAAAAATCCCCATGCCCCCTTTATTAAAGGGGGTTGAAGATACAAAAAGCCCCGAGATTATTCTCGGGGCTTTTGATTTAGCTAATTAGAACTGCCATTCAACACCAATGTATGGACCCTTATACTTCAATTCAACGTCATTACCTTCACCGTCAACATCGAATACAACCTGACGGTAACCAACATCAACAAACACAGCCTGATCAAGCTTGTCATAGTTAACCTTGTAGGAAAGGGCAACATCGTAATCACAGTGCTTAACATCATAATTCTTAATGTCATTAAGTTTCAAGTAACGGATACTAGCCTTTAAATATAAATCGTCACAGAAGTAAGAACCGAATTCAAGACCAACATATGGAGAAGGTATAGTCTTAGAATACTTTTCTGATACTTTATTACCACGATTGTCTTCACCAGCAATATTGAATTCCATATCAGAAATCTTTACACCAAGCATTGCAGAAACATATCTTTTTTCGCGACCGGTAGCTTCAACCTTATGAGCTAGACGATAGTTCCAGGCGAGATCAAACATTGCATTGTCGATATCAAAATCAGCATTACCCTTGTAAGAAATACCCTTGAATTTTCTGTCAACTCCAAGCTTACCATCTTTATTTACACTTACCCAGCTGAAATCAACCTTAGATCTATTGTTGGCCTTGTATGAAGCCTTAAGTCCAGGAACAGTATTTTCATCGAGTTCCTTAGTATCATTTTCAAGATCGATTTTTTCGCCAGATTCTGGCTGATTCTTATTTTCAGCAATCTTTACATGACCAGTAAGCTTATTGCACCAGCCAAGAACTTCAACACTCCATTTCTTGTTAATCTTAGCAGTTCTCTGGTTTGAAGAGACTTCTGCAGCAGTTTTAGCAACAAGTTCATTATTAGTATTGCTTTTCTTTGGAGCATGAATAACTACAAATTCATCATCTTCTCCGTCAGAAGCCACAACTTCTTCATCCTGGTCACTAGCAACGATAATATTGTCAACTACAGAATCCTGAGCAACCAATGCTTCAACATTTATGCAACCCTCATCATTGGTTACAGTATCTGGTTCTTCTGCTACATCTGTAGATTCTTCGACTACAGTTGCTTCTTCTGCAATCTTTGGTTCTTCTGTAACTACAGCAATTGCACCTTTTTCTTTAGCATGAATGCTGGCAAATGCTTCACGAACCTTTCTCTGAAGTGGTGTTAAACCTTCGGCAGATGCGGCTACAGAACTTACAAACATAAGAACTGATACTATATAAACGAGTTTCTTCAACATTGGTTGTTCTCCTCAATATTTTTCTGACGGAGAAGTATATCACTCTTTTATAGCAAATACTACTTTTTTGTACATAGGGTTCCTCATGCTTCGCAGCTCATTTTCTTTTCTTCTGTTCGCGTTTTCGATCTTCTGTATATGAATTTTCGTTAAAGCATAATTCATCCATACACATACAAGCAGCATCTCTGCTCATGCTTCTACAAGCTCTGACCATATTGTCTATCAATCCATAATTACGTTCAATACCTTCTCTATCATTACAAACATTAACAGCACGACTTCTGGAAATACCCATTCTGTCAGCAACATCAAATGCATCGATATTGGCCCCCATGAAAACGAATTCCCAGTCATATTTTTCTTTTTCAATATCTATCATAGTCTTGATCTTATCATAGCTATACTTATGACTAGAGTTTTCGTATCCATCAGTGTTAATAAAGAACATTACATGTTCAGGTCTGTCTTCTTCACGGGCGTATTTATGAATTCTGGAAATATGCTTTATTGCGCCGCCGACAGCATCAAGAAGAGCTGTGCTGCCACGTGTGTAGTATTCGTCTTCTGTTAATGGTTCGACAAAATCAATGTCTTCTCTGTCATGCAAAATTTCTGTTTCGTTATCAAAAAGGATAGTTGAAACAAGAACTTCGCCTTCAAGATTGCGCTGTCTTTCAATAACAGAGTTAAAACCACCGATAACGTCTGATTCCATACCACCCATAGAACCGCTGCGGTCAAGAATAAATACCAATTCAGTAAGACCTTTTCTCATAATAAAAACCTCGCTTAAAAAAATTTAACTGTGAACGTTTTCCTGCTCACAGTTAAAGCATATCAATTTTCGAGGTTCATTAGGTCAATTCCAAATTGACATTTTCAAAAAATCAGAACTTTCGGCTTAATAACCTGCCCCCAGCTGTTTTTCATCATAAACCTGAAGGGCTGCATTAATTCTGAATATATCAAAAATCTCACGTTCAATGAAGAACGATACTATTTTATCCAAATTATAGGTGTCGGAAAGAGCGAAACCGGCACTTTCCAATAAATCCTTAGTTTCTTCAATATTTAATTGCAAAGCAATGGCAAAGCCTAACACAATATGCTTCTTCGGAACATAATTTTCGCTACTTATAATATTAGAAAAAATCTGTCTGCTAACATTAGCATATCTATAACATTCAGCGTTAGTAATACCACGTTTGTCGATATACTCCAGAAGCTTTTCAGAAAAGCTTTTGCCTTTACCTTTACTTAGGAATTTTCTTAATTCATCATCAATGGAATCTTCGATAGGAATCGGACGCAAATTTAACTCGTTGCTATTGCAAACGTGTTTTTCCGCGCTAAGCGAAGCAAAGAGCTTATCCTTCAAGCTAGACTTTTTCTTAGCTTTTACAGGCTTTTTGGCTTCTTCTTTCTCGATATACTCAAGATTAGAAACTCTATCAATAAAAGCATCTTCGAGAATATTGCTCTCATATTCGCAAACACGTGAAGCAGAAACATGCATATTTGCATCAAAAGCTTGTTTTCTGAAAATCAGACGTTCTAATTCTTTTCTAAGCTTCTGATCATCTCTGTTAAAACTGTCATCATAAATCAAACCGTCATAGAAAACCAGATAAACGGTCATATACTTACCGTCTTCAGCCAAGAAATCACGAATGGTTTCTATTGCCACATCACGGGCCTGATTTTTCGGATATCCATAAGCACCAGCAGAAATCAGCGGGAAAGCCACAGTCTGACAGCCATTTTCCTTAGCAATTTCTAATGAACGTCTGTAGCAGGAAGTCAAAGCTTCCTTTTCCCCGCGATTGCCACCTTGCCAAACCGGGCCAACCGTATGAATTACATGCTTAGCAGGAAGTCTGTAGCCCATGGTTATTTTTGCATCGCCAGTTGCACAACCATTCAGTTCTGCGCATTCGAGCAGCAGTTCAGGACCAGCAGCCCTGTGAATACAGCCGTCAACACCACCGCCACCTAGCAAAGTAGAATTGGCTGCGTTAACAATTGCATCAACTTTTAACTTAGTGATATCGCCCTTTTCGAACAATAATGGCATAAACTAACCTCCATAAAGATTTGTATAACTAATTTAGCACGCTCTCGCAAACAATGCAATTATTAGCAACGGATGGCAGGATGGGGGCGAATAAACAGCCAGGCAGGCCGATTTTTTTGCCTCGGTTTTAGATGGTTTGTAGTTTACCAACGGAGGTCAGTACTAGATGAAGGTTAGCAGGATTTTTATGGTTTGTGGTTTGCCAGCATTGTTTGTGCTAAACGGAGATATTAAGGGAACGCAAGAGAATATGTGCCACAAATCAAGAAATTTTCTCAAATTGTGGCACTAATTTAGGATAATATCTGTTTTACCTAACAAGAAATCAACTATGTTGATATGTGCGATTCCATCTCTGGAATAATCGAAACGGTCGAGTGACAAAACATACTTTGGTGCAGCATCGCCAATGGGCTTGAAAGCGTCAAATTCCCGACTGATAGTTTCTCTGGAAGCTAAGTAATAAGCAACCTGAATAAAACATTTCTTTCTACCATTTATAACCACAAAATCTATTTCACCTTTATAGGTCTTACCTGTAAATACCTCGTAATCCCTTGAAATAAGCTCATTATAAATGATATTTTCCAGAAAAAATGTATCTTCAAAATTAACGAAATTAGTATTAATCATTCTGAAACCGGTATCAACTGCATATTGCTTTTCTATATATGACATTGCCTGTTTACCAACAATATTAAATCGTTTAACCCTGTCTATAAGACAAGCCTTTTCCATTTTATCAAGATATCTGTAAATGGTCTTTCTATCTAATGTTTCATCATTTTGTTTTTCAAAAAATGTTTCTATATTTTTACTGGAAAATTCTTTTCCTGCATTTGCCATAATATAACCCGACAATTTCTCGAAATTCTGCCTGTTAATTCTTGATTTTTCAGTAATAATATCTTTATCGAGTATCCCATTATAAACTTGTTCCAGATATCTTTTTATGTCTTTTTCCTTATTAAAAGAGAAACGCAATGGGAACCCACCCCAATTTATATAATCTATAATAAACTCATCTGGCAAAAGACTCTTCCCAGTAGCGATAAGATATTCATAACCTTCCGCAAATGAAAACGGCATTATCTTAAATTCAACACACCTTCCAACTAATAGTGTAGCCATTTTACCAGACAAAAGCTTAGAATTACTTCCAGTAATGTAAATATCACAATTCAGAGTTGCGCGAAATGAAGCCAAACCCTTCTCAAAACTTGGAACATGCTGTATCTCATCTAAGAAAATCAGGTATTTTTCTTTATCTTTAATCTGTTTATGAACATATGTATTCAGTTTGTCTACTGAGCGAATTTTTTCAAAGCTCAAATCTTCAAAATTAACACGTATTATATGGGTTTTATCAAATCCATTTGCTATAAATTCTTCTTCAATCTGTTCAAGCAAAATTGATTTTCCGCATCGTCTAACCCCAGTCAAAACCTTAATTAGATCCACATTATAAAACGGACGGATTTTTGTTAAATATCTTTCTCTTTTTATATACATTGATACACACCTCTATTAACAGTATACAATTTTAGTGCCACAAATCAAGAATTTTCCTTAAATTGTGGCACTAATTTAGATTTATTTGCAACGGATAACAGGATGGGGGCGGATAAACAGCCGAGCAGGCCGATGAGCAAGCCAAACAGCCAGATTTTTTGCCTCGGTTTTAGATGGTTTGTGATTTACCAGCGGAGGTTAGTGCTAGATGAAGGTTAGCAGGATTTTTATGGTTTGTGGTTGCCAGCGTTGTTTGTGCTAAGCGGAGGTGCTCAGGGTATATTTCGATATAAAGAAAACAGCACCTAAAAGGTGCTGCTTTGTGAGGTGGAGTGGGCTCTGAGAGCTCACAGCGGAGAAGGCGGGATTCGAACCCGCGTACCATTGCTGGTAAACGCATTTCGAGTGCGCCGCGTTATGACCACTTCGCTACTTCTCCAAATTCAATACAGCTATAATATACGCTATTAAAAGATTTGTTGCAATAAATAAATAAAAGAGGGCCGCTGCACTGGAGGGCGGCCTTTGGTCTAGGAGGGCGCTGACGCTAGGAGAGCGGCCATGTTGGTCTAGGAGGGGGATTGTTAGCTGACGCTATTAGCTAGTCTCTGCCTCACCTAACCTACTCTCTGCCAATTTCTAAATTGAGGATGGAGAATTTCGCCTATAGTGGATTAGAGACGGGTGAGTTTGGTGAGAGCGGGATAGATGGCAATAGCATAAAAGGTTACAAAGAACCAAAGAGTAAATGCGCTCCAGCATGGGCCCATAAAGCTTAATAAGCCTTTTAACCATGACATCAGGTAATACATAGTCACAACCCCTATGACGCCCCTTAGAACAAGCTTCCAAGCAGATTCGTCGGTAGAAAAATCAATGTAATATTTTTCAATGAACCAGCCCAATACAAAGCCAGCCCACATACCAGCAGATACAAAACCACCTATCATCATTTTTTTCGGGTCTACCAGCATATTTCCTGCGGCATCATAATCTATAGGATAATTCTTGCCAAGAAAATATATTACAGCAAATACAGCCAACAGAATACCTTTTACGAGCAATATCAAATCAGCTTTTTTATCCTTGCGGTCGTAATTGTTAAGAAGTTTATGCAAACAATAAATAGCATACAAACCGACAGAAAAACCGACTATTACGTCCTGTGGAGTATGAACCCCTAGATAGTTCCTGCTAAATCCAATAAAAAAAACCAATACCAATAAAGCAATAGCAACCCATCGTTTTTTATTCCAAAACCAGTAAGCGCCTGTTCCATATATTCCCATTGCCAGTTGAGAATGACCACTAGGAAAGGAATAACCACCAGCAGAAGGAATAGCCACAGCAGGTGGAACAATTTCTGCACTGCGGATCCATGGGCGATAAATACAAAAGCTAAGCTTAAGAATAGAATTCAAGAGATTGCCAAAAGACACTGAATAAATCAAAGAATAACCAATCTTCTTGCTTAAACTCCAATAAACAACAAATAAACCCAATATCACTACCATGTCGATAGCAAGGTCTGATATACCCATCATTACAGGGTTTAAAGCTTCACATCTAACATTATTCTGAAGAAATAATAAATATTCAAGGTCCATATTTATATCCTTTAATGTATTCGGCGCCATAATAGCAAAAATAAAATATCCATGCAATAAAAAAGCCCACCGCTAAGGTGGGCTCTTTGTTTCTTGTATTAAGACAATTTTACTTCAAATTCTTGAGCTGATCAGAAATGCTCTTTACAGCTTCGACATCGCCGTTCTGAACAGCATTATAATATGCTTCAGTAAGGGCCTGTCTTCTCTGAGCCAATTCAGCAGCATCAGCAGAAGCAGCAACTTCGCCTTCTGGTTCTTCAACAGCTGCTGCAGCATTGGTTTCAGGAATAGTAACAGTGTTGTCTGCACCATCTACTGTTTCAGTGTCTGCTGCGGGTTCATCGTTAACCATATCAACCTTGCGGTTTTCCTTCAGGAAGCTGTCCATATATTTGTTAAGCTTCTTGTCGAAAGCCTTTTCGCCAAATACAGCAGATGCACCAACGATGTCTGCGTAGAAATCTTCCCAACAGCGGCCGCCATTTGGATTCAGGAAAGAACTGTCGATGAGTTCCTTAGCACCGCCAACAATCAAGGTCAAACCGTAAGCTACAACAGAAGAACCGAAGAGGCTCTTAATATGAAGAGCAAGATCAGCAGACTTCTTGATGTGGAGAGCCTTATCATCCTGGAAATCGTCTCTAGTAATGAGTTCGCCGTCGTGTTCAAGAACCATGTTATCAACAGACTGTTCAACATGGTCGGTCATGGTATCGAAGCTCTTTTTCCAGAATATTACCGGAACAGAACTGAGGAAGTTCATGTTGAAGGCACTCTGCATTGCTGAGCGAGCCATATCAAGACCTTCGTGGAAGGCTGTGCAAATCTGGTCTTTTGCATAAACAACCTTTTCTTTAACCTTGGTGATACCCTTGTTGATAGAGTTGTTAGAAGCACTGGCAGCAGCATTAACAGTAGCTGTGGCATCAGAAGATGCAGTAACGATAGAATTCTTTGCACCAGTAACCTTGTTTACAACCTTGTCTTTGGTTCTGGAAGCAGCATCCTTTACGTTTTCAATGCCGTTAGAAACCTTTTCCTTTACTGTTGAAGCTGTATCAGAAATCTTTTCTTTTACGTTGGAATAAACATCAGAGGTTTTTTCCTTAACGTTGGAAGCAACTTCAACAACCTTTTCCTTGGTAGCGATTGCAGCATCGACAACCTTTTCCTTTGCATTAGAAGCTTTTTCGGAAATAGCTTCCTTTACATCGGAGGCTTCTTCCTTTATTGCAGAAACAGATTCTGAAATATTCTTCTTTGCATTAGAGAAAGCAGCATCTACCTTCTGGCAGATTCTGGAGAACAGTGTAGAAGCATCAGACTGAGCTGGTACACCAGACAAAAGCAATAATGATAGTAAAATTGTAGTAGTCTTTTTCATAGTGGTACAATTATAACCTTTTTTATGGGAACCCGTAAGGGGATAAAGAAAAAAAAAGGCCCTGCGGGCATGAAATTTCGCTACGCTCAATGAAGACCAGCCAAAGGCTGGAATGAAGAACCTACGGTAATGAAGACTTGCTGCGCAAGAATGAAAACCCCTTTCGGGGTATTTGGCCACTGCGTGGCAAGTCTTCATTCTGCGAAGCAGTCTTCATTACTGACGCAAAGCGTCAGTTCTTCATGCCAATAAAAAAGCCCGCATAAAGCGGGCTTTTTTATTGGCTTTATTTTAGAACATTGGTAAGAAGCAGCCGATAACAGAGATGATCAGTGCTGCTACGATGCCAACGGCAAAAGAGCGCATTTCGAAGCCTTTAATGAATTTGTCGGTGATGCAGAGCATGATAGAACCAACGATGAAGTTAAGAAGGAACTTAACAACAACAGCACCTGCATTAGCAAGTGAACTGATAATCGGAATCCAGCTTACAAGTTTTGCGCACATGTCTGTGAGGAATCCGAGAGGACCAACGAGAAGGCTGCTCAATACCATCAATACGCCGTAAATGAGAGCAACAATAAGTGCAGTCTTAAAATCTTTAATAGAAAAACCAGGAAGAACCTTAGAAAGAACAACAAAAACAAGAGCACTTACGAGAAGTTGAATAATAAGTCCCATAATTTTTTAACCTCAATTAATAATAAGTTTTGCTTTTGGCTAGTAGTTGTTAACTGCTGACCGAGAGCAGGAGAGAAAATCCCCCCTACCCCCCTTTACGAGAGGCTGTCTGAATACTCAGACAGCGGGGTTCGGGATTGGGGGTTGGGGGCTGGGTAATCCGTGCTATTTCTAGCTTTTTACCAATCACCGTTAGTTTGTATTTTGGCAATTTGATAGTTTTTAGACAGCCTCTA
>JAZUDR010000339.1:0-2923 GCA_045639725.1 Candidatus Avigastranaerophilus sp. | reverse complement strand
AAGCTGTAGTGGGTGTCCCAGAGGCGGCGCTGAACCATGTCAGCACTCGGATTAGTATTGCCGAAAACAACAGACCACTGGGTGTTGCTTGTTACAGATTCAGGGTTTGGAGCGGAAGATGATGCTTTCAATGCTTCCCAGGCTACGTCTTTGGTTAGATTATCTTTATTTTTTTCCAGAATATCAATAACCTTGTCGTAGCGTTCACGACCGTGACCATATACGCCATTTCTCTGAAACGATTTAACCTGATTGATATATTTTGCATAGAAGTTTGTAATAGCGTTAATCTTAGTTTCAACAAGTTCACGGGTCGGGCTCATGCAGTCCCATTCAACGACACGGCTATCACCAGTTGAGTCAGCTATAAAGAAATGATAATCTCTGCCATTTGCAGCAACCATGTCATATTCTTTCAGTATATCAACAGCCTTCTGAGTAGAATCAGCATTATCAAGAACAAGTCTGATTGCAAGAGAAGTAGCTATCTTTTTCTTTCCATTATTCTGGTCTGTTGGTTTGCTATCAAGCGTTAAAACGGCAATAGATACGCCCTTTTCATTAACCCCGTCGTTACAGATGTAAGGACCAAACAAACATGCAAGCCTGGTCATGATAGAACTGTCGGCATTGTCGGCACCAACGTTATTCAATGCGGCAAAACCAATTGATTTATAACCGTTTTTCGGATTACATCGAACAAGTAAAGCTGAGGTATCAAGCTTAAAATCATAATTTCTGCCGGTAAATACTTCGCCATTTTTGTCACGCATCATAAAAGCAGTACAGCCATAATCTGGCAGTTTCAAATCAAACGGAATACCAGGCAAAGCCTCTGCAGCAACAGCCTTCACGAAAGTTTCAGTATCTGTGAAATTACCAATAATATTATCTGAATTATAATCGTATTTTATTTCCATTTCGTAGACGTTATAATCAGATTTAAACGGCTCAATCTTCTTTAAAGTATCAATACTGGCCATTCTTGTCTTATAGGCTTCACTAGCGAGCACAGCCTGTATTTTTTCTTCAGCTGTTGGTTCTGCGCCATAGCAGTAATTGATAATAGCAATAACGGCAAAAGATAATATAGCAGATAATAGTAATGTGGTTTTTCTCATATAGTACCCTCCGATGGGGGTATTATAGCATATTCTATTCAGGTGTGTATAATGTATGTTCCAATAACCCTCATCCGCATATTTTAATTAACATTATTTTCGTTATTGGCATTATTAGCATTATTAGTGCTATTTTCGTTATTTTTGATTGGCACAAGAACCAGGCGGAATCCTATACGGGTGGCTTTATATTTGGGAGGACAATGGTCGCGGTAACCGGAACGGCATGAACTTGGGCCAACATGCCAGTTACCTCCACGGCATACTCTTTCTGTGCCATTTTCAGGACCTTCTGGATCTGTAACACTATCGGTTGGATAATTAGCATACCAGTCACGGCACCATTCTGACACATTGCCATGCATATCATATAGCCCCCAGGCATTAGGCTTTTTTAAGCCTACAGGATGAGTTCTTTGATTCTCTTTTTGTGAATTACCTTCATACCAGCCAATCTCATCAAGATTAGGACACTCTTTGTATTTTGTTGTTATGCTGCAACCGTTGTTTAAAGCGGTAGTAGTCCCGGCGCGGCATGCATATTCCCACTGGGCTTCTGTCGGAAGATCAAATTTATAATCAGCTGGTATTGCCGAACAGGAAACTTCATTAAGCATGTCACAAAATTCCTTTGCCTTAAGCCAGGTTATATTCTCAACAGGATACCCATAGTCCTTGCCAGGATACATACCCTTGAGCTGAGAAGGATTTTCGCCTGTAATAGCCTTATACAGAGTCTGGGTAACCAGATACTTAGAAATATAAAAAGGTTTACTTATTGTTACCTGATGCTGATTTTCATTATTATGATGCCCCAACTCATCAGACGGGCTCCCCATTTCAAAAGTGCCAGCAGGGCATTCAATCATATCCTTCATTATTTTTTCCACTTCAGCAGGGCGTTTAGCAAGAAGGATACGTTCCCGTTCTATGCGTTCTGCTTCAACTTGCTTTTTACGTTTTTCCATTGCAGCAGCCATTCGAGCACGGTCCCGTTTCTTTTCTTCTTCTTTGTGCCTGTGTTCTACAATAGTACAAAGCAATACTACCAAAACTATCCCTAGAGCAATCAGTTGATTTTTCTTATCTGATGCTTTCTTAATAGCTGCAGCAGATTCAACAGCAGCCATATTAGTTTTTTTGGCTTCAAGCATTGACTGTTCATCTTCTGGAACAGGCGTAACATCATTGAGCATTGCCCATCTCTGGATTGAATTGTATTTGTTGTTATTATTTTCTTCAGACATATTCTCACACCAAATATTTATGCCTTACGCAGAATGGCTAAAGTCAACGGTTCTAGTTCTATTTGAGAATCTGTTACTTTAACCCCATTAGGACAATCAATGGTAGTAATTCCAGCACGATTAGCATCAACTATTATTTCTGCCTTTGTCAGGTCCATAGAAACAGTGAATTTTCTTGCTTTGTTGTCACCGTTAGCAAAAACATAATATGTCATATTTTCGCTTGGTGAATGACAGCTATAGGCTATTGCCAAATCTTCTTCCTTTATTTCAGGAATTTCCAATAATTTCACATTGGCCTCAACGGCTTCAATAGAGCCTAATCTGAAAGCATCTGTTGATTTTCTTAAAGCAATCATGCCCTTAGAATATTCCACAGTTTTTACGCTTTCCGGGTATTTCTCAGCATTGGTCGCCTTTTCCCAGTCGAATTTATTTATAGCATCAGAAGAAGCATAAGAATCGCGAATAAAAAATGGATGCATAAAGGGCTTCCCATCTTTATCTGCAAATTTAACCCATTTTTGTTCCGGTTCACCGAAAGTAAGCCACTGT
>JAZUDR010000338.1:0-2397 GCA_045639725.1 Candidatus Avigastranaerophilus sp. | reverse complement strand
CTTCTAAGCATGCTTATCTCCAATCTACATATATTATATTCTACATAGATACTCGATAAAAGTCAATGGACTTTTATTGGCTTTTAAAGATTTCTCGTATGACTTTTATTTAATTTTGAATATTTCTCGTACGACTTTTATTGGTTTCAACGATTTCTTGTATGACTTTTATTTAATTTTGAATATTTCTCGCACGACTTTTATTGGCTTCAAAGATTTCTCGCAAATTATCAATAATTTCAAACTTTGAAAGTTTATAAATTTAAATTATTGATAATTCAAAAAAGACTTGGCGGGGGGAGGACCCTCATCCGTCTTCTGCGTCGCAGAATCCACCTTCCCCCTAAAGGAGGAAGGCCTCGCAGGGGCGAACCCAATTCTAGCATAAAACTATCTTAGCATTAGCGAATCCAAAGCGTGCAGTCCCAACAACCCCCAATCCCTAATCCCCAACCCCGGGTATATTACAGGAAGGCCTTGCCGGGGGCGGACAGCGTCTTTGTCAAACTGGCTTGGTAAAGAAAATCCCCCCTACCCCCCTTTACGAAAGGGGGTCTTAGGAATTGGATTCCAAAAGGGAGATTGTGATTTTTACCAGGCTGGGGTCGAACTGGAGGCCGGATTGGCGCTGGAGTTCAGAGATGATTTCCTTGTTGGTTTTGTAGTGTTTTTTGCGGTAGTGGCGCACGTTTTTCATGGAAGAAACGGCGTCGGCGATTGATAAAATTCTTGATGGCAGCGGAATCTGTTCGCCACGGAGGCTGTCGGGATACCCAAAACCATCCCAGCGTTCGTGGTGCCATCTTATTATACTAGGAATGTCATCCCGCACATCGACATGCTGCTTTAAATAGTGTTCAGCAAGCAGAGGGTGATTCTTCATGATGAATACGTCATCATCATTGAGCTTTCTGCGGCTTTTTATGACCTCATTGGTGACCAGGAGCATGCCAATGTCGTGAAGTTTGGCAGCAATTGCCAGGCTTTCCTGCTGTTCCTCGTTCATTGAGGTCTTCTGGGCAATCTGAATGGCAAAATCAGATATTTCCTTAGAATGGGAGCCTTCGTAATCCTCAACTCTGTCTGAAAGATCCGAAAGAGCATCAACCAACTGGGAAAATCTCTTTTCCTTCGGGTTGAGGCTCTTTTTTAAGTCTAGATATTTGCAGGCAAGCCATATAAGAGTGCCTGCAAGTATAAGGTTCAAGAACAACAATTTATCAGTAACCTTCCATATCCTTCAGCTTCTGTCTGATTTCAGAAGCATCCTTGTGCTGTGGGAAATATTTGATAAACTGTTCGTAAGCAGCTCTGGCATCATCGTATTCTTTGAGTTCTTCGTAGATTTTGCCCTTGCGCTGCCAAGCGTCTGCTGCAACCTGGGAATCCGGATATTTGTCGGTTACAGAATCATAATACTCGAGAGCCTTGCGGGAATTTTCGTCACTCTTTCTGTAACGGACCTGACCATCAATAACCTTCTTCTTCATGGAATCAAGGTCAGTTTCATAAATCTGGCCAAGACGATAGACGAGATCTTCGGTTCCCTGAGCATTCGGATAATTAGCCATCATTTCTTCGATAGCGGCGGCAGCAGCCTTGTGATCCTTCTGCTGGTTATCAAGCATATCAACAAGCTTTCTGTAGGCTTCGACAGCTTCTTCAGTTTCCTGAGCTTCGCCAATGGCTTTTCTATAAGATTCAGCAGCCTGTTTGTATTTGCCTGACTGAGCCTGCATATCGCCCAAACTGAGAGCAGCCTTGGCGCCTTCTTCTGTTTCAGACTTTTCTTCGGCATATTCTTCTGCACTGGCAATTGCCTTTTCTTCTACAGCAGTGCCCGGAGCAAGCTTGCGGCATTTTTCCTGAGCTGCTTCAAAGTATGAACTATAGGAATAGTCGCTTACTACCTTCTGGTAATGAACGGCTGCGTCGTCATACATTCCCATCAGCTCTTCGCAGGAAGCCAGGTTATAGTAAACCTTATCAATGGCAAGATAGGTTGGATAATCTTCTATAATCTGAGAATAAATTCCGTGAGCCTGAACATAGTTTTTCAGCTTTTCTTCATAAATTCTGCCAAGGTCATAAAGTGCCTTTGGAGTTTCGGAACCGGTAACGCCTTTATCCTGAATACCACCGTTCATAAGTTCAGCAGCTTCATTATAGTGAGATAATGCTTTACTCATTTCAAATTCAGCCTGCTTCTGGCGGATTCTTCCCAATTCAACCATAGCAGCAGCGCGGTGACGGCCATTCTGAATCAATGGGCTCAAAGCTTCATAAGCCTGTTCATAGTTACTGGAACCAAGGGCCTGCATAGCTGACTGATATTCACTGGTGCTCTGTATAGCCTGTGCATAACCACATACGGCAAAAGAAGACATTATAAAACTA
>JAZUDR010000337.1:0-17098 GCA_045639725.1 Candidatus Avigastranaerophilus sp. | reverse complement strand
CGAGGCCTTCTTCCTTTAGGGAGAAGGTGGCAGTGCGAAGCACTGACGAATGAGGGTTATTGAAACATACTTTAATACCAAACAAGCATAAAGCTTGTTGCATTAGGCTTTTGGCTTTTGGCTTTTGGTTTTTGGCTTTTGGCTTTCGAGCTTTCCTGCTTTCGAGCAGTTACCCTTTTGCGTGACAATCATTGTTTTTTGTGGTACATTATTTCCAAATCGGAGGAAATCAGATGAAAAAGTATATAATGTTGTTAGCAGCAATACTGAGCACACAGGCAGCCATAGCTGAAAATAACCTTAAGGGTTATGACAAATCCAACATGGATTTAAGCGTAAAACCAGGCGATGATTTTGTTCAGTATGCAACTGGCGAATGGATAAAAAGCCATCCATTAAGAGATGACCAGGAATGTAACAGCGCATTTATATATTTAATAGAAGAAAACCAGAAAAGAATCAATGACCTGATTCTGCAATTTGCAAATACAAAGCAGGAAAAAGGCACACTTGGTCAGAAGATTGGTTCTCTCTATAACATGATGATGGATACCGAACGTCTTAACAGAGAAGGCTTCGAACCAATAAAGAAAGATCTTGAAAAAGTCAGGAACCTCAATAACAGAAAAGACCTTCAAAAGTTACTAGCACAGTTTTCTTTGACTGGTAAAAATGCCAAGATGTTCCACATTGGTGTTGGGCCAGATAACCAGCAGGCTGACCAGAACATAGTTATAATTGCTCAAGGCGGCTTAGGTCTTGGAATCAGAGATTACTATGTAAATGATGATGAACAGAGCGTTAAGGTTCGTGAAGCATACAAGAATCTGAGAACTAAACTTTTTGAATTAGTTGGTTATGACGCCAAAACAGCCAGAGCAAAAGCAGAAGCCGTTTACTCCATTGAAAACCGTATTGCTGGTCCGACCTATTCTCAGGTTCAACTGCGTGATATAGATGGCACATACCACAAGATGACCTACCAGGAACTGAAGGCTCAGTTTTCTGGCATAGACTGGGATACCATCTTCAAAGAAGAAGGATATCCAGAATTTCAGTACGTCAACGTAATGCAGCCCGAACCGATTCACGAAGTTGAAAAGATTTATGCTGATACTCCATTAGAAGATCTTAAGAGTTACATCGAATCTCACATTATTGGTTATGCTTCAGGAATTCTGAGCGAAGATTTCGATAAAGCTGTCTTTGAATTTGAAAAGGTGATGTCTGGTCAGCTTGAAGATGACCCGCGCTGGAAAAAAGCCACTAATCTGGTTAATTCCCTGCTAGACGAACCAATTGGTCAGATGTATTGCGAAAAATATTTCCCCGAATCAAGCAAAACCAAGATGAAGCATCTTGTAAGAAATTTACAGGCTGCTTTGGGAGAAAGAATTCAGGCTACAGAATGGATGACTGTTGCAACCAAAGCTGAAGCTCTTCATAAGCTTGCTGCTTTCACAATTAAGATTGGTTATCCAGACAAATGGAAGGACTATACAGGTCTTATAGTAGATGAATCACTTTCTCTTTACGAAAACCTTGGCAATATCAGCAAGTTCTTCAAATTAGATGATATCAAGAGAAACGTTAATAAGCCTGTAGACAAAGAAGAATGGGGTCTCTCACCTCAGACTATCAATGCTTATTATAATCCAACCAACAATGAAATATGCTTCCCTGCCGGTATTCTACAACCGCCATTTTTCGACCCGGAAGCTGATGACGCCATAAACTATGGAGCTATCGGTGTTGTTATAGGTCACGAAATGAGTCATGGCTTCGATGATCAGGGTAGCCTTTTCGACCTTGTCGGAAATCGCAACAACTGGTGGAAGGATGAAGACAAGGAAGCTTATCGTGAGCACACCAAAACTCTTGAAGATTACTTTTCTAATCTTGAAGTAGCTGACGGTAAAAAGGTCAACGGTGCGCTTACTCTTGGTGAAAACATTGGTGACAACGGTGGTTTGAATATTGCTCTGCAAGCATTCCACAAGACCGGTGATAAAGAAACAATTGATGGATTAACAGCCGACCAGAGATTCTTCCTGTCTTACGCAAGACTTTGGGCAAGCAATGTTAGACCTGAATTTCTTGACAGACAGCTAAAAATGGATGTTCACTCACCGTTTGTAGCGAGGGTCAATGGTGCTCTTCCTCACATTGATGGATGGTATGAAGCTTTCGATATAAAGGAAGGCGATAAGATGTTCATCGAAAAGAACAAGAGAGCAAGAATCTGGTAAAGCACCGGATAACAGGATATTGACGGATGAAGCAGGCCAAACAGCCGATTTTTGAGGAAAGCCTCGGTATTAGAAGTCTGGTTGTTTTACCTGCGAAAGACAGTAACTGCTAATAGCAAAGGGAAGTAATAATATATGCGACGTAAAGGTTTCTTATTATATATCGTTGTAGCTTTGCTACTGGCTTTGGCTATTCTGGCATTTGCTCTTAACGACTTTAAGCGCGGCGCTGTAACCCAGTTAGCAAGAAATGTTGAACAGAACCGATTGATTCTGCTAGCAAAGTCTGCTAATACAGAAGTTCTCGCCTTAATCAGAAGTCAGGTAAATCTTTCTCAGAACAGTTCTATATTCAAGCAATTCAGAGTAGGATTCCCTGCCAACAACGGAAACGCATCCCCTGTCAGCAAGACCTTTCCTATATTGTCAGGCTTCAAGCCAGAAGAAACATTGGCAATGGCCGAAGAATCCGGCTATGAAATGAGTATTGAAAGTAAGGCCAATCTCACTATTTTCAGCGAAGCATCTTACAAGTCAGTATGCGCATACAATGGTTATCTTGACATTTTTTCAAAGGCATACAGATTAGACTCGCCAGAGAATGCCATTGAAATTTATGAACGTCATGACGTCCGTCTGATAGATTTACGTCACAATCTTGATAAATATGCTTTATTCGTAAAGAATTATTCACCTGACCTTAATAACACTCAGCGAAGAGTCATTGTTCAAGGGATAGAACCAGCCAGTGGCCGCATTTCCCGTGTATATCTCGGGAATGATAATTATCCGGAAAAAGCAGACCCCGAAAGCAAACTATGGCTAGACCTATGTTTCGATGAAGTTAAGGATATGCCTGGTTTCAAGAGCATTTTCAAGAAAAATACCCTTAGTAAATTTGCAGACAATTCCGGTCCTCAATACATGTTTTATGCAAATCAGGTAAAGTTTACAGAATTCAATTTACCTAAGGAGCTTTTCCATCACGTAACGGCAGTTAAAAAGGTTTACGAAGACTTTGTAAACAAAGCAGCCAATGGTTGCGCTAACAATACAAATCTTCCTGCGAAGGTAGGCGCTGAACTCAAGCAGAAGTGCCAATCAGCAATGCCTAATGCAAACAATAATGCTGCAGCATACAGAATCTGCGATGATTATGTAAAGCATTTCAAAACCTCAACCTACGAAGGAAAAACAGTAAACGACTATTCCGATTGCGAAACCTTCAATACTATTCTGCAAACATGCATGGATAACTGGGTTTATCAGTATGCTTACCTAGACGCCGACAAAGTATGGGATGTTGCCAACTGTGAAAGACCTAACTCACCTAAAGCACAGAGTTGGGTTACAGCCTTAGCATATCATGGTCTTACCGACAAAAATGATGATAACGCCAATGTTGGAGCTTACTTCTACGGCTATTACCAGAATAAAGACGGTAAAGTCTATAATCCGGAACGTTTCCGCGTAGGTAAGATGCTTCGTCTTTTTGGCACAGAAAACAAAACCCCTGTCCTCGTAGAAGGTCCTGTTAATTTAAGATTTTTCAAAATAGGCTATTTCAACGACTTCACAAAGGAACTGGAATTCTATACACAGAATCATACAATTCATCCAGAAACAGTCCCGATTCTGTTCAGACGTCCAGACCTTGATGAAACCTTCCAGAACAAGGTTATAACAAACAATTTTTCCTCTAGTGACTTTTTCAGTGACAATATGCTGATGAGTCAGGCAATAGATAACATTCCGATAAATGCTCTATTGCTGAACGAAAGCGGTTCCGGGCCCAACTATTATGATGGTGATGGGCAGTTAAAAACACTTAGTAAAGCCGATGTCTACAGCGATGCCTTTGAATTGCCTGCACAAAAAACAGCACCAAACAAAACTGCGGGTAAATATTTCGGTAGAGTTGTTGATTTCACAAACGAAAGCTATAACTACCCTTCCCCGAAGGAATTTCTTGCTGACCGTGTAACAGAACTCGAAGGCGGTAAAAAGACTTTGTGCGTAGACGGTCTAATGTACATTGAAAAAGGTGATATGGACCTGACCGACATTAATTACTTCTACGGAAAAGGAATAATTTATCTTGCCACCGGTAACATAACCTTTGGCAACTTTGAACGCTACCGCGATGCAACTAAGGGCGACAGCGTAAGATTTTACCTGCGCCAGGGCGACATCATTCTCGGCACTTCAGATAGCGATATCACGATTGAAGCCTCATTGGCTGCCCTTTATAGCAAGGTCGGCAGTTCAGATCCCAAAGAACAAGGCAGTCTGGTATTAAACAACAAGAAAAACGTCCATATTATCGGTAACCTTATAGTTGATTATCTATACACTCAGGATACCTCAGGCAAGGGTCTATCTTCTGGCGGAACTCTTCTTATAGAACATGATCCTATCATCATGGAACCTGGTCTTTCTACCTCTGATGGCGCTCTAGATCCATATCATATAAGCATCAGCAGAATGAAATCCGCTTTTGCAATAAATGCAACAGGAGCTGAAAACAATGGTCAGTAGCAAAAAAATGAAAATCATTGCAACAGTTCCAGTGGCTATGATATGTGAATTCATGCTATTAGAAGCTTACCTGGTTCCTCAACAGGGAAATAGCAAGAATAATGTTTCCCAAGAAACATTTTCATACACTAATGAAGAGTATAGCATTCCCAATACAAAGACAACCAATCAGTCTATTCCAAAGTTTTTTAAGAATAAAACCAAGATTAAGGTTTTAAGCTTTCCAAAGCCTGCAGAGCATACTTTTGTTGGGCGTGAAGATAATCATGAAAATTTCAGCCTTAATGGAGCAATAATAAAATGAAAACGATTTTCAGACGCAAAGGCCTTGGATTAATTGAAGTAGTTATTGCTCTAGTTATTGTTGTTGGCGCTGGTATACCAATATTAAAAATGGTTATAGGTTCCCGCACCGAAACCTCATCATCTGTTAACTATCTAAGAGCAGTAGAACTAGCTGACGAAGCCTTAGAATGGGCTAGCGTATCAAAGTTCAAAGACGTAGACAAACTGAAGAATCTAAGCGGTTCAATAATTGAAGATAATGGCTCAACAATGACTACCGCCAAGATAAATACAAAAGAAGCCGGCTATGCAAGCTGGAAAAATTCTGAAGTTTTCCAATCTGAGCTTAGCTATTCAACTCAATACACAACGGCATTCTTTTTTAGAGAAATCGAAGTAGAACCTGTAACAGGTTCATATTTCTCAGACAATCTGTTAAAGAAAGTCACAGTAACAGTAAAATGGTGCGAAGGCTATAGACCATCAAATCTGAATGTTCCATCAGACAGAAACCGTCAGGTCCAGCTTTCACTGCTGGTAATAAATGATGATAACCTACTTAACTGAGCAAAAACATATGAATCGCAAAGCAATTACTTTTGTAGAACTAATGGTCTGCATAATTGTTTCGTCTTTAGTTTTCACTGTTGTCTACAAACTCATGAGTAATACTAGAGATAATTATATGTTTGGCACCGTGAACCTTCAGAATTTACAGGATGCCAGATTAGCAATAAACTACCTTCGTCGTGATTTTGCGGCATCATGTCCTATGTTTGCTGAACCAAGCGATAGCAACGGAGGTTATGTAAATCTGCAGAAAGTTAGAAAGCAGCTTTTCGTAACTCAGAACTCAGAAAATCTGAACGGTAACTTGATACAAGTCCATAAGAACGGTTTATTGTTCCATAAGTTTGTATATGGTTCTTTTGGAGAATGTCCGAGAGTTGAAGCAATCACATATCAATTTGATGAAACAAGTGGTACACTAACGAGGACTTCAGAAAGTCAGGGAGTCAAAAATTTTGCTGGCTTCGAGGAAGTGGAATTCGGTCTTTACACGCATGAAATCAATGATATCGCACCAGTTTTATGGGTAAAATTCAAGATAAATGAATCTTCCAATATTTATGGTTCAGAAAAAATCGGTAAAGCTCTTGAATTAACTACTACTATTTCAAGTCCTTTTATAAACAGTTCGCAAAACAACAGCTACTGGCGCTACCAAACAGGTCATCAAAAGTAACAAAAACACAAATCTTGTTATGTGAATTACTTGGTGGTAACATTAGCGGTACATACGTAAGAGTGAGGGCAAAGATGACAAAACACAAATATCTTAATATATTCCTGGCTTTAATGCTTTCTACTGCATGCTATGCCGAGGAACCAACACAGCAGCAAGGCATAAAGATAATAGTCACATCTAACAAGCCCGTATGCCTTTCTACATCTATTGAAGATACAAGTAAAATAATTAAGAACCCAGGGAACTGCCCTATTGAAATTCTCAGAAGAATAGGCCGTGGAATAGCACAGTACTGGCCAGAAGGCAAGAATAAGCTTGTTACCGTTACACTTTTGTTCAACGAATTCATAGGAACACCTGGCTTTATAAGATATTTCAAGCATGAAAATCTCTCGAAAGAGCAGCAGGAATCTTGCAACAACATGCTTGAAAGCCATACAGAAAAAATAAACGAACTAGCGAAGGATTTTCCGGCTGCTTCTGAAGCAATTACAGTTAAAGCAGTAGCCAACCTTGATGGCATTATTTCCAATCTGAACGAAATAATAAATAAGACTGCCAGCGCTCCAATAAACATAAAGCAGAGCGATATAGATACATTAAAGAGCAGTACACTCCCATTGCTAGAAAATCTGAAGGATGCATATGGAATTTTCTCACTCTCAGAGTCAGGAATCTTCAGTCGTTCAGTGCTTGAAACCGAAAATTCAGATTTGCAGGAATTACTAAGTCTGGATAATATAACCATAGGCAAATACATTGATGATGACCCTCTAATCACTTTAGTTCAGTCGCATCATCTAAAAGATACTGCTCAAGTCATGGCAAAATTAGATGCTATACCAAGCATGGCATTCATAAAAGGTGCCGTAGCTTCTGCCGGTCTTGATTTTGAAAAGGATATTCTTAGCAATCACGCTCAGGAAAGTATCCTTTATATTAATCTCACTCCAACCGGTGAACAATTAATTCCTGATGTTCGTTGGGTTGGCCTTGTTCCTGAAATAGAAAAGCTTACTGCGATATTACCAAAATTGAAAAATCTTTGTGTACAACTTGGTATTTTCATCACAGCGATTGATGTAAAGCTTCCTAACACCTCAGTCATTAAATTATCTCACTGTATGGTTCCTCAATATGCAGTTTACGCGGCACTTGCCGACAAATTCTGCATAGTCACATCAACACCAGAAGGTGCTGCAATGGCATTGAAGCATCTGCAGTCAATCAATGACAAAACAGTTGGAAAGACTCTTGTTCACTGTAATCTCTATGGCAGAATAAAAACCTCTGATTTCAATGTGCAGCTACAGCAGTTCCTGCAGTCACCGTTCATGGTTAATCAGGGTGTTCCACCAATATCAAATCTTACCTTCATGAAAGACATGCAGAATATTGAAGCGTGTACAATCATGACAGACAAGTCTGCAAAAATAATATTGGATATACCATTCGTTGATAAACAAAAAAATAATTGATTCGGTACAAAAAAAGATACAAATAATGTAGATAAAAAAATAGAACTTGTGGTATAACTTTAAAGATAGTTCTAATTGGAGACGTTTCTAATGGGGAAAAAATTATTTGGTTTAATACTTTTAGCAATGCTTACAGCAACATTAATCGGTTGTTGTGGCTCAGACGATACTAACAAGCCTGGTAAAAAAGGCAGCATTCAGCCGTCTGCCAAAAATTCACAGACAGCTGCTTCCACAAACACTTCACCATACAAAGATCAAGTATTGCGTTTGGGAAGAATACCTTATACTAACGCTTCACAGATGGTTGTCCAGCATGAAGCATTTCTTAAATATTTAGCGGAAAAGATTGGTGTCAAAGCAGTTAGACTGCAGACAGCTCCTGATTATTCAAGCATATTGAAGAAATTAGTTGCTGGAGAAATAGACATAGCCTGGATGGCTTCACTGAGTGCAGTTGAAGCTAGAACTAATCCTGAAGTAGAACTTCTCTGCAAGCCAGTAAGATACGGAACCACTTCCTACAGAGGAATTGTAGTTGCCCGTCAGGACAGCGGAATCAGAACCTTAAAAGACCTGAAAGACAAAAAGTTTGCATGGGTCGATAAGGAATCAGCATCAGCTTACTTATTCCCCAAAGCAATGATGCTTGAATCTGGTTTAAACCCAGACAGAGACTTCGCTGAAGTAGACACACTTGGTAAGCATGACGCTGTAGTTTACAACGTTCTTCTTGGCAAATACGACGCTGGCGCTTGCTATGATGACGCTAGAAATACTCTTTCAGACAAGAGTAAAAAAGATGAATTAATTATTCTTGCGACCACTCAGGATATTTCTAATGAACCATTGGTATGCAGAAAGAGCCTGCCGGATGATTTGAGAGCAAGAATTAAATCAGCCCTTCTTGAATTGAATAACAAAACACCAGAAGGTCGTGACATACTTAAAAATCTGGCCGACGTACAGGGTTTCGTACATGTAGACGGCCGTGATTATGATAGCATTGAAAAAGTGTTATCAGCTTTGGACAAACATCAGCAGAATTAATAGAGTCTTGAAATAAATGGTTAATAGTTCTGAAGACAAGAAAACTGGTTTTTCAATTAAATTAAAATTCATACTTGGCATTGCAATACTCGTAGTATTGATTGTAGGTCTCAACTCCTACAATTCCTCACAGAGAGAATCTGCATTGCTGCAAGAAAGTATGGACCAGTCAGGTAAACTTTTGTCTTCAACACTTGCCATTGCTTGCCAAGACCCTATCATAAGTCAGTCTTACGACGCTTTCATTCCTTACACAGAACGCATCATTGCAGGTGGTCAGGATATTCAGGAAATTTCTATTCTTGATATTGATGGTCGCTATCTTGCCCATAAAGTAAGAGACGATTCAGAAAGCAAGTTAGGTCAGGTTGTAGATGACGCAACAAAGATAAGACTTGATTCTATCGAAAATACAGAACGTGTTTTAACAGATGACAGCAGATTTGTAGATTATATATCCCCAATTAAGATTGGCATATCTAAATTCGGTACAGTAATCCTCAGATTCAGCTTTGACAGACTTGAAGACAATAAATCTACCAGCAGAAACCACATTCTTTTGATTGCTTTAATAGGCTTCCTTGCAGGTCTTGTAATTGCAGTAATGCTGGCAAAGTTCATCACCAAGGGGCTCGATAATCTTGTTCAAGGCACCCAGGTAATTGAAAAAGGTGATTTGAGTTACAGAATTCAAGAAACCTCCAATGACGAAATCGGTCATCTTGCTCATAGCTTCAACTCAATGCTTGGTACCTTAGAAGCCAACAATAAAGCACTCGACAGAAAGATTTTCGAAATAGAAACTCTATTCAAAGCCAGTCAGGCAATGAACTTCCAGAGTGACACAGACAAGCTTATCAAGCAGATTCTTGAAATGGCTGGAACAGCAATACGCTCAGAACGCTGTTCGATAATGCTTCAGACCGGTGCTGGCTCCGATGAACTGGAAACAAAGATTGTATATAGCTCAAAAGACGGCCAAACCGTTCAGCCTGAAACTACAGTCAAGATAAAAATGGGCGAAGGCGTTGCCGGCACCGTTCTAAAAACAGGTAACAGTATCATCGTTAACGAAGGTCATAAAGACCCATTATTCAAGAGTTATGAGTTAAGCTCTAACTACGAAAAATCTGTTAGCGCTCTTATTTCTGTTCCTCTGAAAATAAAAGACAGAGTAACAGGCGTAATTAATGGCGTAAACAAGCTTAACGGTGAAGCCTTCACAGAAGAAGACCAGAGATTGCTTGAAGCATTAGCTCAACAGGCTGCAATGGCAGTAGAACATGCCAGACTATATGAACTTGCAATTACAGATGGTTTGACTAAGCTCTTCATCCACAGATATTTCCAGGCAAGACTTGAAGAAGAATTAGTAAGAGCAAAACGTTATCATACTTCATGCTCATTGATTCTCTTCGATATTGACCACTTCAAGAAATTTAATGATACCTACGGTCATCAGCAGGGCGATATCGTTCTGATGGAAGTAGCAAAGTTAATCAAGCAGACTGTCCGCGAAACAATTGATATACCTGCCCGCTACGGTGGTGAAGAATTTGCAATTATTCTTCCTGAAACAGACGCTCAGGGTGCTCTTCTTGTAGCTGAACGTCTTAGAAAGACCGTTGAAGCCTATGACTTCCCAGGTCAGGAAAAAGCACTTAAGGTTACAATTTCTCTTGGCGTTGCTTCATTCCCAGATCATGCAAGCATCAAGAGTGTTCTTATCAAGAAATCAGACCTTGCACTTTATAAGTGTAAAGGAAGCGGCCGCAACTGCTCAATCATTTGGGACGAAACCTGCACAGAATGTGAAAAAGAATAATGTGCTCTCTTTCTGTTAATGCCCCTACTCTTTCATGGATTGGCAATCCTTCTGCTGAATTTGACAGTTCCGCACAGATTCCAGTTAAAGGCAGCAAACTGGAAGGTATTATAAAACCTGTAAAAATCGGTAATGTGCAATTGCCAAATAATCTTGTATTAGCTCCAATGGCAGGAGTTACAGACGGTTCCTTCAGACAACTCTGCGCACGTCTTGGTGCTGGTTATTCTGTTTCAGAGCTAGCTAGCTGCAAGGCTCTTACAATGAAAAGTCCTCAAACCGTTGATATGATAAAGTTTGACGGCAATACAGGACCATATGCAGTTCAGATTTTTGGTGCTGAACCAGATTTAATGGCTGAAGCAGCAGCCTATGTTGAATCCTTAGGAATATGTGATATTATTGATATCAATATGGGATGCCCTGTTGCTAAGGTTGTAAAAACCGGTGCCGGTTCCGCTTTAATGAAAACCCCTGATTTAGCAGCACAGATAATAAAGAGCGTTTCAAAAACTGTTAAATTGCCAGTTACCTGTAAATTCAGAATTGGCTGGACAGAAAGTTCTATTAACGTAAAAGAATTTGCCAGTGCTGTTGTTGAAGCAGGAGCACAGGCTATTACTGTACACGCAAGAACAAGACAGGCAATGTATACAGGTCCGGCTCAGTGGCAATATCTTGAAGGGCTGAAAGATATCGCAGGTTCAATTCCTTTCTTTGCAAATGGTGATATCCAAACGGCAGAGCACGTAAAAGAGCTCTATGAAAGAACCGGCTGTGACGGTTTTATGATTGGCCGCGGCTGCGTTGGCAAACCATGGCTTTACGCAGAACTTCTGGGGCACACAGAATTATTAGCGCCAGAATTACAGTTTCCAATCTTCAGGCATCACCTTATTGATATGCTTATGGAACACGGTTCATCAGCCGTTCCGTTATTCAGGGTACATCTCTTTGGGTATCTGCGTAACCATCCTCATTCAGCTACCATGCGCCGCAATCTTTGCATGGAACGAGATCCAAATGTTGTAATGAATACCGGCAAAGAATTTTTTGGTGCATAATCAGATAACCGTTTCCCCACCTCAAAGGAACTTATAGTATTGACACGAAGTGGTAAGAATGGTAAATTTAAGTATCCAATTTGGTTTTAGAGCTAAAAAGTCATGTCAACAAATGTAGATAAAATACAATTCTTAAGGCAGGTTGAACTCTTCAGAAGTTTGTCTGAAAAGGCGTTGTTTGAATTAGCAGCAATTACTATCGAATCAACTCAACCAGCAAAGACAACTGTATTTAAAGAAGGCGATAAGGGTGATGCCCTTTATATCGTTAAAAGCGGTAAAATCAATATTCTTAAGAGAAACAGCCAGGGTGTAGATTCTGTTTTGGTTTCTCTTGGAAAAGGTGCAGTTGTTGGTGATATGGCAATCATTGACGAGCAACCACGTTCTGCAACCATTGCTACAGTTCAGGAAACAATATTTCTTATCATCACCAAAGATGACTTCAGAACCCTCCTTGGTAGTGTTCCAGAAATATCCTTCCAGATTCTGAAGCTGACAACAGAACGCTTGAGAATTACTAATGCTCACTTGAAAGAACTTGAAGCATCAACAACCCAAATGGAAGACGTTATCAGAGTTATTACAAATATAGCAAGAAAAAGTAACTTACTCTCACTTAACGCATCTATTGAAGCAGCACGTGTCGGCGAAGCCGGTAGAGCATTTTCTGTTGTTGCAGCAGAAATGAAAAGACTAGCTGAAGACTCTGCCCAGGAAGCCAGCAAGATCGACTTGTTGCTTCAGGCATTGCAGAGTAAGACTAAGGCTATTGCCAACATGAAATAGCAGCCTCGTCACTCATTAATAAAAATATTGCTTGTGATAAAGAGTAGAAAGCCAGAATCACAATGCTAAGAATAAAAGCAGAAAATATAAGCGAGTAGGAGATAACAATGTCTCAGTACAAATCACAAATCCAAAACATGTTCTTGTCTCAGGCAAGAAAGAAGCATCAGAAAGTAGAATTGGTGCTTGAAACCGGAACAGTTCTTCGTGGCAAATTAAAAGCCTACGACCAATTTTCAGTAACTCTCGGTTTTAAAGATCAGTCTGAAGTTATTTATAAGTCATCTATTATTTATATGACTATATTACCTCCTATGCATACTCCTGGCTTTGACAGAAAACCAAGATTCGGCGGATACCGTGATGACGGCTACAGACGCGATGATGGTTACAGACGCAATGAAGACTCTGATTACGATGAAAGCGATGAAAGAGACTTCGAAGAAAATACTAGAGCACTGAACAGCTATCGCCGTATTGGTGATAGTGAAGGCAGCTATAGAAGCGAAGACAGCTATCGCAGAGATGACAACGATGGCTACAGACGCGAAGGCGGATATCGCAGAGACAACAACGACGGTTACAGACGCGAAGGCGGATACCGCAGAGACAACAACGACGGTTACAGACGCGAAGGCGGTTATCGCAGAGACGATAATGACGGCTACAGACGTGAAGGCGGTTATCGCAGAGACGATAACGACGGCTACAGACGCGAAGGCGGTTATCGCAGAGACAATAACGACGGCTATAGACGCGAAGGCGGATACCGCAGAGACAATAATGACGGCTACAGACGTGAAGGCGGATACCGCAGAGATTACAACAATGACGAACGCCAGGACGGCAGCTATCAGAGACCTTATTATCGCCGCAGAGACGAAGACCCGGATAAGCCACTTCCACAGAACAGACCTTATCCAAGAAAAGACGATGACGACGACGATCCACCACCACCAAGAAAGGTAATCGTAAAACGTTATTAATTAGTTAAAAAATAGCCCCCCAAATGTTAACCAAACATTTGGGGGGCTATTTCTATTACTTCTATTTTTGCGAAAATGTAAATTATTCGAGCTTAAGTATACCTGTCATTCTATGATAATTTCAGGTGGAGTAGTTAAATCTGGTGCGCTTTTATTAGCGCGCTGTATAGCAAGGGCTGTAACCTGCTTTGCAGCATCGCAAAGCTCACCTAATGTGATTTCTTCATTCACGCCAAAACGTTCATCGCTTGCAGCAATCTTGATACCATGATTCTTTAATGCAGAGCTGGGGGCTTCCATGTAATTGAATCTTGGGATATCAGTATAGCTGGAACCTTTGGCATAATCCTTATATTGGAGTTCCAACAAATCTGACATATAAGCAAAGAACATAAGTCCGCTTGTTCCACGTGTAGCTTTTTCTCCCTGCTTGATATTACGTTTCTGTTCAAGATATTCGTGAGCAGTATCTAATGGCTGTTTGCTTTTATTAACTCTTTGAGCAATATGATTAAGATTCCTGATCATAATATCTATGATTGCATTTAATTCGCCAGAAGAAGCCTTATCATCTTCTTTTCTTTCAAGGCAGAAATCTTCCAAATCAGCAGATACTTTTTTGAGTATATGTGAATCAAGTATATCTTCGCTAATTTCTGATTTTACTTCTGTAATTCCACCCTTAACATCACGTAATTCTTCGGAAGTAGAGTATTTCATCCCCATGGAGCTGCATGCAAACAATGCAAGCAATGTTCCAAAGGCGATACCAGCAAAAAATCGTTTAATTTTCATCTGCTGGAAAGGATTAAAGAGGCTATTTACTTGTCTTCTATATCTTACAGAAACAGTTCTTCCTTTGCCACAGCCACCGCAGAATTTTGCTGTTGGGATATTTTGATGTCCGCAGCGTGAACAGGAAACCTTTACCTGATAATTACAAATAGCACAGTGACCGTTTCTATCAAGAACACTATCACATCTAGGACACAGATTTTGCCTCATTTTAGGTAATCCTTTTTTTTATATAGAAGTTAACCTATATATCGGCATTGTTACTATTATTAATTAGGATATAAAAAAGATGTCGGCTTAAAGCCGACATCTTTTTCTATCTATAGCTATCGCTGAAAATCACACCGGGGTTACTGCGTTGCTGAGGAGTTGTTGTCTGAGGCAAAACGACTCCCGGCTCACGAATACCACTTGAGGTATTGGCAGTAGTAGTATTTGTGCGCTGTATCCAGCTTCCCGCCGCAGGCTGCTGAGCCGAAGGCTGAGTCTGAGTTCTGATTGTATTACCATTCTGATAGCTGTTACTGAAGAAATCAGAAGCAGGAATAAATCCATTTGGCTGACCATCATCTTCGGCAGCCACTTCAGCAGCCGGCTTCAGTATTGCATTATTCTGTGCAACAAAATTATAATGCTTACATTCAACCAAAGGCTGTGATTCTATTGGGAAAACCTGAGTTACAATTTCGTTCTTCGGGCAAGAGCTTGAAGCTAGTTTACCGGAAGTAATGCAGACTCTACATCTGACAGCTCCGTCCGGAACTGGGAAATCAGACTTTGGATATCTCTTCAAGGTTTTTTCCATGAATTCATGCCAAACAGGTCCGCAAACATTACCACCGGCCTGACCCTTTCCAAGAGTCTTTGGCATATCATAACCAAACTGGACAATAGTTACAAGGTGTGGAGTAATTCCATTAAACCAGGCATCAATATAATCATTTGTAGTACCAGTCTTACCACCGCATATCCAGCCAGGAACCTTAGCATAATAACCAGTACCTTTTTCCATAGCATTCTTTAAAAGGTCACAGACCATTGCTGCGTTAACAGATTTCATAACTTCCTGAGCCTTAGGAGTATTTTCTTCAAGAAGATTATTATCTCTGTCGTAAACCTTTGTTATAGCAATTGGTTTAACATAGATACCACTGTTGGCAAATACACCATATGCAGAAGCCATTTCCAATGGGGTAAACTGGCCAGAACCAAGAGCCAATGAAAGGTTTGGTTCCATATGAGAAGTAATACCCATTTTCTTAACCATCTTAATAACCTTAGCTGGTGTAAGCTTGTCTATTACTTTTACAGCAGGAACGTTATAGCTCTTAGCCAGAGCTTTCATCATAGTTACATTACCATGGAACTTTTTGTCTGAGTTTCTTGGTGCCCAAACCTGCTTTGTCCAATGGTTGGTATATGAAATATATTCATCAAGAATAATATCATTTGGAAGCCATCCATTTTCCAAGGCAGTTGCATAAACAAAAGGCTTGAATGAAGAACCCGGCTGACGATAAGCCTGAGTAGCACGATTGAACTGTGACTTAGCAAAATCACGGCCGCCATACATAGCCAGAATGTGACCATTCTTTGGATCCAAGCATATTAATGAACCGTTCAAATCCGGGTCTTTATCAATAGGATGCTTCTTGAATATTTCAGAATTGCTCATAGCTTCTTCAGCATATTCCTGAAGTTCCATATCAATAGTTGTATAAACCTTCAAACCGCCGTTATAAACTACATTTGCACCGTATTTTTCAAGAAGTCTGTCGCGAACATAGGTTGCAAAATAAGGAGCCTTCTGTTCTTCTTCCTTCATTTCCTGAAGAACAGGTTCTTCAACCTTAGCGGCTTCATACTGGGCAGGAGTAATAAAACCAAGTTCTACCATCTTAGAAAGAACAAGACCACGGCGTTCTTTGTTCTGTTTTGGATGTCTTACTGGTTCATAGCCTGTTGGGCTCTTTGGAATACCAGCCAGCATAGCGCATTCACAAACAGTCAGGTCCTTTGGATCTTTTTTCCCGAAATAAATTTCAGAAGCAGCAGCCAAACCGTAAGCGCCATGACCGAAATAGATTTCATTCAAATAAAGAGTAATAATTTCGTCTTTTGAGTATTTACGTTCAAGCTGGAAAGCCATCATTGCTTCGATAGCCTTACGTTTAAAGCTCTTTTCGCTGGTCAGGAAAGCATTTTTAACAAGCTGCTGAGTCAGTGTTGAAGCCCCCTGAACAATGCGGCCTGCTTTTATGTTTCTGAGCATGGCACGAGAAATACCAATAATATCAATACCATAGTGCTGATAGAAGCGTTCATCTTCGATAGCGACTACAGCATGCTTCATGATATCAGGAATTTCCTGGCTGGAAAGAATGCGCAAACGGTTTTCTTCAGCATGAAGATTCATCAGGAGTTTGCCATTACAGTCAAAAACCTGGGTAGTAAGGTTAGGTCTGTAAGAGCTGTCGGATATAATCGGAACCTTTTCAGAGAAGCCTTTTACAATGCCAATAACAGCCCCAGTAGCAACTATAATAGCTATGAGCGTAAGTATGAATCCAAGCTTAAAAAAGAACCACATCCAGCCAATTACCTTTTGGGTAATAGTCTCAGATTCTTCTTCTTCCTCTTCTTCTTCGTTAAGGTCTTCTTCTAATTCTTCCGGTTCATTACCGTCATCGAACAACATGCGCAAACCTACCTTAAAATCAAGATACTAAATTTTACCAAATTTTCGGTCATTTTAATATATCGGAAGAAAATTCCTTTTGTATAACTATT
>JAZUDR010000336.1:0-31237 GCA_045639725.1 Candidatus Avigastranaerophilus sp. | reverse complement strand
CTGAGAAGCAAGATTTTCCTGCTCTTAGCCTGTGGCTGGACTTCCCGCTATGCCGTAACCGGCCAGGAAGAAGCTCTTAAAGAACGTTTGATGAAGTATCCAGACAGAAGAGTTCAGCTTCACCACATGTTTGGTGAAAGCTACAAGCTCAATAAAGGCAACCTCTATCTTACCTTCCTTACCTGCGAAAATATATTAGCCGGTGACCCATACAGAGCAGACCGCGAAGATGACCCACTGCAGAAGAAACTTGCTTATATCCGCCACGATTCAAAGGATATAGGCGATAACTACGGTGCCTGGTATCATTTCTTCGGTATTTCTTTCTACGGCCTTATCAGAGCCGGTGTCGTAAGCCGTTCTGTAGCTGAAATCGAAAGCTTAGGCTCCTTCTTCCTAGAAGGTGCTGATAAGCAGGAAGACTACATCAACCGCTACGGTGCAATTTTCGGCAAAAAGTTTAAGAAAATGATGAAGAAGGGAACCTGGAAGAGAAAGCTTGATAGATCAGTAGAAGCTGACCGCACAGACTATATGCTTCCAAACCCACTTCAGCCAGAAAATATTTCCTACAAAAAGGCTTCCTTCTAAAATTTGACTAAGATAAACCGTGCAAAGCAGAGATGTTGATTTTGCATGCACGGTTGAATAAGCACTACCCCCAAATACCTAATACCTAATACCTAATACCTAATACCTAATCTTCATGCTCCAGCTAAAAGTTTCCCCTCATCTGCGCCATTCGTTGCACAACAACACAATCGCGCTGATTCAGTGGCTGGTGCTCTCTATTTTTATTGGTAACGTGGTTGGCTTTGTGGGCGTATTTTTTCATATCTCACTAGAATATGTTCAGCAGCTAAGAATGGACCATTCCTGGCTTTTGTATCTTCTCCCCTTGGCCGGTCTGCTTATTGTCGACCTCTATCGCCTTACCGGCATGGAAAACGATACTGGCACAGAAACGGTTATTGCTTCAGTCAGAAATGGCGAACTGGTAAAGCTTAGACAAGCCCCTCTCATTTTCATTTCAACAATCCTGACTCATCTCACTGGTGGCAGTGCTGGTCGTGAAGGAGCGGCCCTTCAATTGGGCGGCAGCATCGCAGGCTGGTTCGGCAGAGTTTTCAAGCTTGATGCCCGTGACCAGCGCGTAATAACCATGTGCGGCATGTCCACCGGTTTCTCTGCTCTTTTCGGTACCCCTCTTTCTGCAGCCATTTTTGCTATGGAAGTAGAGAACGTAGGTGTCATGTATTACGCTGCTCTTGTTCCCTGCCTGCTCGGTGCCCTTTCTGCGAGACAGATAGCGGGCTGGTTTGGGGTGGAAAAGACTAGTTTCCTGCTAAGCGGCGTTCCCAATTTCCCCACAATTCAGAACACTTTTGCCATACTTGGCTTAGGCATAATGTGCGGAATATTGGCAAATATGTTCTGCAGAGTATTGGAAAGCATGAAGAATATTTATCAGAGATATTTTTCGACCCGTTGGAGACGTGTCGTTGTTGGTGGTCTGCTTGTAATAATAATAACTATGCTTTTGGAAACAACGGATTACAATGGTGCCGGTATGCATGTAATCAAAAGAGCCATTGACGGTTATTCGTTTAAGTGGGCATTTCTTATAAAAATGTTTTTAACAGCCGTAACCCTGACTGCAGGTTTTAAAGGTGGCGAAATTGTTCCATCATTTTTTGTAGGGGCAACCTTTGGCTGTGTTGTTGGTCCTGTATTGGGCTTAGACCCTTCTTTTTCCGCAGGCATCGGACTTGTAAGCGTTTTCTGCGGTGTAACTAACGCGCCAATGAGCTCTATACTTCTTTGTTATGAACTTTTTGAAGGCAAAGGTTTGGCTTTGATGGCCTTAGCCATTGCAATCAGCTTTATGACCTCCGGATACCACAGTCTGTATCATGCTCAGAAGATTGCTTATTCAAAACTTAAGGGCAAATTCATCAATGCTTCGCCCGATGATGAAACAAACGAATAATAAAAATCTGTACACTTTTTTAAAATTTTATATTCCATATTTAAATAAATTTGTTATAATCATATAGAGAGGTAACTCTTTTTTTGTTGACCGTACATTATATGTCGTGTGTTGGTCTTGTGAATATTATTAAATCATAGTCTATCAATCGGAGGTATTGAGAGATGAATCGACGCAACAGGTTCTTTTTGAGCATACTGTTAGTATTTTGTATGTTGGCACAGCCTTTCGTGCCTGTTTTTGCTGCTCCTGCTACCAGTTCTAGCGATGCTGGTACTGATGCAGCTGATGCAATGGAACAGTTCAATGAAGTTTACGAACAGGTCATGGCTTTGGAAGAAGTCGAACTTGGTGGCGTGACTTCATTCTGTGTAGGTGCAACTTCCGGAATCACAAATGTTGGTAAATGGTTTGCCAATGGTTGGGATAAACTGACAAATGGTGGTCAGAACCAGCAGGAATATGTTGACTATATTGGTCAGATTGAAGATGCCAATAAAGATATACGTGATGCAAAGGCCCAGATGGAAGAAATCAAGGCAACCTTTGATGCTGGTAATGTTCAGGATGCTATTGATGCAGACCCAGCTAAGGTAGCTGCAAATGGTATTGCTGCTCAGGCCAATGCAATGAGCACTCTTCAGACCACTCTTAAGACAGCAGGTACTGCTCTTCAGGAAGTTGGTAAACTCTTAGACACTCTCTCTACTGTTACTAGCGTAATCAGCCTTGTTCTGAAAGGTATTGCAATAGCATTCCCACCATCAGCTGCTGTCATTGCTGCTGTAACTCCTGTTTTGGATGTTGCTTCAACAGCTATGGGCGTTGCTGGTCCACTTATTGAAGCTGCTGGTGATTCTCTTGTTGAAACCTCTGAAGCTGCTACAATCTCTGACGACGTCCTTCTTAGAAACATGGCCGTTGATGTCGGTGTTGAAGGCGGTAAACAGATTGCTACTCATTTGATTGGTAAAGGTACAGAAAAGGTTATTGGCGACTTCGCAACATACCTTGATCCGGATGATGTTGAAGGCATGACTGGTACTATCACTGCTTACTGGGATCCAAAGAGTGCTGCTTCTTCTGGTATTTCTAAATATCTGCAGGGTCAGTATGGTTCTGAATTTGTAACAGAAGAAGTTGAAGAATTCTTTGATGAATTTGCAGAACAGGGACTTGATTTGGCTTTAGATGCTACTGGCACTGAAATAAAAGGTCCAGCAGATATGCTGGAAGATGGTATTGATGCTGGTTTTGATGCCCTGGGTGAACAGCTTAAGGGTAATAGCCAGAAGAAATCAACTCAGCCTGCAGGTCTCAGTGTTGACTGATAGTTAAGACCATTGACAATACAGTGCTTGCAATCAGGCACTGTATTGTTGTTTTTGAAAAATAAGATAATAGAGATGCACTATATTCACTCCGAAAGCAATAAAAAGGGATTTGTACTTTATATAGTCTGCGCCCTTGCTTTCGGTCTTTTTATTTTAGTAGCAGGTTTAAGCAAATTTAAGACGGGAGCCGTTTTACAGCTCTCAACAACTGTTACTCAGGAAAAAATGATTGTTGTGGCTCAGGCTGCAATCAATGAGATGCTGGCCAATGTTAAAGGCGGTATCAATGATGCTTCCACATCAATTGGCGGAAGCGTAAAAAGCTTTTGGAAATCTGGGAAAGCAGCACCTGCTAATGTTGCTTCAATAAAAATGGCTCTTTCTTCTTTGCCTGCCACCAAGCAGATGGCTGAAGAACATCTTGGCAGCGATGGCAAGGTTGAAGGCGAAATTTATATCAACGTCACAGATAGCATCAATCAGTGTGGAGTAAATTCTTACATAGGCTTTGTAAAGCTAGTTAGCAGTGTTTCCTGCGATGGGGTTAAAAATGCGGTAAAAATCACTGAACAGCACGATATCAAGATTACCGATCTTTCTTTTCCTTTTCTTGATAAATACGCATTGTTCGTTAAAAGCTTCTGTCAGAATATAAACAGCACTGAAAAGAATTTTGTTGTTCAGGGCGTTTCTGGTGGCGCGAATAATTATTCATTCATATATCTTGGAAATAGAAACTATCCAAAATGCAAAGATTATCCTGAAGGCTCAAAGAGTTCTAAGCACCCTCCGGTTATTCTTGACCTCAATTTTGAAAAGGATAAGGGTCTGCTTGGTGCTGCTTTTAACGCTAATGCTGGTATGACACTTAAGGATAGTGCAAACCAGAATCTTGCCAAGGGCAAGTTTTTCATGACAAGTCAGAAGGGCTTTGATGCTTATAAAGATAATTTTTCGCCAACAACAGATTTTCATAATACTACAGAACTCCGTTCTCTTTACTTCGGGCTTGTGCAGGCCAGTAGAAACGCTCTAACCGGTCAGTTCTCCACTGCATACCTTGTTGTTAATGACTTCAATAATGCCGGTGGCAAGCCAGAAAACTCAGAAGTATTCCAAGGAATCCTGTATGACGTTTTTCCGGTTTGGAAATACTATTACGGTTATACAGACTATCTTCATGTTTTCCCAACAGATAAGTCTTCCTTTGGGGCAACTCACCCCTTTAGCGGGCTTCTTTCATATTTCAACAAGAAAAAAGAGGACTGTCCTGTTAAGTGCATGGGTGGTGAAATGCCAGCATTCTTTGGTGAAGATAGGAAAACCCCTGTATATATTGAAGGCCCGTGCTACGTAAGATTTTTTAAGGTTGGTCTCTTTGACGAAGTAACTGTTAATTTTGACATTGGTGGCGGCCGTAATTTTGATGTGGCTTTCCCTTGTGTTTCATGTGTGTGGGAAGATCCCCAGGCAACCTTTTCTGGCAAGGATGTTGGTCGTATTGACGGTATGACAAGCAAACTGATGTCGCACCCTGTAGAATTTCTTTCTATCAATAACTTTTTCTTTGGCTCTGGTGAAAACGTTGAAAATAAGGATGACACCATTGCTGGTGGTAACCACGGCTATAATATTTTCCACTACATTGATTCTGAACTGAAAACTGTCTCTCATTTTTATTTAACGGCTGAAGATTTTATGAAAGACCGCATAAAAAATTGTGATGGTCAGGAATTGCTAGACCTCGATGGTATTTCAGTTGTTTTCGGTCAAGGTGGCGGAAATCTTGATTTGAGCAATATAAAGAAATACAGAGGGAAAGGCATGATTGTTACCTATGGTGGCAACTGTCTTTTGGGAAATCTAGAACCTGTTGACAAGGATAACTGTTATTTAAAAATTATTCTTAACAGTGGCAGATTCTTTGTAGACGAAAACCAGAGTGATGTAACAATTTGGGCTTCACTTGTTTCTCTCGTTAAAAATTCAGATAATTCCTCTGTTGCAACTAATCAGGAAGGTGGATTCTTTACAAAGGGAGTTACCACCCATCTGATAGGAAATCTTATTATTGATGATTTGTTTGATATTCGTGACAAAACCAACTTTAAGATTACGCATGACCCAAGGGTTTACTCCAATGAATACCCGGTCCGTGTAAGTGTTGGCGCTCCAAAGTCACTTTATCAACTAGACTACAACGGAAAGGATTAAATATGAGAAATTATATTATATTGGCAATCCTTTCTGTATGTTTTTTCTGCTTTGTTTTGCTGTTTAAGCCCATTGGCGGAAAAAAGAAGCCGGCTGGCAAAAACACTGAAACTACTGTTCAGACTACAGTCGGTGATGGAGAGAATATATTCCTGAAGAAGATGGATAGCCCAATGGCTGAAAAGCCTAAGGACAAAGAAAAAATCTTTGAGGTTCAGGACGGACCACGCGATACGGCTTATGCTCACAGTATGGAAGAAAAATACTTCACTCCATATAACGTTCATGAGTTTCAGAATATGTCATCAAACATGGCTGAAAAGCTTGATTCTATTGCAAAAGCGATAGCTAAGAAAAATAAGGCCAAGAAGGATTATGTCATTGAAAAATAAAGGCAGAAAAGGTTTTACCATAACAGAAATCATTGTTGCCACTGCGGTTTTCGTAGTGCTCTTTTCTGCTATTATGTGGATGAGTACATCCTCCAGAGCCGAATCAAGCAAGTCAATCAACTATCTGCGCGCATTGGAACTTGCTCAGGAAGGCGTTGACTGGGTAAATTCAACACCCTTCGGCGATGTTACCGATTCAAACCTTTCTTTTTTGCATGGTTCTCTGGTTGACCCCTCTACAGGCGATTCAATCAAGATGCCTGTTGCTGAGAATGCTAAGAATTCCGTTTCTGAAACAAAGTATCCTCAGGATTATTCCAAATGCTATTTCTATAGAACCGTTAAAATAGAAGAACTCAATAATAGTGTGCCTTATGGCAGGTTTCTTAAGAAGGTCACTATAGGAATTTACTGGAACGAAGGAAAAACTCCGAAGAAAATAGAAGCAGCCTCTGGCGAACCCGACAGAATGCGTAAGCTATATATGTCCACTATTATTTTTGACGATAAGGCGTATTACTGATGATAACAAGAAGAAAAAAAGGCTTTACACTAGTAGAAACTATGGTAGCCGTAGGCTTGGCCTCAGCTATTATCTTTCTTGTTATCAGACTTTCAAGTGTAATCCGTGGCGACGTTGCCAAAGGCACTGTTGACCTTCAGAACCTGCAGGATGCCCGCGTTGTTATAAACTATTTAAGACGAGATTTTTCGTCGGCTACTCCGCTTTATGATACAAATGAAAAGCAGGAAATAAGAGATGAGGTCAGAACAGACCCGGTTCTTTATGCTTCAAGCTACTCAAAGCATTCTTCCAGACCTATTGTTTTGAATAGTCACGACATTATTTTCTGTAAGACAACGGCTGACTCTGCTGGCAATAGAACCCGTGAAGAAATACAGTATTCCTTCGATCCTGCTTCCAAGGTTCTTAATCGTCATAGCGCTAGCGGGAACAGAACCTTCAAGGGCATGGAAGATATTAAATTTGATCTTTACTATCATCCTATGAATGATGAAGTTCCTATGATTCTTGTTACAATGAAGATTAAAACAGAAGAAGCCCATGAAACCAAGGAACTGGACCTTACTACCACAATCTGTAGTGCTATTGTAAATCACGATGTAACCAATCTTGAGTGGAATTGGTCGGGCGAATAAAACGTTTAGTGCTCGGTTCTAGCGGTTTTATTTTTTACATGCTATAATTATATTAGATAATTGTTTTTTAATTTTCCCATGGAGGAAGAGGAATGTTGAAACGTTATAGAAGTTTATTTAGTCTGCTTCTAGTGCTTTGTATGTTGATGCAGCCATTTGCTGTACCTATGACTGTCTGGGCTGAAGAAGAAGCGGTTAACGAAAGCACTGCATCCATAGAAGATTCTGAAAGCAGTTTTGATGAAGCCTATGAACAGGTAATGGCTCTTAAAGAAATTGAGCTTGGCTGGTTTATGAAACAGGTTCTCAACTGCTGTTCTATTGCAGAAAACTGTGGAGAATACTGGGATAGCGCTGTTAATGGTGAACAGCCGAATTATGTTGACTATGTAGGCCAGATAAAAGAATCCAATGCTGCCGTAAAATCCGCTCAGGAAAGCATGGAAGCAGCCAAAAAGGATAGAGACAACAATTTTATTGGTGCTGCGGCTAAGCTTGATCCGAAGGAAGTAGCCGAAAAGGGGTTGACCGCGGCTGCCAAGGCTCAGGCAGTAAACAGAGAATGTCTTGAAAAAGCGGGTAATCTGCTGGTTGGCATCGGAGACACATTAGATACTATTAAAACTGTAGTAGAAATAATCGGACCAATTATGAAGGTTGTTGCAGCTATTCCTGTTCCTGCCGTTCAGGAAGTTGCTTTTGCAATAGGCGAAGTCTGTGATGCTGTTGTTCTGGCTCTTGATGTTGCAATACCTATGCTGAAGGGCACTGGTCAGGGACTTCTTGATACTGCTGCTGCAGGTTATGCTTCAGATGCCCAGTTAATGGGTAATGTTGCTATGAATACTGCTGGTGAAGCAGCAAAGGTTGTGGCCGAAGAAGCTATTTCTGAAGGCTGTACATCTTTGATTGGTGATTCAGCAAAATGGTTTGCTGATTGTGGTTTTACTAATCCTGATTCTCTTCAGGCTGTTTCTTCCGGTTTCTGGGATACTGCTGCCATTGGTAAAAATGCAGCCTCTGACTGGACCTTTGAAGCCTTGAGTGGAATGAATAGCGTCGTTTTCAACGAAGGAACAAAGGAAGCTACTAAGGAAGCTACCGAAGGCCTTATTGATGCTGGCTTGGAAGCTATGGATATGACCTTGCCGTCTGTTAAGGAATTTGCAAAGGATAAGGCAGACCAGGCTATCGACTGGACTGTAGACCAGGCCGAAGAAAAGGTTGTTAAGCCTTCTGTCGGTCTTGATTTTGAATAAATTCAGTGAGAAAAAAGGCTCCCATACGGGAGCTTTTTTTGTACAAAAAAATTCTAAAAATATTTTTTTAGGTGTTGATTTTTTAAAAAATATCTGTTATACTCCCTTCTGCTCTGGAGGAATGGCAGAGTGGTCGAATGCGGCGGTCTTGAAAACCGTTGAGTTAACAGCTCCGTGGGTTCGAATCCTACTTCCTCCGTTTGCCATCTGGAGAGATGGGTGAGTGGCTTAAACCAACAGTTTGCTAAACTGTCGTATTGGGTAACTGGTACCGGGGGTTCGAATCCCCCTCTCTCCGAGGAAATGCGCCCGTAGCTCAGTTTGGATAGAGCATCAGATTGCGGATCTGGTGGCCAGAGGTTCGAGTCCTCTCGGGCGCGCTTTTTTTTGCTGGTTTTCGAAAAAACTAGTTTGGAAAGGTGGCTGAGTTTGGTTTAAGGCGCACGCCTGGAGAGCGTGAATAGGGGTAACTCTATCGCGGGTTCGAATCCCGCCCTTTCCGATGTCGACGGTAACGACCAGTTCTGGAAGCGTTGATGGATGGGTTCCACACGGCGAAAGTCCGTGAACCCCGCCAGGATCGGAAGATAGCAACGGTATACGATCGCTTTCGGGTGATGTGGATGTGCCTATCCTGAGCCTAAGGCTCTGGAGACGTGCTGTCGATACTGAACACAGTTCAGAACAAAAGCCCGGAAACCGGGTCTTTTTTTTTATACGGAGAAAAAATAATGACAGTTCCTGCCAGAGTAAACCTTTATCGCAAATATCGTCCTCAGAGATTTTCAGAATTAGCTGGGCAGGAACACATATCGAAAACAATCCAATCAGCAGTTGCTGCAGGCAGAATAGCACACGCCTACATGTTTTCAGGTCCCCGTGGCACCGGTAAAACCTCTTCTGCGCGTTTGCTGGCAAAGATTCTGAATTGCACAGACCTGACGAAGGATAAAAATGGTCTGCCGGACTGCTGTGGAGTTTGTGATAACTGCCGCCGCATCGAAGAAATGAATTTCATGGATATCGTTGAAATAGACGCTGCTTCAAACAACGGTGTCGAAGATATCAGACAGATGCGCGAAAAGGTTAAATATAAACCGGCAGAAGGCAAATACAAGATTTATATCATAGACGAAGTTCATATGCTTTCTGGCTCGGCCTTCAACGCCTTTTTAAAGACTCTTGAAGAACCGCCTGAAAACGTAATTTTTGTTTTGGCAACCACTGATCCACAGAAGGTTCCAGCAACAATTATATCCCGCTGCCAGTGCTTCGATTTTCATTCTGTTTCCAGAAAGACAATCCAGGCCCGTCTTGAAGAAATAGTCGGTTTGGAACATGAAGCTGGCCAGTTCCCAGAATTTGAGCCAGAAGCACTTTCCATGATTGCAGAATGTGCAGAAGGTGGTTTCAGAGATGCCTTGAGCATACTTGACCAGATTTCTTCGTCTTCTGTATCTGACAAGATTACGTTAGATTACGTTCTCGAGATGACGCGCCGTCTCAGCTATTCCACCTTGAAGGAAACTGCTAATGCCATATTCAATCATGACCTGCCGATACTTGTTAAGGTTCTTAATGAGCTTTATGTAAAGGGTTATGAACCACTTACCATTGGTCGTGATTTGCTTGAATACATGCGTCGCTGCATGCTTCTGAAAATCGACCCGAATGCAAACCAGATTCTTGATTTGCCTGCAGAACAGGTCTCTGAAACTCTTGAACAGATTAAGTCTATTGGTGTTCGTTACCTGATTGGCAGTGTAACCAGAGTTGAAAGAATTTTAATGAGTCTGCGTAATTCTTTACAAGCTCGAATTCTGTTGGAATCAGAGCTTATCAAGCTTGGACTCGGCGATGAGATATTCGCTTCAGAAGCTATTGAAAAGCGCATTGATCAGCTTGAACAGAAGGTTGCTGGTTTAAAACGCATTGCAACTAGTAACCAGATTGCCGGTAGAGCGGCAGCACCTGCTGCTTCAGCACCATCCGGTGCGAGGCAAGCTTTAGATGAATTATTACCTACAATGGTAACAACAGTCCGTCGTGGAACAAGTGCCCAGCCCACTGGTTCTGGCGCGGGAAGTCCTGCGACAACTGTTAAGAGCTTGAGTAACGATATTCTTAAGCTTCGTGAAGCTGTTTCCAAAAAATCACAGATGGTTTCGAGTCTGTTGATTACTGCCAACTTGAAGCGAACTAATGATGGGCTTCTGACTCTTGAACTTACTCAGAAGTTCAGCTATCCAATGCTCAAGGAACAGCCAAACCAGGATATGATTCTTGAAGCAGCTAAGTCGCTTTGGCCTGATGTTAAATCCTTGAATATCTGTATGGCTGGCTCTTCTTCTAATTCTTCTTTGCACGATAACGGCTCTGCTAATACTGCGCCTGCTCAGCCAAGAATTAATATGCGGGAAGAAATAGCTAAGATAGATGAAAAGGCCAAAGAAAGAGTTAAGGCAACACCTGAAGTTTCTGCTGCGCTGGAAGTTTTTGGCGGAGACATAGTAAAGATTGAATGAATGCTGCCCCTGACGAGAATTGTCTTATAATTTAACCTTCGCCTATCGCAAAAGTTTGAATTTGTCAAAGGGTATGTTTAATTAGTTTTCCACAAGATGGTTTTGGCTTTGTATCATTATCCCCATAGTTATCCACAATATCAACATTGAAATTTTGTACATAATCTGGGGTATTGGTATGTTATCCAAGAACTTAATATTAGCCGATGAAGTCACCATGTTTTTAGCTAAAATAAAAAAACAAACCTATCTTTTCCACCTGGAACAGGCTTTACGTTATCAATAAAACGATAATACAAGGCTTGTTTCAATAGGCTATTAGCTTTTGGCTGCTGGCAGCCTGAAGCTTGAAGCTCGAAGCTTGAAGCTTGAAGCTCGAAGCCAGAAGCCAGAAGCCAGAAGCTCGAAGCCTGAAGCTCGAAGCCTGAAGCTGGCAGCAGGAAGCCAGAAGCAGGAAGCTTGAAACTCGAAGCAGGAAGCTCGAAGCTCGAAGCAGGATATTGTTTTATACGAAGCGAGTATAAAGCTTGTTGCAATAGGCTTTTGGCTATTAGCTATTGGCTTTTGGCCGAGAAAGCAGGCCGTCGGAAGGGAGTCGCCCCTGCGAGGCCTTCCTCCTTTAGGGGGAAGGTGGATTCTGCGTAGCAGAAGACGGATGAGGGCTATTGCAACATACCTTGCCATCTCTCCCTAACCCCTATCCTCTCTTACACTCGTTTCTTATAAACACACCTCTAACTTTTTAAAAACTTTTTTTTATTTATAAAGTATACTAATAAAGCAAATAATTATATTGAAATTTTTTGAAAATACTTAACAGTTGGCCAAAAAATCATTATAATTATTGTACCAATTTCAAATTGGGTTATCAGATTTCGGATTAGTATTCCGTGACACAGGAGTTCACCTTGAAAAACTTCAGATACTTAGTAATGGCCTTGGTAATGCTCGGCATTTTCTGTTTCATGCCTGTAAACAAAGCAGAAGCAGTTGATGATGTTGGTTTCACTTTTTACTATCAGTCAATAGAAGAAGTTAAACAGATTAACGAACCTATTAATGACGATGACAGTCTTTGGACCAAAATCAAGAAGACTGGTAAAAAGGCAGTTAATTGGGTTGGTAAGACCTGGGAAGAATGCATTACTAGAAACTTCGCTATCGGCGAAGGCGAAAAGACCTGGTATTCTGGCGAAGATTCAAACATCGCCTACAAGGTAAACAGAGTAAAAGTTAGCTCTGAAGCAGAACTTCTTGCTGCTATGGGTGCTAGTTCCGAAGACGAACTTTCAAACGGTCAGAAAGCACTTCTTGCCAGCTTCCGCGCTGCATATTCTGATGCAATGAAGGAAAGAGCTGATGCAAGCTATCGTTCAAATGTAAACGTTATCCTTTCTGATACAACTGGTTTTGATGATGCTAGCAAGTATCCTCATGTTCGCAAGGACTTCTGGCCATGCTCAACTGGTTTCACAATCAATATGAGCAGCAACTGCTACAATTATAGCTCTGGTCCAGAAGATGCAGCATCTACAATGATTCATGAATATGCCCACTGCATGGATACAACCATTAAGGAACTCATTAATCCTTACGGCAAAGACGGTTCTCACTACGGTAATGAAATTACTGGTGAAAGATCTGCTTTCGTTGAAGGTTGGGCTGAATACAATGAAATGATTGAATCTGAAAAAGAAGCTCAGGGTATCATCAATAACACTAAGTCACTTCTTCTTGAATCTAAGGATGTAGCTGGTTCATACACTACAGTTCTTCCAGAAGATGCTACTTCTGAACAGTTGCGCGCTGCAGAATCTTACAATGCTTACCTTATGTATCGTCTTGCTACTGAAATCGATGACGGTGAAGCTAAGGTTACAAAAGCATTCACAGACACTCGCTGGAAACTCTTCAGAGATTTGTCTACTCTCATTAAGAGATTCATCAAGAACAATCCAGATGATGCAGACAAGGTTGTTAGAATTGTTGACGAAACCTTCCTCTTCAAGTTCACAGATGAAGAACTTATGGATATGTGTGGTAAATCTGATGCTGTTAAGAATTACATCGCTACTCGCGGTCAGCAGGTTGAAACTGAAGGCGTTGATGTAGAAGCAGCAAGAATCGAAGCTAATGTTTCAAGCGAAAAGATTCAGGTTGAAACCACAGACAACACTAATCCATTCAGCGTAGAATAATAAAATTTAAAATCTGATAACTAAGGAAGCCTCCCAAACGGGAGGCTTTCCTGCTTTTAGTTTGTTTGCATACAAGAGATGATTTAGCTATTATTTATTACAGATACTTTTTGTGTTATACTGTTATTTACGGAGAACAGAATAATGAAAAATAACCTATTTGCCTTATTGTTAGCTATTGGTGCGGCTATGCCTTCTTTTGCAAATGAAGTGTTCGTAGACATCAAGTTCAAGGAAAACGATGAAATTTACAGAGTTACAACAGATGATGAACAAAGCTGTCCTATAGGGCTTTTTTATTGTCCTGACAGTAGGTTGAAAGGTTATTTAATAGATAAATTAGGAAACCATCGTTTTATTAAGAAGAATGAAACAGCAGAAGAAGCTTATGTGGCTTCTTCCAACCAGATTTACAGACAGATTTTTGATGGTCCTGCTTCCGAATCAGACAAAGGCAGAGCTGGCAATGCTACCTGCTACGATTCCAGAGACAAGCTTGTATCTGGCGAAAATGGAAAGATAGTATATCGAACCCCATCAGTAGCTTTTAGTTCAGGAACAGGTAAACAGGTTTCAGAAAAAGAAGCAAAAAGAAATCTGATTGATGGCGAATGCGAATCCGTTGAAGGCAAAAGCTGGTATATGATTCCTAATGGAAGCTGGTATCAGACTTGGAATAAAGCTAGTGGCTCCTATGATATTTTCTTTGATAGATGGGAAGAAAAACAAGCCAGATATTATGAGGATTTATATCGTGGAGAACCAATAAATAGGGCTTTTAGTGATAAGATTGCCGCAGTTCCTACTAGAAAGCTGATGAGAGCTAAGGTAGACGGAGCTTTGGAAGAAGTTGAAGGCGGCGAATTGAAGCCTGTTTTATCTGCAGATTACAAGCATCAATTCTTCCTTATGCCGGAATTGCGCAGACGTGCGAACGAAATGTGCTGCTATTATTGGAGCGGTAAAGGAAAAGGCAGCTTTATAGTTGGTGAAAAACCTGTTGAAATTGAACCAATGGTAGAAACCTCTGATCCAGACAACAGATTTGTCTGCTGTGGCACTTCAATTACTGCTTTAGGTAAATATTATGTTCTGGGAACAGATGTTTTAAGAAACTGGCTTAAAAAGTCCGGTATGTCTGATAGCAGTGCAGAATGCACAAATGTTGTTTCTATTGCATTGCAGAAGACTCTCAAAACAATGATTTTTGTTTATTCAAAACCTGAAAACTGTGTATACAGATTTATCATTGATGAATCAAAAAGCTATGATGTCGGTTTACCAAAGAAATACGCTGTTGATTTTAATATTGCAGCAATGGCAATTACTTCTGAAGGTAACCTGTATGTTGTTCCTGAAGTTGCTTCCAAGCCTATGCCAACTCTGACGAACCTTGACGGTATTGAAATGGAAACCAACAAGATTTTGGAATCTGATAACCAGCCAACTTCTAGCAGTAATTCTTCTGATGCTGAAACTCAGGAAAGCTTTGAAGTAAGAACCAAGATGATGAACCTTCTTACTACAAATGCTGAATGTATGCTTATTTTGTCCAGGGCTTATTATCAGGATTTTTATGAACTGCCTTTTGGAGCAGACGCCTTTAAAAAGTTGGATTACTCTATTTTCTTAGGCAAGGAATTTTTCTCCGCTAAGGTTTCCTTCAAGAATATCAGCCTCGCAACACTTGATGCGTCTCTTGACATTCTTCTCGAAACAGCAAAGAAAACCGGAAACCATATCGAAGAGGTAATCGATAATGTTCCCGGTTATCCTAATACTTTCAGAAAGCCTGAAAGCTATTTGCTGACTGTTGACGAAAACTATTGATTAGCTGAATTCCTTCAGCATTTCTTCTAGTTCTGGATCGTCGAACGGTTCATCCTGAGATTCTTTGATCATGAAGACAAGCTTCTTCATTTCCAGTTGAGTAAGCTTGTTATTGTTACTCTTTGCCGGAAGCTTTTCAGCTTCTTCTCTGAGTAACTTCTTAATGAACTTTTCTCTTGTTGATTTGTCACTAACTACCTGCAGGATTTTTTCGGCCAGGGCTTCAGGACTGCACATTTTGTAGGTTCCATCCTGAATTTGGCGTGTGATTTCTTGTATATGCTCCATTCTTGCCAGTTGCTGCTGTTGAAGAATGCGCATATTATGCTCCATATTGCTGTGCATCAGCGTAGGCTGATTCAGACTACCAGCTTCAGAGCTTTTTCCAGTTCCTGAGGTTTTGCCCATGGCATCGTCGAAAGAACTAGTCTTATTGACCTTGCTTTTGGGTTTTGTAGTTATGATAATCGTTTTCCCAGAGCCATTTATGGCGTCAACCATGATAATACTCCCTTAATATGTATTTTGAATGAGTATATTTTTCCCTAATCTATTTTATCTTTCGGCATATTTAGCCTTTTAGTTAAGTACATAATTATATTTTATAAAATAAAGTATAAGGTGTGTTTAATACGTTATTAAGAGGGCGGCCTTTGGCCTAGGAGGGAGGAAGGGCGCTTTCGCTAAAAGGGCGGCCCTTCGGACCTAGGAGGGGATTGTTTTGGTTTCTGCTACTTGGCGATTATTTGGCCGACTAACCTAATTGAAAATTGAGAATTGAGGATGGATAATGAAATAATTCTCAATTCTCCATTTTCAATTCTCAATTAGAGAATGCGCACAAAGTTGGTTGAAGCAGTTGCTAAAATCAATTATGAATTATGCATTATGCATTAACAAAAGCACCAAAGGTGCCGATATAGGGGGTGACTTATACTCTTTCGGAGGCAAATTCTGTGCGCAAAAATATATTAAAAACAGTGATACTATCTTCTTTATTGGCAGTAGGCGGTTCTGGCGCTGTCCTGAATGCAGCTGTATCAGGCAATAACTATACTACTTGTTATTCTGCCGGAGAAAGAGCATTTGCTGCTTCTGATTTTGTTGTTGCCGCAGAAAACTTTGCACAGGCTCTGAAGTATAAGCCAGACGATCTGCGTTCTCATCTGAAGTATGCCCAGGCTTTGTTTTCCTTGAGCAAATACGATGAAAGCCAGTCACATCTGCAGACTGTTTTGCAGAATTCCCCAAATAATATTATAGCCAGGCTTTATCTTGCAGAAAACTATGCTCAGCTTGATAAGAAAGATGCTGCGAAGGAACAGCTTACCTGGATATTGAATGTCCAGCCGAATCATGCCCGTGCTAAGGCTCTGTATGCAGAAATTACTGGCGAAGCTTTCGCTGTTCCAGAACAAGAAAAAGCACCAGTCGAAACAATAGAAAAAACAGATACAGAAAAAGAAACTGCAGCCAAAGCAGACGCTGTAGCAGAAAAGACTGAAACTGCAGAAACCGCAGAAACTGCAGAAAAGGATACCCATACTGAAGTATTGTATTCTGAACGTAACGATAATGCTCAGAAGGATGTAGAAAAAGATGATGCCATCGAAGCTGAAATTGAAGTCAAAGACCCGTATCAGTCTTCCAACCCTGTAAAGGAAGAAAAGACCGAGGAGCTTGTAGACGCTTCAATTTTGAAGGACGATGAGAGCATGACCTTCACTCCATATGTTGCTGGTCAAACAAAAAAGCCTGTTCCAGAAATTGTTGAAAAGCCTAAAATGCCAGCAGCCAGGGAAGATATAAAAAACACAGATCTTAAGAGCTTCTTTAATGCTAGTAAAAATTCTTTTGTTGTGGCTCTTGAAAAGACCAGATATGAAATAGAAAACGGTGATCTGGATTCTGCAGAAAAGACAGTAGAATTGGCTACTAAGATTGCCAGAGCAGAGCAGAAGAGCCGTAACATTCTTGAAGCTCAGATTTTTAAAAGCCTGATAATGATTTATAAATGCGATTTTGAAAAGTTCGGTAAGAACCTGTTAGTTCTGAAACCAGCTTTATCTGCAGAATCTTATCAGTCTTTCCTCGATATTTATTCACAGTCAGAAGAATTGAAGACCGAAGATGACAAACGCCGTCTTGCTGCCGGTGTAGCCATCGGTGCTGGTCACAATGCAGTCGTTGCTTCTTTGCTGAAGCCTGTTTTTGATAACAATCCAGATGATATTGGTCTTTCAGGAATGCTTTCCGAAGCTCAGTTCCATAATTATGACTATGAAGGTGCCGGCGAAACTCTTAAAAAATTTGCAGAAGCCCATCCTGATAATGCAGAAGCCCAGTTTAATCTAGCCAGATTCTATCTGACTGCTGATTATAATCCTGAATTAGCAAGAAAATACGCTACTCTGGCATCTGAATTGAAGCCGGAAGATGCTAGAAATGGCATTATTCTTGGTTTGACTGATTATTCAGAAGGCAAGGTAAGTGAAGGAATAGCTAGAATCAAAGGCTTGATGGAAACAGTGGAAGATACTTCCTTAAAGGCAATCTGTCAGCGTCTCATCAGTGATGGTGAAGCAAATAACGGTGAAGATGCTTCCAAAAAATTTATAGCAATGCTTGCCCTTCCTGGTTCTTCCCACAGCGATAAGGCAGCCTTCAGACTTGCAGGTGAAGATGAATTGAAAGCAGGTTCTTATTTTTCTGCCATAGATAAATTTGCAAAAGCAGATGAAGGAGTGGAAATAGGCAGAGTATATCTTGGTCTTGCTTCAGCCCTCACTTCTGCTGGCGAAATGGAAATGGCGGCCACTGCTGCTGGTTATGGTGTAAAGATTCTGAAGGAAGAAATGTCTAAGGGAAAAGGCTTGTCCAGAGCAAGCTTGTATTTGGCACTTTATAACTACGAACGTGGCGATAAGGAATCTGCTCTTGCTTCCGTAGACATAGGAATAAATAGCAAGGACCTTGACCGTTCTACATACAAAAAGCTTGTTGGACTTTATGAAAATTTAATTGATTAAAAAGTCTGATAAGACAAATCATTTTATTTAAGACCAAAAATATATTGTTTTTTGTCGGAGTTCTCATTATAATCTTAGTCTGAAAGAAAATAATTAGTGATTTCGGAGGACTCCTAACCATGGCCAAAACTATCCTTGTAGCAGAAGACTCTCTTATGCTGCGCAAAGTTGCCTGTTTCCCATTAGAAAAAACAGGCTATAAAGTCTTGGAAGCCAATAATGGTATTGAAGCAATCGAAGCAATGTCTAAGAATCAGGTAGACATGCTAATTACCGACCTTAACATGCCTGGCATGGATGGTTTCGAACTTATTGCTCATGTAAAAGAAGACGAAAAGTTCAAACACATCCCGATAATCATTCTTACAACAGAAGGCAAAAAGGAAATGGTTATGAAGGGCTTGACCCTTGGCGCAAACTCTTTCTTACAGAAGCCAATTAAACCAGACCTTATGCTTCAGGAAGTTGAAAGACTGCTTAATAAGGCTGCTAAGGGGGCTTGATTATGGCAACACCAAATACCTATTTAGACCAGCTTAGAAATTCTGATCCAAACCTCCGCAGACGTGCTGTTCGCGAACTTGTTAATTTCCCAGAAAATAAAGAAGTCGTTGCAGCTCTTTGTGAAGCTCTTGGCGACCCAAACAAGGGTGTTCAGAATATTACTATTGATGCTCTCTCTTCAATGGTTCATGAAAACGTAGTTCTTGGTCTTATTAATGTTGTTAAGAGTCCGGATTTGAATACCAGAAACGCTGGTATGACTATTTTGCGCAATTTGGGTCCGATGGCTATCGAACCAATGGTTGCTGCTTTGAATTCCTCTAACGACGTAGACGAAATCATTCAGCTTCTTGTTATTCTTGGTGATATTAAGTCTCATTTGGCTACAGACACAGTTCTCAAATATATTGATCACGAAGATGACAATGTTAAGACTACCGCCGTTGAATCACTTGGCAAGATTCAGGATGCAAAAGCTGTAAAACAGCTTCTTGAAACCTACAAAACCACTGATATTCTTAAGTATTCTATCGTTGAAGCTCTCGGCAATATTGCTGTAGAAGATGCTCTTCCTGTTCTGGTAGCAGCTCTTGATTCTGGCGATATGCTTGAATACTTCACTGCTATAGGCGCTCTTGGTTCTATGGAATCAGCAAAGGCTGTTGATGTTCTTTGCAAAAAGATTGATACCGAAGAAGATTCTGGCACCAGAAGACTTATTTTCAAGTCTCTTGCTCAGATAGAAAGCGCTAATCCAGGCTGTCTCAAAAATATCAACACAGAAAAAGTTCAGTCTGTTCTTGTCGCTCTTCTTGAAAACCATGACGCAGCAGAATACCGCTATTTGATTGAAGTTGCAGCATCTCTTGAAAGCGAAGCCTATGCTCCAGCTCTTCTTGATGCTCTTCAGAGCGAAGACAGCGATATCTCCAATGCAGCTTTTGCCGGCCTTGATAAATTAGGTTCAAAGGCTGTTAAGGTAGCCCTTGAAAAAATCGGTAAGGTTGAACCTTCTGTAGCAGTAAAGATTCTTGCTTATCTTGAAAAATACCCAACAGAAGATGTTCCAGCAGCTATTTCAATGTTCAGCCAGAGTCCTGATGATGCTCTCAGACAGGCTCTTGCAAAGACTTTGGGCTCTTGCAAATGCGATATTTCCTTCAAGACCTTGAAGGATATGCTTAGTGACGTTGACGAAACTGTCCGCAAGAATGCTGTCCTTTCTATGGCAACCATGCTGGATTGCCCAGGCGCAATCGAAGCTCTTGTTGCTAAGTTCAACGATATTAACGGTCACGTTAGACGTGAAGCTTGCAATGCCATGGTTAACACTGGCAGCTCAGAAGTTGTTGAACCTCTCTTCAGCGTAATCGCATCTGAACCATACGGTGACGTTCGCGAAGCCGCTGCTTCTGTTTTGGCTCGCCGCAAAGACCCGGCTATCACTAAGAGACTTCTTGAATTGCTTGATGACAAGAATTCAAGAATCCGCGAAACTGTTTCTAAGACTATTTGGCAGTGCGGTTCTACCGTAGCAGTTGATTCTCTTATTAACAAACTCAGCGACAGCGAATGGCGTGTAATCGTTAATTCCTGCTACTCTCTCGAAAACATGAGAGACCTGAAGTCACTCTTCCCATTGAAGGAATTGCTCAAGAATGGCGATTGGCAGATCAGAATCGCTGCCCTTTCCGCTTTGAGAGCATTCCAGTCTAACCAGCTGAAGCAGTTCTTCATTCCTCTGCTGGCCGATGAAAATCCATTGGTTGCTAAGCTTGCTGTAGTAGCTCTTAGCGAAATCGGTGACAAGTCTCTTGATGCTGACCTTCAGAAATACATCAATCACAATCGCTGGGAAGTAAGATACCAGATTGTTAAGGCTCTTGGTTCTATTAAGAGCACTAGCTGCCTTGACCTGCTTGCCAAGATGATTGATAACGACCCAAGCAACGCTGTTCGTTCACGCGCAATCCTTACACTTGCCAAATTAGGCGATCGCAACTGCGCTAATGCCGTTTTTGGTATGCTTGATAACGAAGATAAGAATCTTGTTGTTGCTGCTATCAAGTATTTCAAGGATATGCCCGAAGCCCATGAAGGTCTTGAAGCTAAGTTGAAGGAAATCTTCAGCAAGGACGCATGGATAAAGAATTACTTTATCAGCACATTTGCTCAGAACAAATCTGAGTTCATTGAAAAGCTTCTTAAGGAAGTTGTTGCACCAAGACAGGCCAGATACATTGAACGTATCAAGAAGACTGCAGAAGATGCTAAGGGCATGAATGACGAAGAAGCTCTTCTCATCAGAGAAATTATCGCAGATAAGTGCGGTATTGAAGTTAAGTGCAAAAAGACTCTTGAAGCCAAGCTTTCAAAGAACCTTGCCAGATTCTTCATTACTTCATGGATTGAATACTATCATAATCTCAGATATGGCTGCGACGAAGCAATGCTTACTGCTCTTTATGATTCTATTACTAACCCAGCTACTGAATTCTTCGGTGAAGCTCAGCAGACCAAGGTTTTGGTTAGCAGCATTCTTCCGGAACTTATCGAAAAGCGTGTTAAGGCTAACAGCGATAAGATCAGAATCCTTTGCTGTGGTTCTTCCTTCGGTCCAGAAGCTTATTCAATCGCTCTCTCTGTATTGGAAGACCTCCATACTGATAGAGTTAACGTAGATGTTACCGGCATCGATATTTCTCACATCTGTTTGAATACTGCTAAGCGTGGTATTTACAAACGTGAAATCTTCAGATTTGTAGATCAGAAATACACTGACCTCTATTTCGAAGATGACCGTGGTGACCTCCGCGTAAAAGACGAAGTAAAGAACATGGTTGAATTCAAGTTCACAAATGCTCTTGATTCAGAAGCCATGGAACAGCTTGGTGAATACGATGTTGTAATCTGCCGCAACCTCTTCTCTGATTTCTCTCAGAAAGCTAAGGAACGCATGGCTGAAAACATTTATAACATTCTTGTTCCAGGCGGCGTTCTCCTCATCGCTGGTAAGGAAACCCTCTACAACGTAACCAAGGCTTTCCGTCTCCAGTCCTTTGATAAGGTTGTAGCTTACAAGAAGCTCTAATCTTAAAAATAGGAAAAAGTAAAAAAAGCCCGCATAAGCGGGCTTTTTTTGCTATAATGTGTGACGGAGAAAAATATGGCAAACGAACTACCTAACAGACAATTTGATTGGGGTCCACCGGTTCAGGCTGGTGACAATATGAAGGAATGGCTTGTTTATGTTGTAATCATAGCTGTTCTTGGGGTTGGAACCTGGTTTTTACTTGATATCAACAGACAGAAGCATTCTGGCCCAAGCGTAAGACCTTCAGACATTGAAGTTGACAAGAAGCTTGATAACGTAATTCCTGCAAAAGCATATGAAAAGTCCCCGAATGGGCCAACAGAAATTACAATCAAATATGCTCCTAAGGATACTGAGCAGACTAATTCCAGCGCAAATACCGGTTCTGTAAATACACTGAATCAGAATACCCAGAACTTCAAGGGTTTCTTTGTTCAGATTGGCGCATTTGGTGATGAAGCATCTGCAAAAGAAATATATGACCTTCTTCAGAAGGAAGGCGTTGTTTCTACGCTTTTAAGACCTGATGAGCAGTTTGAAATATACAGACTTGTTGTAGGACCGTATCCAACAGAAAAACAGGCAGAAGATAAAGCAGAACAGCTTAACGCTATAGATTTCCCTTGCTTTGTAGTTGAAGCACAGTAAATAATCATCAATCATGACGGTAACTGCTTTATACATACATGTTCCCTTCTGCTTCTCAAAATGCGATTATTGCGGCTTTTATTCCATTGTTCCTAAAGAAAGCTATGTTATAGACCGCTATCTTGATCATCTTGAAAAGACGATGGAGAAATGGTTTGTTAAAGCAGACTGCCAGATTAAAACTATTTTTGTCGGTGGTGGTAACCCTACAATGCTGGGTCTTAAGGGAATAAGGCGCATTATGGCAATGCTGTCTGACCATATGGACCTGGCTGAGGTCGAAGAGATAACCTTCGAAACTAATCCAGAAACGCTATCTGACGACATTGTTGCCTTTCTTGCTGAATATCCTCAGATTCGCATAAGCATAGGTATTCAGCGCTTACAGAATGATGAACTGGAGCTTTTGGGAAGAAATGCCCGTATCAGCTCTGTTGTAAAAGCACTTGATACCGTATTTAACGGAATAACCAACGTAAGTGCAGATTTCATTATGGGTGTTCCTGGCTGTAGGTCGATTGGTAATGATTTACAGAGATTAGTCGGTGATTACCCCTTCAAGCATATTTCTGCCTATTTTTTAAGTGTTGAGGAAGGAACTCCTCTTCAGCAGAAGGTTGATTCTGGGAAGCTTCAGGACCCGGATGACATCGGTCCGGAAGAAATGTTCGATGTTGCAGAGGTTCTAAAAGGTGCCGGTTTTGAGCATTATGAGATTTCTAATTATGCTAAGCCAGGCTGTCGCTGCAAGCATAACCTCGCTTATTGGGAAAACCTTGATTATATAGGCTTTGGACCTGCTGCTGTTTCCTGTATCAATAATGTGAGATATACAGAAAAAGCCTGTTTTGAACAGTGGCTGAATGGAATTGCGCCAGACAAGGAACTTCTCAGTTCCAAGGACCAGAGAAACGAATATTTGATGCTTCATTTAAGATTGCCATTAGATGGTTTGGACTTAGATGTTTTTGAGAAAAAATTCGGTATTCAGCGCGAAAGCTTTTATATAAATCTTAATAAATATGTCGCTACTGGTGAAATAATCATGAAAGACCGCTGCATAAGACTTTCTGATCTGGGTATAGTCATGGCTAACAACATAATCAGCGATCTTTTCGCATAGACCTTTGTTGGCTTCCGACCGAAAGTGTGGTTCTTTTGTATCTGTATTCTGCTAACATTGCATAGCAGAAATCTCCTTAGAGTAAATCACAGACTCTCTAATACCGAGGCTAAAAAACCGGCCTGCTTATCGGCCTGCTAGGCTGTTCTATCCGCTCCCATCCTGTTATCCGTTGCAATACAGTCCTTTTATAATCCTATAAATTTGCTCTGATAGCATAAAATCTGATATAATCAGAAGCATGAACACGAAATTAATCAGATTATTTATTATATTTGCTGTTGTTTTCAATACCGCTGTGCTATTTGCTCAGGAAGGTTCATCAGAACAGGCTCAGGAAGCTTATAGAAAGCCTAATTTTCTTGAACCAAAAGAATTGATGGACCGCGCAAAGCAGTGTCTGGCCGATGGAAAACTTGATGACGCAAGGCTTTACGCATTGCGAATGTATTTTGATGGAACCAGAAATACTAATCTGCTTAATTTATTAGGGGTTATTGAAATTCAGGCAGGCCGTCCTCTTTTAGGCTCTGAATGGCTTAGAAAAGCATGTTCTCTAACTATGAACAATAAGGTAGCTCAGAGATATCTTCCTAGATTACCCCAGAAACCAAGAGCAATACCGGTTGACCCAATGAAGCTTACAGACCACTTTGCTGAAATAGCCAATGGTTTGCCGAAACTTGTTGAAAAGCTTGAAAATTCCAAACTTCATTTTGAAGCTGTTTTAAAGGCCTTGGAACGTGGTCAGATGTATCTGGCTCTTGCACTTTCTGAAGAATACGAAAAGAAATATCCTGGCACTGCTGATGGCGCTGGCTTGAGCGCTTTATGCGCATGGTATCTTGGCCGTAATGGTGATGCCGTTAAGGTAATCGAAGAAAATATCAAGAAAGACCCTTATAATTCTGTGCTGCTGTTTGTGCAGGCAATGATAAACGATATGCACCCTGCTACTGTGGGTGGCAACTATTTCAGGGCCTTGTATGATTTCGACCAGTGGGAAAAGGCTTTAAACATTGCAGAGCAATATAACAAGCAGAATCCTAATTCTCCGGATGCTTATATTACATTAGCCCGCATTCTTCTGGAATTACACAAAACCAAGGAAGCCGGTGAAGCTTTACAGGAAGCTGGTATACGCGACCCAGGCAATCCTGAGATAGAAATTCTCTGGGTAAATTACATGCTTCAGCGCGACGACAAGGAAAAGGCCTCCCGCCGTCTTGTTAATGCTTTCAAGCGTGGATATAACCTACCCTCTGTTAACCTGACTGCAGGCGTTTTTGCTATGCAGGACGGTAAAATTGATGAAGTAAATGTTATTATTGATGAAGCCAGCGCATGTATGCCATTCTCAGACCCGGAAGCTTATCCGATATATGTTTCTTTGGTTCTTACCTTAGATAGATTAACAGACGCTCGCAGAGCTCTTAATTATTGGAAGCCCCGTTCTGCTGAAAAGAGCATGTATTGCTACATGGAAGCCTTTTATTATTTTAAGGCAAATAAAATCAAGAATGCTATTGAATGGCTCAGCAAAGCTTTTGAATTGAATCCATTCAGGGTTGATGTGCTTCGTTTCATGGTTGCATTACCTATTTTGCAGCAGGAAGATCCGAATCTTCATGCCCGCATTAATAATCAGCTTTCCAACCTGACAAAGGGCTTTGTGAACATGAAGGTGCCTGCTAAGATTATTCCTCAGCCAGAAAAGGAAAAGGCTCCTGGCATAGCAGCGGTTGGTGCTGCTGTTGTTTCCGGTAATTTTAAGATAGCTCTTGGAAAAGGCATTGATGAAAGTGGCAGAACAATGCTGGTTAATGAGTTGAACGAAATGTATAACCGCATTGCGTCAAGAATCGGAACAATAAAGGAACCTGTAAACATCAAATTTGTTTCAGCAGAAAATATGGGTCCGACCATTGTTTCCTATGATGCGAACAATTCGATGATTACTGTTACTTCCAACTATTACGACAGCGAAATGCTCCGCAATATTATATTGGCTAATTTTGATGCTTTGAGTGAAGATGAAATTACTTCGCTGGTTGAAGAATACCCAGGTCATCTGCTGGCTGCGGCTCTTACCAGATACATGATTCATCATCAGAACAAAGAAACAGTTGGCGCAGCAAGCAGTAATAGCTGGATGATGCATGGTCTGGCAGAAATACTTGCAGGAAGCAATTATACTCAGCGTTACCGTCTGCTTGTGGCTCAGAAAAGCACTAATGATCAGACTGCAAAGATTGCTCCAACAGAAAGCATTAATAGTATTTTTACCGGTGGTTATATGACTCCGGCTATTTCCGAAACCTCTACTGCTCAGGCTTATCTGATGGCCGCTTTCCTTATCAAGAAGGAAGGTCTTGGCAAGGGCTGCAAGAAAATGCTGGAATTAATCAATAAGGTAAGCTCTGGTTCAGACCTTGATTCTGCTCTTAAGGCTACCTTCAATATAAATGTAAATGACTTTAACAGAGGTTGGAAGGACGCTGCCTATTGGGCTATGCAACAGGGCACTCCTTATGAATGGCAGTAAGGTGAAATTCTATGCTTGCGTTTTGGACAACTCTAACATTAATTGAAAAATTCTTCGTTTATTCTGCTGGTCTAGGTTCTCTTTTCTTTATTGTCAGAGCCATTAGTCTGTGTATGGGAGCTTTTAGTGGTCAAGGCGCAGACCTGGATGGTGACGGTGTTCCAGACGCTTTAGAACAAGGCGGTGCTGGAATGGCCGACTTAGACGGTGACGGAATCCCAGATGCCTTAGAAGCAGGCGGAATGGCAGACTTAGATGGTGACGGAATCCCAGATGCCTTAGAAGCAGGCGGAATGGCTGACTTAGATGGCAATGGCATTCCAGATGCTTTGCAATCAGCAGGCTTAGCTGATTTAGATCACAATGGCATTCCTGATGTTCTTGAAGCTGCTAACTCAGTAGACTTGAATGGTAATGGCATTCCTGATGCTTTGGAAAATTTAGCTTCTTCTAATGGAATGACAACATCTGACTCAGGCAATGTTGATCTTGATAACCATGAAATCATGGTTGAGAAGGTGCCTTTCTTTAAACAGTTTCTTTCTATACAGAATCTTAGCGCATTCTTCATGATGCTTGGCTGGGTAGGTCTTGCTATGATGCGTTCCAGTGGTTTTGGACCGATTCCGGCAACAGCAGCAGGCATTTTGGCAGGCTTTGTTTCTGCTTCAATTTTAATGAAGGTTACAAATTCCCTGATGAAGCTTAGCCAGACAGGAACTGCACGAACAACCTCTGCAATTGGTAAGACAGGCAGAGTATATCTGAGAATACCGGCAGATGGTGATGGTCAGATTGAAGTTGATGTTGACGGCCGTTTGAAGGTCTGTGATGCCATAAGCGCTGATGGAGCTGAAATCAAGACAGATTCTCAGGTGTTTGTTATTGACGTAAAAAGAACTTTGGAAAAAGAGGTACTTGTTGTTAAAGAAATCAAGAAGCAATAAAAGGCCATCAGATATTTTAAAATATTGAATTAAAACTATTAAAAGCACTTTCCTCTTTTTATGAATATGTGTATAATATTACCGTAATTTTTTGTTAAGGAGTGTTGTTTATGTGGGATATAGCCATTGGCGCATTAGTTATTGCTGTAATTATATCTGCTGCATTCATTATGAACAGATATAGACGCTGTCCGTCAGATAAGATTCTTGTAATTTTTGGTCGTGTTGCAGGAAATCGCTCTGCAAAATGTTTGCATGGCGGCGGCACATTTGTATGGCCGATGATTCAGGATTTCTCTTATTTAAGCCTGACTCCTATGACTATCAGTATTCCTTTGCAGAATGCTCTTTCTCAGCAGAACATCCGTATTAACGTTCCTTCTACATTCACTGTTGGTATCAGCACTAACGAAACCATCATGAATAACGCAGCAGAAAGACTTCTTAACCTTTCTGTAAGAGAAATGGAAGATATGGCCAAGGAAATCATTTTTGGTCAGCTCCGTCTCACTGTTGCTTCTCTCACAATCGAACAGATTAACCAGGACCGTGAAAGCTTCCTTGAATCTGTTAGAAGAAACGTTGAACCAGAACTTAACAAAATCGGTCTCTATCTCATCAACGTTAACATCACAGACATCACAGATGCTTCTAACTACATCGAAAGCATTGGTAAAAAGGCTGCTTCTGAAGCTATTGAAAGCGCAAAGATTGACGTTGCTGAACAGATGAAACGTGGTGCTATCGGTGAATCTGAAGCCAACAAGGAAAAGACCATTCAGGTTGCCAAGAATACAGCAGAAGCTGAAAAGGGTCAGAAGGACGCTGAATCAGACCGCCGTATTTATGTTCAGAAGAAGGAAGCCGAAGCAGTTATCGGTGAAGCTGAAGCTAATAGCCGCAAGATGATTGAAGTTTCTAAGATGCAGGCTGATGCTGAAATCGGTCAGGCAGATGCTAACAGTAAAAAGGCTATTGAAATTTCTAAGCGTGAAGCTGATGCTCAGATGGGTCAGAAGAATTCTGATTCTGAACGCCGTATTTACATACAGCAGAAGGAAGCTGAAGCAATCGAAGGTGAAAACAAATCTAAGGCAGCCATCGTTGTTTCAAATTCTCAGTTGTTGATTGCTGAAGCAGAAGCTAAGAAAAATGCTGAAATCGCTCTTCGTAACAGCCAGACAGAAATCAATAAAGCACAGTATTTTGCTGAATTGGAACGTTTGAACGCTGAACAGATTGTTATGAAGGAAATCGAAAAGAAGAAGATTGAACTTGATGCTCAGGCAAAGGCTTTGAGAATCAGCACAGAAGCTCAGGGTGAAGCAGACGCTTTGATGAAGAAGTATGAAGCAGAAGCTCAGGGTATTCAGAAGGTTCTTGCTGCTAAGGCTAACGGTTATGCCGAATTGCTCAAGAGCGTAAACGGCGATGCTAAGGCTCTTTCAACCTTGCTTATGGTTGAAAAGATTGAAACTATCGTTGGCAAGCAGGTTGAAGCTATTCAGAATCTTAAGATTGATAAGATCACTGTTTGGGATTCAGGTAGCGAAAACGGTTCTACAACCTCTAACTTCGTTTCCAATTTTGCAAAGGCACTGCCTCCACTGCAGGATATAGCAGGCATGGCAGGCGTTGAATTGCCAAGCTATCTTGGTCGCGTAAAAGATCAGGAACCAGCAGCTGAATCTGCTACACAGATTGCTGCTCCAAAGAGAAAGTAAAAGCATAGAAAAAGCCCCACAATGTGGGGCTTTTTTTATGCGCTGTTGGCTATTGACTGAGGAAAAACCAATAAATTATTCTTGGTATTGCTAGTAACGATTTTCTTTGGTATTTTAGCATTGCGATTTGAAACAGATTATCTGTTTTTAAGAAGGTATAAAAAATGGTTCAGAAAAGATTCAATGTGACAGGTATGAGTTGTTCTTCCTGTTCAGCATGCGTTGATGGCGCTGTTCGCAAGCTAAACGGTGTTAAGGAAGTCAGCGTAAGCTTGCTTACAAACTCAATGATTGTTGAGTTTGATGAAGCTATTCTTGAAAGCGATGCTATTGTTGCTGCTGTTGTAAAAAGTGGTTTCGGAGCTTCTGCTGTAGAAGAACCAAAGCCCCAGCCACAGACAGAATCTGCATCTGAACAAAAATCAAATACCGTAGCAAAGCCAGAATCAGCACATCAGAAGTTTACTGATATTGCTGCAACAGAACTGGCGGCCATGAAAAAGCGTCTGGTTATGTCTTTCTGTTGGCTTATACCGCATATAATCATAATGCTTGGCCATATGGGCTTCATACCTTCCTTAAGCTTTTTTGAAGGGCCTCAGAATAGTTTCAGATATGCTATCTGCCTTTTGATTCTGACTATACCGGTAGTTTATCTTAACCGAAAATATTATATAAATGGGGTTCGTGGCTTCATTAACAGGGCAGCCAACATGGATTCTCTGGTTATGACTGGGTCTGGCGCAGCCTTGATTTACAGCATATATAACACTGTCCTGATATACAAGAACCTTGCAGGCAATGCTACAGAACAGGCTTTTGCACTTTCTCACAATCTTTATTATGACTGTGCTGCAACAATCCTAACTCTTATCACACTTGGCAAGTATCTCGAAACCCGTTCCAAGGGTAAAACCTCAGAAGCTGTTGCGATGCTCATGGACTTAACTCCTAAGACTGCTATTGTCGAAAGAGACGGTCAGGAAACAGAAATATCAGCCAGTGAAGTTGTTGTCGGAGATATCGTCTGTGTTAAGCCGGGAATGAGCATTCCTGTTGATGGTGAAATCATAGAAGGAGTAACTGCTGTAGACGCTTCCGTTTTAACCGGTGAAAGCATGCCCGTGGAAAAGAAGCCTGGCGATGCTGTTGCAGCCGGTACTATTAACAAGAATGGGTTTATAAAGTTCAAGGCAACAAAGGTTGGTTCAGAAACTACAGTAGCCAAGATTGTCGAACTTGTTGAAACAACAGTTGCCACAAAGGCCCCTATTGCCAGATTGGCCGATCTGGTAAGCGGAATTTTTGTTCCTGTTGTCATTGGCATAGCAATTTTTGCTTTTGCAGTATGGCTTTTAATTGGCAAGCCTTTTGAATTTGCTCTTACAATAGCTGTTTCTGTTCTTGTTATTTCCTGCCCTTGCGCTCTAGGGCTTGCTACTCCTGTTGCTATCATGGTTGGAACAGGCAGGGCAGCGAAGTCTGGCATTCTTGTTAAGTCTGCAGAAGCTCTTGAAACAACTCATTATGTTACCAGCGTAGTCCTTGACAAAACAGGCACTATAACAGAAGGAAAGCCTCAGGTTACTGATGTGTTCGCATTCAGTGGAATCGGCGAAAAGAATCTTCTTAGTGCGGCAGTTTCATTAGAAGCAATGTCTGAGCATCCTATCGGAGCCGCTTTTGCCGAAATGGCAGAAAAGGAAGGCGTTGATGCTTTCCCGGTAACAGATTTTGAAGCATTGCCCGGAAGAGGCATAAAAGGCACTATGTTTGGCAGAACTGTTATAGCCGGAAATATTGCTCTTATGCTTGAAAATGATGTTAATATTTCAGTTTTAGAAGCCAAGGGCAAAGAAATGGCGGCTGAAGGGAAAACCCCCATATTTTTCGCAACAGGCAGTGATTCTACTGGCTGCAGTCCCATGGGTATTGTTGCTGTAGCTGATCCAATAAAAGAAACTAGCTTCAAAGCCATCGAAGAAATGAAGAGGATGGGTCTGAAGGTTATGATGCTTACTGGCGATAACAGACTTATTGCTCAGGGAATCAAACAGAAACTCGGGCTTGATGCTGCTATTGCAGAAGTGCTACCGCAGGATAAAGAGATGGCTATCCGTAAGCTTCAGGAATCCGGTGAAAAGATTGTCATGGTGGGAGATGGAATAAATGACGCTCCTGCTCTGGTTCGTGCGGATATTGGTATGGCTATCGGTGCTGGAACTGACATTGCCATTGAATCGGCTGATGTTGTTCTGATGAAGAATGATCTTAATGATGTTGTTGAATGCATCAAGCTTAGTAAGGCTGTTGTAAGGAATATAAAACAGAATTTGTTCTGGGCATTGTTTTATAATGCTATATGTATTCCGTTGGCGGCCGGTGTTTTCTATTCGTTCTTGGGCTGGAAACTCAGCCCGATGGTTGCAGCTCTCGCCATGAGTCTCAGTTCCGTGACTGTTGTCACCAATGCCCTCCGTCTAAGAAAATAAGTATTAGCAACGGATAACAGGATATTGACGGATGGAGCAGGCCAAGCAGGCCGATAAGCAGGCCATTTTTTTAGCCTCGGTCTATCCGTCCTCCTAGTCGCGAAGCGACGCCCTTCTAGCGCAGCGCCCTAATAACATGGCGCACCTCCGCCAAGCCCTATTTTTCATATTGGCGGAGTTGCGACCTATTATTTTCTAGACTTTTGTTATAGGGTAAAATCACGGAAT